>JBKPLX010000024.1:0-10289 GCA_046731855.1 Verrucomicrobiota bacterium | reverse complement strand
GAGCAGGAGCCGCACTTCCCAGCCTTGCAATTCCATCGGCACGCGAGATCCGGCGCCTGTGTGCGCTGAATATCATGGACTGCGTCAAGCACGACCATGCCTTCAGCAATCTCCGTGGTGTAATCGCGAAATTCGCCCCCTTTGGCATCCCCTCGCCAGATTTTGAAGGTCGCTTTCGGCATGAAGTTAAAAAGTTAAAAGGTTAGATCGTTAAAAAGGATCGTTGAGTTCATCGAGGAACTCGTCATCATCGGACTCCCGAACGACAGGCAAACCGCCCGATTTACGGCTACGAAGAAAACGAATGTAACCGTTTATCAGGCGCTGCACCTCCTTTGCCTGTTCCTTCAGCTCGACTATTTCGGCTAGAGAGAGGTAATTCTCATCTTGGCAAACATTCAGATCGTCCAGCAGTTCTCCGAGAGATCCGCGCGCTTGAATCTGGAACTTAATTTCGTCGAGGTAATGATAGCGTCCGTGACCTTCAACGATATTGTTGGTCAACGAAACAGCAGCCCGCCGGATCTGGCGACCAAGTTCATATTTTTCAAAATCCGGAAGTTTCCGCGCAGTTGTGTACATTCGTTTTCGAAATTCTCGAGCCTTTTTGTAAACCTCGAGGTCCTCAAATGTTCGAAATGTGGTGTCCTGATGTTCTGGCACTCTTTTCAACTTTTAACCCTTCAATCCTTTTAACTTCTTCACCGACTCTCAACGATTCTCTTCAATCACCTGCTTCAAATAATCCGGCATTTCCGGTAACGGTTCCAGCCGAACCTGCATTGAGCCGTCTGCCGCTTTGGAAACTATCGTGTCCACTTTGGAAAACTGGTCATTCTTGTCGGGATAATCGTCCCGGAACTGTGCCCCGCGGCTTTCCTTTCTTTCCAGAGCTGCGCGTGTGATCGCTTCGGAAACTGTGAGTAGATTCTTTAAATCGAGCGCAGTGTGCCAACCCGGATTATATTCCCGATTGCCGGTGACTGCGGCGCTCTCAGCCCGCTTCTTGAAGCCGTCAATCTTCGCCAAGGCTTCACGCATTTCGCTTTCAATACGTACGATGCCAACCAAATCTTGCATGGCGTCCTGTAGGTCCTTTTGCACCTGATAAGGATTTTCGCTGCTGCTTCGGTCGAATGGAGCAAGCGCTTCACGCGCGGCTCTTTCGATTTGTTGGGTCTGAGCCGAATCGATGTTGCCTAACGAATTCTCGTTTGCGAACTTTGCAGCGAACTCGCCGGCGCGTTTCCCAAAAACCAAAAGATCGGAGAGGGAATTTCCGCCGAGGCGATTAGCGCCGTTAATTCCTGCAGCGCATTCCCCTGCGGCAAACAACCCGGCTATGCGCGACATTTGCGTGTCGGGATCAACGCGGACACCACCCATAATGTAGTGTGTCGTTGGGCCAACCTCCATGGGTTGCTCTGTGATATCGATGTCCGCCAGTTGTTTGAACTGGTGATGCATACTCGGCAGCTTGCGCTTGATGTGTTCGGCCGCGTTCGGCAGTTTTTGTTTGATCCAGGAAATATCGAGATATACACCGCCATGAGGGCTTCCCCTGCCCTCTTTGATTTCTCGCACGATGCACCGTGAGACATGATCGCGCGTAAGAAGCTCCGGCGGGCGTCGCGCGTCTTTGCTACCCTGACAATAACGCCAGCCCTCTTCTTCATTGTCCGCAGTTTGTGAACGATAGTTTTCCGGGATCGCGTCGAACATGAAACGGCGACCTTCTTTATTCGTCAGGATGCCGCCTTCACCGCGGACGCCTTCGGTCACCAAAATTCCCATCACGCTCGGTGGCCACACCATTCCGGTGGGATGAAATTGTACGAACTCCATGTCGATCAGTTCTGCGCCTGCGTCATAAGCGAGAGAGTGACCGTCGCCGGTATATTCCCAACTGTTGCTTGTAATTTTGTAAGCTCGGCCAATTCCGCCAGTAGCGAGAACCACCGCTTTGGCGCGGAAAATCTTGAAGCGTCCACGTTCGCGTTCGTAACCGAAGGCTCCAACCACACGGTCGCCGTCTTTGAGGAGCGAAAGAATCGTGTGCTCCATGTAAACATCGATGCCTCGATGCACGCCGTGATCCTGTAGGGTGCGAATCATTTCCAAGCCGGTGCGATCGCCCACGTGCGCGAGGCGCGGATATTTGTGGCCACCAAAATGCCTTTGAAGAATGCGTCCGTCTTTCGTACGATCGAATACCGCGCCCCATGCCTCAAGCTCTCGTACGCGATCGGGTGCTTCTTTTGCGTGCAACTCCGCCATTCGCCACTGATTCACGTATTGCCCTCCACGCATCGTGTCGGCGAAATGCACTTTCCAGTTGTCCCGCTCATCGACGTTCGCCAGCGCGGCGGCGATCCCGCCTTCGGCCATTACGGTGTGCGCTTTGCCTAACAACGATTTGCACACAAGGCCGACTCGCACTCCTGCAGTAGAAGCTTCAATCGCCGCGCGCAGGCCTGCGCCTCCGGCGCCGATCACCAAAACATCGTGTCCGGCGGTTTCGTAATCGGGCATGGCAAGAGGTTAAAAGAGTTAAAAGGCTTACACGTTAAAAAGGCAGACCGTTCTAACTTTTTAACATTTTCACGAATCACTTGCGGCTATAAGAGCCGCCAATCATGCCAGACACCCATCGCACACAGGCGCACGTATAGATCGGCGAAGGCAACCCAGAAGAGACTGAGCCAGGCCCATAGCATGTGGCGACGGTTAAAGCAGCTCACGCACGTATAAGCGCGGTAGCACGCCGGTGACTTGGAGAATTGATCCAAAAGACCGCCAGCCAAGTGCCGCAGCGAGTGACAACCAATAGTGTAACCGGCGAGCAGCACTACGTTGATTGCAAGGACAATTGTCCCGACGCCAATTCCAAATCCGTCTTCGAACCATAGCGCTTTCCACACGTCGTAGGCCAAAACGAGAAGGAATAACAACGCAAGGTAAAGAAAGTAGCGGTGAACATTTTGCATGATGAGCGGAAATGAACGCTCGCCCCAATAGCTTTTACGTGGCTCCCCCACGGTGCATGCCAGCGGATCGGCCCAGAACGCCTTGTAGTATGCGCCACGATAGTAATAACATGTCACCCGAAACCCGCCCGGGGCCCAAAGAACGAGCAGTGCAGGAGAAAAGATTAACCACGCGGGCCACCAGTTCGGCTTCGGTCCGAACCAACTGTGTGGTGAGTTTCCGAGAATTTCAGGCGAATAAAATGGCGAGATGTAATTGCTAAAAAAATAATTCTGCCCCTGAAAAGCGGCCCACGTGGAATAAACGATGAAAATCGACAACCCGATAAATACAAGGAGCGGGTGGGTCCACCAGACATCGGCTCGCATCGTCTCGCCGAACGACCGGCGTGGCAGTGTTGCTGTCCCATTCATGTGCTGTCCGCTCCTTCTACTGGCAGCTTCGCCTTTTTCCATGCTTCCCAGCTGCCAGGAACATTCCAAAGATCGGTAAAACCAAACGGTTTCAGAATGCTGGTGGCGATGCTCGCGCGATAGCCACTGCCGCAGTAAACGGCCGTTGGTCTGTTGCGATCGAGTCCATCCATTCGTTTGGCGAGCTCCGGCACAAAAACGTGCTGCGCGCCGGGAACATGTCCCTTCTTCCATTCGCCGGGCGACCGCACATCGAGAATCTGTAGCGACGCCTTCCAGTCATTCAACTCGTGCACGCTCATCTGGCCGATTCTTTCCAGCGGAAATCCGGCTGTGTCCCACGCTTTCATTCCACCGATCAGATATCCGCCGAATTTTGTATAACCGGTACGCACAAAAAGCCGCACAATTCGTTCAAGGTCATCATCGTTCTCCATGACGAGAAGAATTGGTTTTTCGGGATCAAGCATCCAGCCCGCCCAGATGGAGAGAATGGGCGTGCCGCCGATGTTGAGCGCGCCGGAGATGTGGCCGCCCCCGAACGCAAGCATCGTGCGCACGTCTACGAGGACACCGGCCTTCTTGTCGATTGCTTCCTTGAATGCCTTGGGCGGAAGACCGGGCACGCGTGGAAGGTTTCCAAGTACTTTTGGTCCCTCTGCGTTCACTCGTTTCATGAGCGGATAATAATGCGGAACCGGCGGCGCGCTGTTGATCGCGAATTCGGTGAAACTTTTCGCATCACTGAATTGTAAGAATTTGTTAAATTTTCGCTCGTAACCGATCGTACTGCTCAATCTCGCTCCAATATCAGCCCCGCAGGGCGAACCCGCACCGTGATTAGGATAGATCATCACGTGATCGGGCAGCTTCAAATAAAAGTCGCGCAACGTATGAAATTGCTGTTCCGCGAGTTGCGTCGTGTGCTTCTCGCCTAACAAATCAGGGCGACCAGCTGACGAGACGAAAAGCGAATCGCCGGTAAGCACCGCCCATGGCTCGTCCGGATGGTCTGTCTCGGACAGCAAATAGGACATGTGCTCCGGCGTATGCCCCGGAGTATGCCGCGCCGTGACGAGCACTTCGCCAAATGTAAATCGATCACCGTCTTTTATCTTTTCAGGTCCAAAGCCGTACTCGGCGCCGCCTTCTCCACTGGAATAAATCTTCGCCGATTCAAGACGCGCGCAAAGCTCGCGCGAACCGCTGACTAAATCGGCATGAATATGTGTCTCGAAAATATGAGTGATGGCAAGCCCTGCTTCACGTGCCATTTCAACATAAATCTCAACATCGGCCCTCGGATCGAAAATCGCTCCCACTCCTTCGTCGTCGTCACCAAGCAAGTACGAAAGTTCAGCGATGCCTTCGGTCTGAATTGTTTTAAAAACTAGCGACATCGCCCGAGATTTAACGCGAAGGCACGGCGAAACTCAACAAGATCGACGTGTGCCCTTTACCGTTAGGCCAACATCTCATTGATATCGGCATAATTCACCGTATCGGCTGCGAAGGTAAACGTTCCGTGTGTCTGCATCTCGCGCGCAGCGCGAAGGAAGGCACCCAGGGCTGCGCGGGACAGCGCGCTGCCAACGCTGACGCGTTTGACTCCGATCTCTGAGAGCTCAGCGAGACTCAACTGCACACCTTGCAATCCCATGACGACGTTTACTGGCCGATCTACAGACTGAATCACCGTGATGATGTCTTCTTTACCTTTCAACCCCGGTGCAAAGAGGACATCAGCGCCAGCCTCCTGAAATGCCTGAAGACGGGCAATCGTGTCGCGAAGGTCAGGACGCCCGATCACATAATTTTCAGCGCGTGCTGTCAGCATGAACGGAAAGTCTAACGAATGTGCAACATCTGCTGCGGCCCGAACCCGCTCGGTCGCAAGCGTAAGCTCGTACGGCGCCTGTTGGCGGCGCGCAGCGACATCTTCGATTGAGCAGCCTGCAAGTCCAGCGTCCGCAGCCAGCCGAACAGTTTCAGCCACGTAGGCTGGATCGTCTCCATAGCCATGCTCAAGATCCGCACTGACCGGGAGGTCGGTTGCCGCGGCTATGTCAGCCCCGTGCGCAAGCATCGTCTCGCGATCCACGCCGCCATCTGGCTTTCCGATTGAGAATGCAAATCCAGCGCTCGTCGTTGCCAACGCCTCAAATTCAAGCGATTGCAACAAACGAGCGGTACCGACGTCCCATGGATTCGGAATGATGAAGGCGCGAGCGCGTTCATGCAGCGCACGAAAAGCCCTTCCCTTCTCTGCCTGGCTAGACATGCGGCAAAACTTTCAGTGCAACCTGAACTGTAATAGGCAGCAGATGATTAATCATATAAGTACCACGATCGCAGTCGCGTTGCATTGGCTGGGTCCTGCCTTTTGAGTCGGTCGCGCGCGCGATCAGATCTACTTGTCCTGCCTTGGACGGGGTGCGCCAATCAAATTCCCAAAGTCGCCAGGCATTCCGTTTGGATTTGCCAACTAACCTTGCTTCGCTCCATGTTGATCCGCCATCCGTGCTGAGTTCGACTTTTGTAATCTCACGGTCGCCTGTCCAGGCAGCGCCCTGAACGCTAACATTAGAATTTACCGGAACGGTCTCGCCCTGAGTCGGCCTTGAAATCTCCGCTTTGATTTGCATCTCGGAAAGCGGCGTAAGTTCGCCAATATCCCCTCGCCTTTTCCAGTAAGCATAATCCAACGTTTGATAGTAGCCGGTGAATGGCTCGCGGCTGACGATAATGCGCTGCAACCATTTGATCGACGCCATCGCGTACCAACCAGGCACAATCGCGCGCACTGGAAATCCGTGTTCCGGCGGGACGTCCTTCCCGTTCATTCTATAGGCGAGCAGTACGTCGCGCCGCGCCTTTTCGAGCGGAACGCTGCGGGCAAACGTCAATTCACCCGGCGGACTTTTCGGATCTTCGAGAACGCCATGATCCGCTCCTTCGAGAATGACCTCGCATGCATTTGCGTTGACAACCGCACGGTCTAGCAAAATCGACAACGGCACACCGGTCCACTCAGCAGTGCCAACCGCACCCAGTCCCCATTGAACGCCTTTCACCTTGGGTTCGAGAAAACTCCGATTGTTCCCTGCGCACTCCAGCGTCACCGGAGCCGTCAGCGATTCCAAGCTAACCAATTCTTCGTAATTAATCGCGAACGGTTTCTCGACTTCGCCCTCAACATGCAGCCACCATGCATCCCTGTCGATCTTCGGAATCGGGAAATGTGTTCGGACATAGAATGATTGCGTCGGCGTGATGAAACTTTGGGCGGTTTCAAACGGCATTTCCAGGTTAAGCGGTTCTTCGCTTCGAACAATCCTGCCGTCGCGCAAGTTGACGTCGTTTTCTGGCATGAAGTCTTAAATCCGCAACCCTAGTCACGCCGTTGAGGCTGCATCGGGATCTCGATATCGTGCCCGGCAGCGAATTCGATTGCTTTGGAGTAGCCTGCGTCGGCATGACGAAGAACCCCCATGCCCGGGTCGCTCGTGAGGACTCGCTCAAGGCGGCGTTTGGAATTATCGCTACCGTCGGCAACGACAACCATTCCAGCGTGCTGCGAGAAGCCGATGCCAACACCGCCGCCATTGTGGATAGACACCCAGGAAGCGCCCGCGGCAGTGTTAATCAGCGCATTAAGGAGCGGCCAATCTGCGATTGCGTCGCTGCCGTCGAGCATTCCTTCAGTTTCGCGATTGGGTGATGCAACCGAGCCCGCGTCGAGATGATCGCGCCCAATGACAATCGGTGCTTTGATTTCACCACGCTTCACCAGGTCGTTCATGGCTACCCCGAACTCCGCTCGTTCGCCGTATCCGAGCCAGCAGATCCGCGACGGCAATCCTTGAAACTGAATTCGTTCCCGCGCGAGCTTCATCCAGCGAGCGAGCGTTTGGTTTTTCGGAAATAATTCGAGCGCCAGTTTGTCGGTGCGGGCAATGTCGTTGGCATCGCCGCTCAATGTCACCCAGCGAAACGGGCCGCGTCCTTCGCAAAATAAGGGGCGAATGTATTCGAGAACAAATCCGGGAATCTCGAACGCGTTTTTGATTCCAGCTTTTTTTGCCTGCGCGCGAATATTGTTTCCGTAATCGAACGTCACCGCGCCTTTCTTTTGGAGGGCAAGCATGGCGTCGACATGCACGGCCATCGACTGCATTGCACGCTCGATGTATTCGTCTGGATTCTTCTTACGCAGCGCGAGAGCGTCTTCGAGCGACATCCCGTTGGGGACATAACCGTTCAACGCATCGTGCGCGCTGGTTTGATCGGTTAGAACGTCAGGAACAACTCCACGCCTGACGAATTCCGGCAAAACATCCGCGCAATTGCCAACAAGTCCCACCGAGAGCGACTGTCGCTCTTTCCGTGCCTGATCGATCAACTTAAGCGCCTCATCGAGCGAGTGCGCGATCTTATCGCAGTATCCGCTCTTCAATCTTTTCTCAATCCGGGCCGGATCCACTTCCACTCCGAGAAACACCGCGCCGTTCATCGTTGCAGCAAGTGGCTGCGCGCCACCCATGCCGCCGAGCCCGCCGGTCACCACAAATTTTCCATCAAGCGAGCCGCTAAAATGTTTGCGCCCGGCAGCGGCAAACGTTTCGAACGTTCCCTGCACGATTCCCTGGCTACCTATGTAAATCCAGGAGCCCGCCGTCATTTGTCCGTACATTGTCAGACCAAGACGTTCGAGGCGATTGAACTCTGTACAATTGTTCCATTGACCGACGAGATTTGAATTGGCGATCAGAACGCGCGGCGCTTCGTCGTGCGTCTTGAACTTGCCCACCGGTTTCCCGGATTGGACGAGGAGCGTCTCGTCGTTTTCGAGCTGGCGCAGCGATCGAACAATTGCATCGAAAGCCTCCCAGCTCCTGGCAGCGCGTCCAGTTCCGCCATAAACAACGAGCCGGTCGGGATCCTCTGCGACGTCCGGATCGAGGTTGTTCATCAACATCCTCATCGCAGCTTCCTGGTGCCAGCCCTTGCAGCTTCGATCGCTGCCCCGCGGTGCATGGATAATTCTTTTTCCGCTCATAACTCTTCGTCTGCGCTATCAAAATCACCCCGACGAATTGCTTCGGCAACACGCGCAATGTCATTCGCGAGTGGTCGATCCTGCGTCAGTGGCGGCGCGAATCTACGAACGGTTGCAAAAGTGCGCTCAACACCGACGCCGCTTTTCAATGGGCGCCGGTGTTCCAGGCCTTCGGCGGCCGCGAGTAACTCGATGGCCCACAGGTTTTCGGCAAGATTAATAATCGATCGCAGCTTCAACGCGCTCGTCATTCCCATGGAAACGTGATCTTCTTTTCCGCCCGAGGTTGTGATGTTATCAACGCTGGCAGGATGCGCGAGCACGCGGGCTTCATTGACGAGGGAAGCCGCAGCGACGTGCGCAGTCATGAAGCCGGACTGTACACCCGGTTGCCGCGCCAGAAATGCGGGCAGTCCTTCGTTCTTGTCCGGATTAACCAACCGATCAATTCGCCGCTCGCTCATGCTCATCAGGTCGACAATCGCAATCGCAGCGTAATCGAACGCGAACGCGAGCGGAGCGCCATGAAAATTGCCGCCCGAAATGACATCTCCAGCTTCAGAGAAGACGAGTGGGTTGTCAGTCGCCGACGCGGATTCAACCAGCAGCACGTCTTCGCAGTGCGACAAAGCACCGCGCACCGCACCGTGTACCTGTGGCATACAGCGAAGACTGTAGGCGTCCTGGACCCGTGGATCGTCTTGTAGATGTGACTGACGAATTTCGCTTCCCTCCAGAAGCGTTAACAAATGTTTTGCCGCGGCCTTTTGTCCAGGATGTGGCCGGGCGTCCTGCAAACGAGGATCAAACGCAGCGGGAGTACCTTTGAGGGCCTCCAGGCTCATGGCACCTGAAACATCCGCGAGACGCGAAATCCGTTTTGCGCGGAGAAGTGCGAGCCCGCCAACCGCATGCATGGCCTGAGTGCCGTTTAAGAGCGCAAGCCCCTCTTTTGCTCCCAGTTGTACCGGTCTCAATTTCGCGCGGCTCAACGCTTCACCGCTTTCCATTCGTTCGCCATTAAGAAACGCGTCGCCTTCTCCGATAATCGTAAGTGCCAGATGCGCGAGCGGCGCGAGATCTCCGCTGGCGCCGACTGACCCTTTTTCGGGAACAACCGGATGGACGCGGCGATTGAGCATCTCGGCAAGCATTTGAATGATCTCGAGCCTAATGCCGCTGAAGCCGAGGGTAAGCACGTTTGAACGCAGCAACATCATAGCGCGAACTTCTGGCTCCGACAGGGGCTCACCAATTCCACAAGCGTGGCTGCGAACAAGATTGAGCTGGAGCTCATTTAAGGAGTCGCGCGGAATGCGAACGTCAGACAGTTTGCCAAAGCCTGTTGTTACGCCATAAACGACGGCATCGCGCGCAATGATTTCTTCGACAACTTTGCGTGACGCCAGAATGCGCGGCTCCGCTAGACCGGAAACCTTAACGTCCTCCCCATCGTGCGCCACGGCGGCGATTTGCGAAAGAGAAATGCTTTCACCTGTCAATTCCATTCATGCAGCTTAATTGGAAAACGATGAGATGGGAAGGAGTTGCCCATCGATCGCATATGTTCCATGTCGCGTGGGACAGATGGAATCCGGAAAAAGAAAAAGGCCAGGTCGAAGCACGACCTGGCCTCTTGGGCGAAACCGCCCACAATAAAACAACCAGCCGCTGTTAATTATTTTTTGGCCGTCGGAGGTGGCGGCGCTTCCCTCGTTTGCGCACAAGCCCCGAGTCCCAAAGCGCTGGCCATTACGACCGCGATCATGATCACTTTCAAAAATTTCAATCTATATCGCCTCCTTTCGCAGCAGGTTGCTCCGGTCTGT
>JBKPLX010000023.1:0-3755 GCA_046731855.1 Verrucomicrobiota bacterium | reverse complement strand
TGGCCGTGACGATCTTCACGTTTTTCGCTGTCATTGTCAGCGAGTTATCACCGACAATTGCACGGCGAACCGCTGCGGTCGTCTTGGTGTCTTCCGCAGTGTTGGACTGATCGCCCGAAGTCTTCGTGTCACCGGAGCGATCCACTTTGTTCCTGCCAGTATTATCGGCTGGCGTGTTCTGGCCGATTGCGGAGAAGGTGAGGCCAGCGAGACACAGTAAGAAGAATGTAATTCGTTTCATTTTTTTTGTACTTCGCCACCTGGCGATACAAGGAGAACGGATCAGGCAGTCCCTTTGGCCCAATTAAGGCGCGTTTCCGGCAAAACACACCGCGGCGCCGGCTCTTGGCCGCGTGCTGTAACTTTGTCCGCCTAATCGGGATTGCGTGGATCACATTGCACAAAGTCCTGGTGCTGGAGCACGCAACCAAGTTGGGAATTCTCGACGATTAAATAGTATGGATTCAAGCACGAATGACAAAACTAAAGGCAGCCTGCACGAGGCTAAGGGCAAGATCAAAGAAGAGACTGGTAAGTTTACCAACAACCGTGACTTAGAGGAGCGCGGAGCTGCCGAGAAAACCGGCGGCAAAGTGCGAAAGAAGGTCGGAGACGTTAAGAAAGTTTTCGATAAATAAGGAGACCGATTACGCGGGAAGCCAGCGCGTTCTTTCCGCGCTCGCTCGACGGCGCTCCCGCGCTGCTGCCGAGCACAAACATGGGTATGCGCATGGCCCTGGATGCGTGGTTCGACAAGCATGGAATTCGCCCGCGGCTAATAGGCGAGTTTGAAGATTCGGCGCTTATGGAGGTTTGCTCGGGAGGCGGGCCTGGTTTCAATGTCGTGCACACCGTCATCGATCGTGCTGCGCTGAAGCATTATAACTACGGGTGATTGCGAAGGCAGAGGACTGTGGGAGCGAGTTTTACGCGATCACGACTGAACGGCTGCTAAAACATCCTGCAGCGATCGCGATTACGGAACACGCGTACATCAATCTATTCGGCAGCCGTTGGCGTGAAGTACTGGGAAATCATCGCTGATAAGCTGAGCAAAGCCGGTTGGAGTTTGGGCTGGGTCTCAGCCGTGGATTCCGATGGGCGAACGCTCTGGATTGTTGATGCACACCGCGATACCGGAAAGCGATTGGTTATGCATACCGACGAAAAGTTGACGGCGTTTCTAGAGTTGGAATCAGCGATTCGCACTCACGGCGATTTGGCTTGACAGCCTAACAAGCTTTTTGCAAACTCGGGGTCGCTAAACGGATCTGAATCAGGCGGAGGACTTCTCCCCGCTGGGTTCTTCGTCTCTTCCGGACTCCGCTACCAACAGGATCAAAACGGCGGGGAAAGAAAGGAAGAACCATGAATCCTCTGACCCGCTTCAAAAAAATACGAACTCTATCACTGCTCATCGCACCGGCGCTGTTCGTCGGCGCGTTGACACCTGTTCCTGCCCGCGCAAACCCCGGGTGCGGTACTACAAGCACCAATCTTTTAGACCCTGTGCCAGCGGGCTTCTTTCCGGATGGCTTGCTTGACTTGATGTGCAGGGAGCTTCCCGGTACGCGCCTCCCGTGGTACCTCCACATAAACATCAGGGGAGATTCGGATGTCTATGTCACCGAAGTCATCTTCCAGCCCGGGGGCCAAACTGGTTGGCACAGCCATCCCGGTCCTAGTCTGATCACAGTGATAGAGGGAACGCTCACGGTTTATAAGGCGGACTGCACGGCCACCACGTACAGTGCGGGAGAGAGCTTCACCGACATAGGATGCGGGGACGTACACAACGTAGTTAACGAGACGGGCGCGGAGGCGAAAGATGTCGCAGTTCAGATTGTCCCACACGGCGCGCCGAGACGGATCGAGGTAGACGACCCAGGTTGCCCGCAAGTGCCTCCTTGCCCCTGAACGGGCCCCATTGACGCCCACCGCGATAACGGCAAAAGGTTTCTCGTTCGGTCAGATGAAAAGCTGACCGCATTTCTTGAACTTGAGCGGATCACGCACGAATTAGCGGTTTCAACGTTTCTTGGCGATGACAGTCATTGAAGTAAAACCTCGCAAATGGGGTTGGTGCGTCTTTGAATCACCGGCGTTGAACCCGTGTTTCTTGTGAAAGATCAGGCAATTGGCTACGCGGAAACCCGCGCTCGACTTCGTACAGGAGAGATACGCATTTTCGATTCAAGCGGCAACATTGAACGCGTAATTGCGTTTGACGAATCGGATCGAAGACTATGAGCAGGGGTCGCCAAAATGGCACTCGAAGAATACGAAAGCTTCCGCCCGAAGAAAAAGAGCACTTCGCAGTTTGCGCAAAATGCGGCGAAATCTTTGATCGGCGCAGCTTGGACGAAGTTCTATTTCACGCTACCGATCATAAGGAGCGGCCTGATATTCAGTACTCTGGCTGGGAGAAGCTGAATTAGGAAACGACGGGCTGATAACAACCTAGTGGTTGTGGAGGACAACCTGGAAGTGTTTCAAGACCCAGCGCTACAGTGTCGATATCGCCCTAAAGGGATGGAAGAGGTAGGACTAAGGTCCCATATACTAACCGTGAATTTGTCTTGACTCCCTAACGGAAGGTATCAAAGCTAGGGCTTCTCTACGGATCTGAATCAGGCGGAGTGTCTTTCTGCCCCGCCAGGTTCTTCGCTTCTTCCGGACCCGCAACCAACAAAATCAATACGGGCGGGGAAAAGAAAGAAATGGAGAAAAATATCATGAAAAGACATTCGCTCTTGCTGGCGATCGCCACTCTGGGTTTAACACTCATGTTCAATCTAGCGGCTGCCCACGCAGCGAGGTTTGAGTTCGACTTGGTGCCAGCTTCAGATGCTATCGCGGCCTGCCTGCCGCACGCAGAGGCACACGTTATCGTTTTCCCGAGCGAGGAAAGGCTCGGTTTCGATTCGCTGGTGTTGCGTGCCGATGACCTGCGGCCAAACACGACCTTTGCGCTCTTCCTGACCGAAATGCCTGTGCCTCCCTTCGGTGCCGTCGAGTATATCGGGGATTTCACCACGGATGAGAGGGGCAAAGGGAACGTGCGCATCGAAGCCATTATCGATGAGGCTTTCGCTTTTAACAACATCACCGGGGTCCGTATAGATCTGAACCACGTGGTCTTCTGGTTCGCCTCTCCGGCGGATGATGAAGAGTGCGTACCCGGTTCCCCTCGCGGACCCTTCGATGGAGACGGTAGGTCCGGAGTCGCGGCGATGTCTTCGAAGAATTTTCTCCCTGGCGCGCCACTTCCGTAGCAACGGCCTAGTAGGGGAGCCGTGGGGAGAACACGAGCGGAAGGATACCTTACTGAAGCAGTAATGGGAAATCGTCGCTGACAGTTTCAAGAAAAGGAGCTGGAGCTTGGGATGGGTCTCAGCAAGCGATGCCAACAGGCGAACAATCTGGATTGTTGACGAGCATCGCGCCTTTAGCTTTTGAAATCCGGCCAATCCCCTACGCCGCAATGAATCGTTTTTGATTGCCGGATGATGAATGATCCCGGCCATTTACAAAATGTTCTTTACTTTTTTACGCAGAGTTCATTAATTTCGCACGCAAAGGAGTCGATATGATGAGAACCAGAATCCATCTCTTAGCGTCAGTTTTCACCGTGCTTTTAGTCTGCACGCCCCTGCTGACCGAAGCTGCCAATCCGTATCGAACCAGAAATCGTCATTTCGGCGTTTCCGGCAGTAATGTTAAGGACATCAGCAGAGCGTTCTGTTGTGGCGGTA
>JBKPLX010000022.1:0-12413 GCA_046731855.1 Verrucomicrobiota bacterium | reverse complement strand
GTAGCACGGCGTGTTTTCATGCCGACACAACGGCGATTTTGCGGTGCTCGCGTCTCGTTCTTACTACAACCCTCCAGGCGGGCATATGGTCTCGTCAGCTCCTGAATTACGTGGACCGCTAACGCATTAGGAAGCGTCGTGCCAAAGCGAGCACGCCGAGAGCCGCACCGAGTAACATTACCGTGATTCCACCATCCGGGACCCCTACGCCGCCTGGGCCAAAGAGCGTCCATCCGGTGAGGTGATGCCCTGTAGCTAGAAAGGGAATCGTTATTATTCCACTCAGATTACCAACGTACCACACTTCGGAACCGTAGCCGCCGTAGGTCGCGAATAGGTATGTGTACAAACCACCGGTGCGAACATTTATCGTTCTGCCACCGCCGTTAAGAGCGCGAGCGGCGCCCGGCAAGGATTCAAAACTATGGTTTGAGCGAAAGTAGACCTCGCCACTACCGACGTCGACGGTACCAAGAGCCATGCCGATTAAGTGATTCACGTAGGTTGCTTTGTTTTGATTATCCGTTTTTGGTTGTATACCGGGCCAGAGAAAGCCCACTTGGTGCGAGTCGCCAATATTAAGGGCAAGGGCCTTCGCGTCATGGCTCGGCGCAAACATCACTCCGCAAAAGGCCATGTAGAGCAGCAAGAATTTGTGTCTCAAAACGGCGTTTGGTTGCATGGCACGGCGTAACAAAAGTGTAATCGTGCACATTGCTGCAAATGCCGTGCCAACAGAAAGCGCTTCCCTCAATCGACACATAACTGTCTCACTTAAAGCCTGTTGTGCTTGGAGCAATTTTGATGTATTATGCTCCCCCCGCGAACGACATTGTAAAGTGGCTAGACGATTATATGCGGGTTCAGCGAGATGAAGCATAAGACTCTACAAACGAATAGTTTATGCGACAAACGGCGGCGTAAGGATTTCCGACGGGTCGGATGCTTCGCTTCCACTTGCCAGCTATTCGCCTGGGGAAATTAGCTTGCGGTGCCGCCAGGCAAAGCCAAGAGCAGAGTAAATCGTCAGCGCGACGGTAATCCAAACTAGCACCGGTCCGGCTTCGGTCCAGGCGCGCACCCACCATGTCGATTTCTCACTGACGTATCGCAGTTCCGCCATCGAAAGCAGCACCAGAAAGAAAATGATCGTAATGATCTGCCACGAAGTTTTCTGTTTGCCCAGCCGTTCCGCCGGCAAAATCCGCCCGTTGGCACTCGCCATTAAGCGCAAGCCCGTGATTAAGAAATCTCTCGCGACCACAGTCGTGGCAGCCCATGCCGGCACAGCCTTAAGAGGCACCAACGAAATAAAAGCGGCCGCCATCATGATCTTGTCCACTAACGGGTCCATCAACTTGCCAAAGTTTGTAATCACGCCGTAGCGCCGGGCGATCTCGCCATCGATGAAATCCGTCAAACCAGCGATCAGAAAGATGATCAGCGCCGTGGTGCGCGCATATTGCCAGGAGGAATTGAGCGCCACGACGAAAAACACAGTTAGCGCCAGCCGACTCAGAGTAAGGCGGTTCGCCCAGTTCATCTTGCTGTGGCGGAGGCCGTTGTAGGGGGCGATGAAACCGGCCGCCTGTCATTTTCAGCTTTGAATTTTGGCCGTTTCCAAATCGGAACTTTTTTCTTCAACTCTTCCACAATCCATCGACTCGCTTGAAACGCTGCTTCGCGATGTCCACTGCACACTCGCGTAAAAAGAGACGGTTCTCCAACCGCGACAAACCCAATCCGGTGATGGATGATTACGGATCGCAGCCCGAATTCGATCGCGGCCTGCTCGGCAATTTGCTTTAGCTGATGTTCGGCCATTTCGCGATGCGCTTCGTAATCGATTCCCTCGATTTCGCGCCCATTTTCGGAGGCGCGCACAATCCCCTGAAAATCAACTCTCGCGCCTGCGGCAGGATCCATTCGATTCTCTGGCGCACTGAGCCGCGCTTCTGTCACTAAAACTTCATAAACCGGATTTGCCATAAGGTTCAAGTAATCGCTACAGTGAGTGATTCCTCCTTCGAGCTGTTGGAAAAACAAGATACTAAAATGAATACGAATCAATGTGATATTGGACTGATCGGCCTGGCTGTGATGGGCGAGAACCTCGCCCTGAATCTTGAATCGAAGGGTTTTTCTGTCGCGGTGTTCAACCGTACGACCGAAGTCACCGAGAAATTTGCTGCCGGCAGGGCAAAAGGAAAAAATATTCGGCCCACACGCACCATCGAGGAATTTGTCGCAGCGCTCAAGAAACCGCACATAGCCATGATGATGATCAAGGCCGGCAAGCCGGTGGACATTGTTATCGGCGAAATCGTGCCATTCCTCGAGCGGGGCGACGTGCTGATCGACGGAGGAAATTCTCTTTTCACAGACACAAAACGGCGCGACGAAGAATTGGAGCCAACAGGAATTCATTTTGTCGGCATGGGCGTCTCCGGAGGGGAAGAAGGCGCGCTCAAAGGCCCTTCGCTCATGCCTGGCGGTTCGCGAGAGTCATGGGAGATCATCGCACCCATTTTTCGCAAGATCGCTGCACAAGTGGATGGCGAACCGTGTTGCCGATACATGGGGCCGGATGGCGCAGGCCATTACGTTAAGATGGTCCACAACGGCATCGAGTACGGCGACATTGAATTAATCTGCGAAGCGTACGCGATCATGAAGGATGTCCTAGAGATGCAGGCTCCGGAGCTTGCAGACATCTTTGCAGAATGGAACAAGGGCGAGCTCGACAGTTATCTGATTGAGATCACGTCAGAAATTTTTCGAAAGATCGATCCCGACACTGGCAAACCGCTGGTCGATATGATTCTCGACAAAGCCGGACAAAAAGGAACTGGCATCTGGACACTTCAAGCTGCTATCAAACAATCTGTCGTTATTTCTACAATTAACGCCGCGGTTGAAGCGCGGGTTGTCTCTGCGCAGAAAGAAGAGCGCGTGGCCGCGTCCAAGATCCTGCCGCAACCGAGAGCTCGAAAATTCAAAGGCAATCGGCCACGCTTCGTCGATGCAATCCGCGACGCGCTTTATGCATCGAAAGTCGTTTCTTACACGCAGGGAATGGAGCTTCTGCGCTCCGGCAGCACTGACTACAAATTCAACCTCAACCTGAGCGACATCGCTACCATCTGGCGGGGTGGCTGTATTATCCGCGCGAAATTCTTGAATCGGATCGTGGAAGCGTATCAGCGGGATCCTGCTCTGCACAATCTTTTGCTCTACAAATATTTCACGAGGATCATCAAAAGAGCGCAGCGCAACTGGCGCGTCGCTGTATCAACAGCCATTAAGCATGGCGTGGCCGTCCCGGCATTTTCCGCGTCGCTCGCTTACTTTGATAGTTATCGTTCCGCTCGATTGCCGGCAAACCTGTTGCAAGCACAACGCGATTTCTTCGGCGCGCACACGTACGAGCGCATCGATAAGCCCGGCACTTTCCATACTGATTGGCTCGAATCCGATCAAAAAACTGCCGAAAAACCAACAGAGCCGAAAACGCCCGAGCCGCATCACGCGGGAGAGTAAATTACGGTAAGGGTTGAACAGTCGAAGCGTGGGGAGTAGCTTGGGCTTCATCGCTTCAACGCTGTAACGGATCAGTGGAAATCGTGTGACTCGCTCCCGACGAGTTGTCCATTTAGGAGCGGTCTAATCTCGCGTGCTTTGATCAAAACCACGTTGTCCGAATTCTGCACTTCGCCTTCGATGAGAAGAAAGGCTTCTTCTGTAATCACGAGCCGAAAGTGTTCGAACAACTCTGGCTCGACAATTGCATTCGAAACGCCGGTCTCGTCTTCCAGGCTGATAAAAACAAATCCTTTCGCGGTTCCCGGACGCTGACGGCAGATCACGTTGCCAGCGATCTGAATGGTCGAACCATGTCGCGCGTGCGGAAGATCGATTGCGCGCCAAATATTCGGCAAACTTTCGCGCAACAGTTTCATCGGATGTGGGCCGGTGGTCAGGTTCATTGTCTCGTAATCTGCTTTTACGCGCTCAGGTAAGGTCATTCGCAAAAGCGGCGAGATTGTACAGGCGCTCGCCGCGGCGAGCGCCTGCTTTCGTGATTCGGCGTTTGACACAAACGCCGCTACAACACGCGACCGTACTAACAAATCATCATGTAATGTTTCTTCCACTTCCCACATCGCCGCGCGCCGATGTTCTGCAAAACAATTGAGCGCGCCCAACTCCGCTAAGGTGCGTAATTCCTCTTTTGAGAGCGGAACGCGTCGCTTGAAGTCGTCCAACGAATCGAATTGTTGTGCTTGTCGTTGCCTAACGAGTACATCAGCGTGTTCCTGGCGTAATCCGTTTACGACGCAAAATCCGAGGCGCATGGCGTTGTTATCGACAACTGTGCAGCGCCAGTTAGACCGCGAGACGCAAACCGGCTTGATCTTCAATCCATGCCTCTGCGCATCCTTCACAATCGTCGCGGGCGTGTAAAAACCCATCGGCTGATTGTTCAACAGGCTCGCGTAAAATTCCGGTGCACGATGCACTTTTAAATACGCGCTCCCATACGCCAGAATGGCGAAACTAATCGCGTGCGATTCCGGAAATCCGTAAAGCGCAAATGATGAGATGGACTGGACGATTTTGTCGATCTTGTCCGGCGCCACGGCTTTGCGTTCCATTGCATTGCGCAATTTCGCGCAAACCTTGTTCATCCGTTCTTCGGAACGATGAAAACTCAGCGCCCGCCGCAACTCTTCCGCTTCATCGCCGGAAAAATCCGCCATCACCATTGCGATCTTGAGCATTTGCTCCTGGAACAATGGAACACCGAGTGTGCGTTTTAAAACAGGCTCCAGACGCGGATCAAAATATGTGGGCGGTTCGCGTCCAGCGCGGCGTGCAAGATATGGATGCACCATGTCACCCTGGATCGGCCCCGGACGGATGATCGCCACTTCGATCACCACATCGTAAAAACATTCCGGCTTCATCCGCGGCAGCGTGGCCATTTGTGCCCGGCTTTCGATTTGGAAAACACCGATCGTATCGGCGCGCTGCATGATCTCGAAGGTCACCAGATCATCTTTGGGAATATGCGCCAGATCGAGTGGGCGTCCGCGTTCACGGCATAATTCAAACGCGTCCTGCATTACCGACATCATGCCGAGGCCTAACAAGTCCACCTTCACGATGCCGAGATCTTCGCAATCGTCCTTGTCCCATTGAGCAACCACCCGTCCAGGCATTGAAGCATTTTCCAGCGGCACAAACGAACTGAGCTTGTTCTGACAGATAATCATGCCGCCGGAATGCTGGCCGAGGTGCCGCGGCAATCCATAAATTGCGCGATAAAGTCTGATGAACGCCGGCATGCGCGGATGGTTTTTCGGCAAGCCAGCCTGTTCGATCTGCGATTCGAGCTCGAGCGTGTGCGGGAAATCGCCACTCGCAAACAGATGTGAGAAACGATCGATAATGCTCGGAGAAAAATTGAGCGCTTTCCCTATCTCGCGCGCTGCGCTACGACCACGATACGTGATCACGTTCGCTGTCATCGCAGCGCCATGTTTGCCATAGCGGCGATAAATTTCCTGGATCACTGCTTCGCGGCGATCGCCACTGGGAAGATCCAGATCGATGTCAGGCCAGCCTTTGCGGCTCTCGTTTAGGAATCGTTCGAACACCAGATGATTTTCCACCGGATCGACCGGCGTGATTCCCAGGCAATAACAAACCGCGCTGTTCGCGGCGCTGCCCCGGCCCTGGACCATGATATTGTGCTCGCGACAGAAATTGACGATGTCCCAGACAATCAAAAAATAGCCGGGAAATCCGAGCTTCGTGATGAGCGCTAGTTCTTCCTCGAGCTGGCGTTTCACTTTCGTGCTAATCGCAGCGTAACGTTGTTGCGCACCAAACCAGACGATGGTGCGCAAAAATGAATCCATCGTGTGACCTGCGGGCACCGGATATTCCGGAAATTCGTACCCGATATTTTCCAGCGAAAACACAAGCCGCTCGGCCAGGCGTGACGTGTTTTCAATTGCTTCCGGCAAATCCGCGAAAATTGCTCGCATTTGCCGATCGCTTTTCAGATGGCACTCGGCATTTTGCGCCAGCAATTTTCCGGCAGCATCCAGATGGGTGTGTTCGCGGATGCAGGTGAACACATCCACCACTTCCCGTCCGTACGGCTTCGCGTATTTCACGCCATTTGTAGCGATGAGCAGTAATCGATTTGCGCGCGCCAGATGAATCAATTCACGATTCACGCGTTCTTCACCCCGAATGAAATGCCGCTGAAGTTCTACGAACACATTTTCACGGCCAAAAGCGTCGATTAGTTTTTCGATAGATTTGCAGGGCGTTTGACTCGCCCGCTCCCGCTCGCTGGGTTTTTCAACCTGCCCGTCCATGTCGCTCGCGCTCCCGCGGCTCCATTCTATGAAACGCCGGGGAAAATTGGCGCCTGACACAGACGCCTTACCGTTTGCGAACGAGGCGTTGAACAACGCGACGAGTCCTTTTGCGAATTGCGGGAGTTCATTCCATCGCACCGCGCATTTGCCTTTTTCACTGCGCAGATGCGCCTGGGTTAGCAGTTCGCAAAGATTTTTGTAACCGCTGCGATTTTCAACCAACACCGGCAAAATGCTGCCGTCTTCCATCGCCAATTCGCACCCGATGATTGATTGTACCTTGCGCTCGCGCGCGGCGACGGAAAATCGTTGCGCGCCATAAACGCCGTTGCGATCGAGTAAAGCGATCGTCGGCATTTCCAGCTCGGCGGCGACCTCAGCTAATTGTTCCGGGAACGAACCGCCGCGCAAAAAGCTGAACGCGCTACACGCATGAAGTTCGACGTAGCTCATCGTCATTCCCAGCGAAGTCGAGGAATCCCGTTGCGAAAGCTTAAGGCTATTCCGCGGGATCCTTCGACTTCGCTGCGCTCCGCTCAGGACGACTTCGAATTGTCAGTCATAAATCCCATCAATTTTCCAAGTTGCCTCCGATTCGTAACACCGAACCAGTTCTCCAGCGTCCAGTTGCAGATCCCACTCTGCGCATGCCCACGATTTTTCGTCCCACCAGTTTCCGGAAATCAAGAATGGGCCGCGTTGATCGATGATTTTGCCGCGAAGATCTGCGCCGCGAACGTGCACAGGTCCCTCTTCATCCAATAAGACTGATACCGACACATTTGGCCGAAAACGCCGCAGCGCTGTCTGAAATGTTGGTTCGATAGCCATCGGCCGATTGAGGTCAATCGCTCCTACCTGCCATGCGAATGATTCCATCCGAAATGCATCCGGCCGATGCGTTTCTTCCAAGACCGGCGTGCCAACACGATCAGCGCCCAGAAGACCTGTCAAACGGGCGAGCGTTTCTGATAATTGGTGCGGATTGCGTAATGTAGTTTCAAATAATCCGAATTGTTCTTTCGCAGGCTTGATCGGCTGCGCGCTCAGGGCAACCGCTGAGATCGGATATTCCGATTTAAAATTCTCCAGATGCATATGCAGCATCCGGAAGAGAAGATCGACGTTGTTGGTCGGCTGCGGAATTTTGAAAATGCGTTCGTAAATTTGTTTATCCGTGAACGTGATCCGCAGGGTCAGTTCTTTTGCCACGAGATAAATTCCGCTCAACCGGATGGCGAGTTGCTCCAAAAACCGGCGAAGCATAAAGAGAAGCGGCTCGGCGGTTTCGATTTCGTTCTCAAATTCGAAGCTCTCCTCAAACGACTCCGGCGGCCGAATTAATTTAAGCAGTCGATTCGATTGCCCATTAGTCCGTTCCCACATTCGGACTGCTTCAGGGCCAAGTCGTGCACCCACCTGCTCTCTATCCAGGACCGCAAACTGCCCAAGGGTATGAATCCCCCACTTATGCAGGATGGTCAGAATTTGGCGGATCTCGATTTCCCGATCTCTTGCTGAAGAGGAATGTGACGAATCAGAGCGCTCCATGCGCTCAAATTAAGTCGCTAGAAAGATATGTTCAAGTGAACATTTCCTTTCCTCTCTGTCATGTCGAGCGGAATCGAGACATCTCTAATTTTTCTCCCCATTTCAATTCCCAACCTCGAGAGATTCCTCGACTTCGCCTTCGGCTTCGCTCGGAATGACAGCTCGCTAAACGGAGGAACTTAGATTATTTCCATCGGACATTTCGGTAACGCTTGCAGGAAGGCGCGACCGTAAGGTCTGGTCACGATCCGATTGTCGAGGATAACGATGATGCCGCGGTCGCTCTTTGTTCGGATCAAGCGGCCTACCCCCTGTCGCAGCTTCAGGATCGCTTCCGGCAGCGAATATTCAGTGAACGGATCACCGCCCCGCTCCTCGATCAATTCGAGTTTCGCTTCGACAAGTGGATGATCCGGCACCGCAAAGGGCAGACGCGTAATGATCACATTCGAAAGCGCCTCGCCGGGGACGTCGACGCCCATCCAAAAACTGTCGGTGCCAAACAGAACGCTGCGCGGCGTGGTCTTGAATTGATCAAGAAGTTTTCCGCGCGGCGCGCCGCCGCCTTGCACCAGCAGATTGAATTTCTTTTCCGAAAAGAATTGAGCCATTCGGTCGGCTACCTGCTGCATGCCCCGATAATTTGTGAAAAGGACGAACGCGCGGCCGTCGGTCTTCTCGACAAAATGCGCGATCCAATGTTCAAGCGCTTCTTCGTATTGAGCGTCGCGCGGATCAGGCATTTTCCGCACGATGAACATTCTCATTTGCTTCTGAAAATCGAACGGGCCGCCCAGTAACGTCGGCTCGGCTTCCTCCGCGCCGATGCGTTGGCGGAAATAAGCGAGATCCTTGCGACCCACTGAAAGCGTCGCGCTGGTCATAACGCACGAACAATTATCGCGAAAAATCATTTGACGCAGGACAGGCGCGATATCGATCGGCGCGGCGTTAAGGGTGAGAAATTGCGCCGTCTTTCCCGTGCGCTCGACCCAGTACACATGCTCGCGAGCGCTTTGATCCAGAAACGCTCCGACACCAGCGCGGGCGTCACGAATCCGTCTGCCGTATTCCTGTAATTCCGCTTTTAGAAACTCGTCGTCAGTTCGTTTTACAACGTCGGCGATCCGGGCGTGCAACGTCGTCAGGCGACCCGTGATTGTGTCGCGGACGAGATCTGCCTCACGTACCCGAAATTCGCGGCCTTTCTTGAAATCGCATTTCGATTCAACCGCAGCGAAAAACTTCTCCGCGTCATCGACCAGCTCAGCCGCCAGCCGTACGCCCTCCGCATCGCGCGTCACGGTGAAAAGGCCCTTGCGCGTGCGGGCATTGTAAAGCCGCTGGATCGTCGATCTTAGCCCGTACTGCGAGATGCTCATGCCGATCTGCCGCGATGCGACCCGCTCGACCGTGTGCGCTTCGTCCAAAATGAGAAAATCATTCGGAAAAATGAAGCCGTTCTCGCGTTCCTGCTGGATCTCCGGACTGATCAAAAGAATAAACAGCAGCGTGTGATTGACCACCAATACGTCGGCTGCCAGCAGACGTTTGCGCGCTTGCTGATAAAAACAGCGTTGATCCTGGCCGCAGGTTTTCTGTGTGCAGATGTGCGCTTCGCTGCAGACCTGTATCCACACTTTGGGATCGGGCTCGACCGATAGATCGCTGAGCGAACCGTCGCGCGTTGTGCGCGCCCATTCCGCCAGCCTCTTCAGCTCGTTTTGCTCCGGTCCGGTGAAAAGCTCATTGGCTTGTTGCAGCGCGCGTTCCAATCGTCGTGGGCAAAGATAATTTTGGCGCCCTTTCATCAAGGCAGCATTGAACTCGACCGGCAGAATCTTCTTCAGAATGGGGATGTCTTTGTAGAGAAGTTGCTCTTGAAGATTAATTGTGTGAGTCGAGACGATTGCCTTTTTATGTTCCTCGATCGCCAATAAAATTGCCGGCGCGAGATAAGCCAAAGATTTACCTACACCAGTTCCCGCTTCGACCACCAAATGGCGCTCTTCCTCCAGCGCTTGGGCAATCGCGGCCGCCATTTCCTGCTGTTGCGGACGGAACTCGAAGTTCTTTGCCTTCGACAGCGGGCCGTTCTCCGAAAAAAAAGCGCGGACACGTTCGACAAAATCGGTGCCCAAGCTGTCTTTCAGTGCGATCATGACCTTCCTTCGCGCGTTTTCATTCGGATTTCATCATTAGGGAGTTCGAATCGCAATCTTGCCCGTGATTTGGCACGCGTCATTGATTTGAGTACGCTAATTGGGACAGGACGATCTAAATCGCAATGAGACTTCTCGACCGATACGTCATTCGCAATTTCTTGCAGGTCTATCTTTACTGCATCGCCGGCTTTATCTCCATCTGGCTTATTTTCGATGTGAGCGATAACATTTCGACCTTTATCGATGAGCACGTCGGTCTGCTTCTGGTCGCTCGTTACTACGCCACGCAGATTCCGCAGGTTTTAATCATTCTACTTCCTGTGTCACTTCTGTTGTCGCTTCTTTTTGCTTTGGGTCGAATGTCGCGCTCAAACGAAATTGTGTCCATGCTCACCGCGGGCATTAGTCTCCCACGCGTCCTAATGCCATTGATCGGTATGGGCTTGCTCACTGTGGGGGCCAGCATGGCGCTCAACTATTCGCTTGCGCCGCATGCAGAACTGGCCCGCAAAAATTTTCTTTCCGAAGCACAGGCCCGTCCCAGTCGTTACGTTCAGGGACAAATTTTTCGTAATCGCACAGACTTGCGCACCTGGTTCATTCAGAATTTCCTTCCTCGGGGTAACACGTTCAATAACGTTCAGGTCCTTCAGCAGGACGCGAACGACAATATCGTTACAAATTATGTCGCAAGTCGCGCTTCCTACGGCCCAGAATCCAAAACCTGGAATTTGGAGAACGTAAAGGTCGTTCACTATGATCACGCGGGAAATATCGTTGACGAGCAGATTTATCCTTCTCTCAAGATCGAGCACTGGAGCGAGACGCCATTCCGGCTCGGTAGCGCAAATGAACGCGCGGAATTTCTGAGCCTGCCAGAATTAAGAGAGTACTTGCGTTTCAATGCGGATTTCCCCGCAACGTTGCTCGCGCCGTTTCGAACGCATCTGCATTATCGGTGGGCCTTGCCGTGGACCTGTTTGGTTGTTGTCTGCATCGCTGCGCCCCTCGGAATCGGCTATTCGCGTCGGGGTGTCTTATCGAGTGTTGCCGCAGCGGTTTTTCTCGTCTTTTCAATGAACTTCCTGGTGCACCTGTTTCTCGCGCTGGGCGAAGGTGACCGTGTCTCCCCGTGGGTGGCAGCCTGGATGCCGAATCTTCTTTTTGCTGGGATTGGCCTGTATCTGCTCTACTTGCGGGCGTCCAACCGCGAAGCGCCCGGTTTTCATCTCTTCGCCCCGCGTCGTATGGTGTCACAATGAACCCGCTTCCAAACGAATGGGCAATCACACATCGGGCAGACGCCTGCGCTGTGACGAAGCGGCCGTTTGTCCCGGGAGAATATTTCTATACCCTGCTCTATCACGGCGCGAGCGGCTATCGGCGTGAGGATTTGAGCGAAGAAGCCTGGCAAAATCGCAATGAAAACATTCAACCCTTTTCATTTTGGAAATCGCGCTACGAGCCTTTGCCGTCGAAACCGCCCGAGCCTTTGCCAAGGGAAAATGCGGAGCAACTCTTTCGCCGTTTAGTTGCATCCGAGAATCCGCCTGCGAACGCTTGCTACGTACTGGCCGTGATGCTCGAGCGCAAGCGCGTTTTAAAACAAGTAAAGACGGAAGAGAGTACCAATGGGCGTGTTTTGATTTACGAACACGGCGCAACCGGCGATGTATTCATCGTACCGGATCCACAATTGCGGCTCGACGAGCTGGAAAACGTGCAAAACGAGGTGGCGGACCTGCTCCAGACCGCAGCACATGGTTGAAAGATCGACATGCTTCTTCCCTGGTTTTTCGAACAATTTCCTCTTTACCTCGCCCCGATGGCCGGGGTGTCGGACAAAATTTTCCGGCAGCTCTGCAAAGAATATGGCGCTGATGTTCTCACGACCGAATTCGTTTCTGCCGAAGGAATTTTCCGCCGCAATGCGCGGACGCGTGAGTACCTCGATTTTGATGAGATCGAACGGCCAATCGGTGTGCAACTCTTCGGTGCCGATGGCAAGCACATGGCGGAAGCGGCTTGCCAGGTCGTTGATTGGGTGCGTCCAGATTTCATTGATCTGAACTTCGGTTGTCCTGTCAAAAAAGTAGTCTCCAGAAATGGCGGCTCCGCATTGTTGAAAGATTGTCCGACTTTGGCCAGCGTCGCGACCGCCGTAGTTCGAGCGATCGCGCCAGTGCCGGTGACGGCCAAGATTCGCATTGGCTGGGATGCCAATTCGATCAACGCCACGCGCGTAGCACGCCTGCTCGTTGATGCAGGAATCGCGGCGATAACTGTGCACGGTCGCACACGC
>JBKPLX010000021.1:0-20019 GCA_046731855.1 Verrucomicrobiota bacterium | reverse complement strand
GTCGTCAGCCACTACCGCTAGGCTAAATGCGCTGAGACAAGTTAATGCTAGTAATGTTCGTTTCATGGTTCCTTTGTTTGAGTTTGTTGGGGGTATCGGTACTACTGATCGCAACTCGTACCCCCGCGAGTTTTATTTATTCACTAAATTATTGAGCCGCGACGTTGATTACGGAATTGGCTAACTTGGTTAACTTTTTGTCTGTATCTGATTCTTCGGTCAAGGTAGTCTGAAGTAACTGCGCACCATCCCGATCCTCCAGTAACTCGGCGTATGTCCGAGCACAGCCATAACCAGCCATCTCATAATGCTCAACGCGCTGCGCCGCAGCAATTAGCCCGGCATCGCGCACTTCCTCTTCAGCATCTTCTTTGATCATTTCCTCTCCCTCTTTAAGAAGACCCTCCATGCCCTCACACTTAGGGCCCCGGGTCGACTCATCATGGCTCGTTAAAATCTTTTCAAGACGTGCCACGTGTTCCTTCGTCTGCTCGAAATGTTCTTCGAACCCCGCAGCAAGCTGCTTGTTAGTAGCGGCTTTAACCATTTTAGGCAGCGCTTTTACAATCTGCTTCTCCGCGCTGTATAGGTCTTTGAGTTCGTGAATGTATAGGTCTTTGAGTGTTTCTAGTTTCATATGTGTAGGTTTAATATCGTTGGTCTTGTTCGACCTGGATTTGATAAAGCGGTTTTCTCCTATCTTATGTGCAACCTCGCAGCAGAAAGATGAGGAACAAAATCGGAATCGGGATTCCGAGAAGCCAAAGTAAAATGTATCCAGTCGCCCCCGCTTCTTTTATTTTATTAGTTAAACGCATCTTAGATATCCTTTCGTCAAGTTATCGACTCGGAACTCTTCGTCTGTGGAGGAACCTGCTTCGATTAATGAAAACCACAATCGGGACCGCGGATGAGTGTCTTATGAGACATAATCCTATGCCACGTGACAATTGCCCTAGGTCTCGCGATGTTCCTGTGAGAAGAAAACGCTGCTACGATTGTGTTAAACAACACAACCAGGCCCGAATAGCCTCGGAGCGGCATGGGTTGCCAAAAAATCCCAACGTGGGGCTGGCGGACCGACGCGAAAAATTCCCATCTCTATTATTGTCGATACTTTCGACTAGATTTTAACTGACCAGCTTGATCAGTTTCGATCAGGCTTCGCCTGCAAAAAACCTCGGAACGGCTGTTTCGGAGATTAACTGCCTCACTTTCAAGCCCGTCGTTTTTTGTGTTCAAACCTTCGATGATATCTCCGTCAAGATAACTTTCGAGCAACTATAGGATCAACGTAACACTTTCGAGTTATCTTGAAGCGCTCAACACCAGAGTCATCCAGTTACACATTCTGCAATGCAGTATTAGACGAAATTGCACCTTCGAGCCGACCTGGCTTGCTTAAAACGGAGCACCGGCGCCGGATTTCTTCCATCACCTCGCTGGCGTATTCCTGGAGATGGCGCCGGTCGCGGCTGGAAAACTCCCGCGGTTTCACATCGAGGAGACAGAGTGAACCGATCGGCTGGCCGTTCGGCGCATGCAGCGGCGCGCCAGCATAGAAACGTAGACCTCGCTCCCTAATCCAAGGATTGTTAGCAAAGCGCCGATCTCGCGCGAGGTCTTCAATAACAGTGACATCGTTCTTCGAGACGACGTGGCCACATAGCGAAACATTCCGCGGGGCTTGGCGAGACTTGGCCAGATCATCGGGCAGGCCAGTGTGGCTCTTGAAGAAAAGACGATGCCGATCAACAAGAGAGATCAGTGCCATCGGCATCTCGAAAACGCGGGCGAGCTTTGCGATGATGCGATCGAAAACCGGCTCGGCTTCCGTATCGAGCAGCTGGAGTTCTGCGAGCGCGGCAAGCCTCTCCTCCTCGTCGTCGGGTATGGGTGCCTGTGACATCTCCTCGGCGAGCAGAGGCGCGGTCCCGGCGATTTGGTTCAGCGCTTCGGCAAGCGAGACAACCACCTCATCCGCGCCGGAATCGCGCAGACGCCCGGTTGCCTCGGTAATGTTTTCCGTTGCACCCCACAGTCCAATGATAATCTTCACTTTAGGAAATCTGGTTCGCACTTTTTTGCACAGATATCGCGCGTGAATGATCGTCGACGGCGCCACAACTGAGATGCAGACAACATCGACGTCCGCCTTCTCCACCAGACCGAGCAGCTCGCCAGCGGAGAGTTTGCCAGGTGCAGTTGCCGCTTCGAAGCCTTGTTGCTGCAGCAACTGCGAGAGCATGGCCCCCGCAAGCTCGTCGCGTTCCGCCTGCGCTGGCAGGCAGTAGACGCAGCGCGGCAATATTGCCATCGCAGGCGCCGTCGGATTATGCTGAGCTTCCTGCTCCGACACGTTATCGTTTCCAGAGGCTGTGGACGCGTCTGCCGGGCGGGTGCCCAGATCTTCGATCATGTCGCGGATGCTCTGCCTAAGATGGTCGAGTTGTTCATCCTCCAGGGCACCCAGTCGCGCATCAGTCTCCGCCGCACTCATCGCCGGGATCAGAACTGCATCGTAAAGCGCGGTGAGCGAATTTTCCTTTAAGTACGCTTCCGCTAATTCGATTTCGTCTTGTTCACCGACCGTCAGCAGTCGGTGGTAGCAATCTTCCGCTGGAGTAAGCGCTTCCTCGTCACTCAGCAGGACGTTAAGGAAAGCAAGCCTCGGCACGTGCCGACCTATGACCACCATACAAACGGTTAGCGGTGTGGCGAGTACCAGACCAAGGGGCCCCCAAAGCCACGTCCAGAAAACCGCGGCAAGAATCAACGCGATCGAGGAGATGCCCGTATGTTTACCATAGAGCAATGGCTCCAGAACATTGCTCAGGACTAGTTCGATCGCAGTGAGAAGCGCGACCGTCAACGCAGGCTTAATCCAGCCTGGCGAGACGGCAAGTGCGAGGAGCGTCGGGAGGAGAGCTGCTATCCATGGTCCCACGTAAGGAACGAACCGCAGAACAGTGCCGAATGCGCCCCAGAGCAGAGCGTTTGGCACACCGATAAAATAGAGAGCAATCGCGATGCAGACGCCGTAAATGACGTTGACCAAAAGCTGCATGCGCAGATAGCGGGAAACACGGTCGGCCGCATCTTCCATTGCCTGCGTGGTCGCGCTGATGCGGTCGTGCCCGATGAGCCGGATTAGCCGGCTGCGCAAATCTTCACGCTCGAAAAGCATAAAGATAAGCAGAATAAAAACTAAGAACGCCGTGCCCAGCGGCCCGATCAGCGGCGTAATCATAGTCTTCATGAGTTCGAACGGATTCGCCTTGGAAGTCTCGACCACTTTGACGGGCGTCGCTGTCACCTGCGGGTGCGGAGGCGAAGCCACCGCTGTTTCAGGCTTGCCTGATTCCTGCGTGATAGTAGGGCCGGAGGCCCCCGGCAGCTCCTTTTTCAGTTCGTCGACGGTGTCAAAAACTTTACTGAATGTGCTCCCTCTCTGAGGCTGGAGCGCGTGCAGCTTAGCAGCGATGTTGCCCTTGTATTCGGGCAGCTTGGCCGCCAGATCGACCAATTGCCGGGAGACCATCCATCCCGCGGCGGCGACGGCTCCGAACAGTAGTCCCACTGCCAGTAGCACCGCCGCGATGCGACCGAGCCACCGCTCAAGTCGCCCCACGAAAGGCGAGATGAGAAATGTTAAGAGCGCAGACAAGGCGAGCGGGATAAGTAGCTCGCGTGCGAAGTAAAGGGTGGCGATGACAAAGGCTGTGAGCGCAATGGCCCACAGGCCGATGAGGGCCTGAGCGGAGGCGGTTTTACTCTTAGGTCGGGGCATGGGATGAAAGAGATAAAAAAGCTAATGCCAGAGAAACCGTCACAAAGTGCAACTGTACAATCGCCTTCCCGCATATAAACAGTCGTCTATTATCACTTGCCTGAATTTCCGAGGTTAGAGCGAGCCTTGCCTAATCGGAGGAGGATGATTCGGCCGCAGCTAGTGGAATGTTTAGATGCAACCCCGGCGCACGCTAGTACCCGTTATGAATAGTAACGACAAACTCACGCATCCCTCCAAAAATAAAACCTCGCCTAGGAGGAGCGCCATTTGCGGGGATGTGAGATCGAGGTCTTGATTATCGCGCGAACGTGCGCCGTTATTTTTTTGTCATGTTTGCCTCGTCAATCATGCTTAGGGAATCAAGGGCCTGCGTGCTTTGCATCTTTTGACGGCCAGCCCGGAGAGCAGAAGCGTAATAGGTTAGCCAAAGAAAATGAAATTCGAATTATGACTCTACGTAAGATATTCATTTTATTATCGCTCCTCGCATGGTTGTTAGTCGCGGCGAGTTGTGATCACAGCGTTGTTACAGGATCGAAATTGACGATTAGTAACTACGATCAAATCACTCCCGGAATGAGCAAGGCGCAGGTGGAGAGAATTCTCGGGCAGCCTACTACAGTAGAGACGAAGGATATGATGATCTTCAAGAAAACAACTTACCGGTACGAAGATGGCAAGAAATTCGCCATGTTCACATTCAAAAACGACGAGTTAGATAGTAAAGAAGGAAATCTTCAGCGCGCACCGTGATGGTGGACTTCGCGCCCCGCCAGGACTGTCTATTTCGAGTGAACGACGCATCATTGCAACGCCATAATTATGTCTTCCAGAGTCATCAGTGTCGCTTCGAGCGGAAAAACAGATTCCACTTTTCTTGAACAGAGACAATGCGCTGGTTCCTTTTCATCCTAGGGTCGCTAGCAACCTTCAGACTGAGCCATCTGTTTACGAAGGAGCAAGGTCCGTTTGCTGTTTTTGAGCGTCTTCGCAATGCAATGCCGGGCGGCCGTGGCTCGGCGAAGGAGTGGCTTAGTTGTATCTTCTGCTTTTCTCTCTCTGCCAGCGCGTTGGTTTGCTTTGTTCTATGGCTAGGAGGAATGAATCTCAACTGGGAGGAATGGGTCCTCACTTGGCTCAGCTTTAGCGCTGTCACGCTGATAATAAATCAGGCTCTTATGTTTCAAAAATGAACGCATGAGGGTGCCAAGGGTATAACAAACGACGCTCTGCTGCCGTCCCGATCTCTGGAGATAAGGCAATGCCACAAAAAAATGTTAATCTGCACGGGAGCGCACCAGATAAGCACAAGTTTGCCCTGCTCTTGATCGACGTCATCAACGATTTTGATTTTCCCGAGGCGAACCAATTGCTGAAGAATGCACGACCAATGGCTCGAGTTCTTTTACGCTTGAAAAGACGGGCGCAGAAGGCTGGCGTCCCGGTGATTTATGTAAACGACAACTTCGGCCGATGGAAATCCGACTTTCGGCGTACTGTCGACTACTGTGCAGGACACGGCCGCGGCCCCGAGATCGTGCAATTACTCCGGCCAGACGAAAACGATTACTTTGTGCTCAAGCCAAAACATTCCGGTTTTTTCTCCACCACCCTTGAGACGCTCCTCCGGTATTTGGAAACTCAAACTCTGATTCTCACTGGTATCGCTGGGAATTTTTGCGTCCTTTTTACAGCGAACGATGCCTATATGCGCGATTTTCATTTGTTCGTGCCTTCGGATTGCACGGTATCAAACACAAAGAAGGAAAATGACCTGGCCCTCAGGCTTATGAAGAAGTTCCTGAAAGCTGACACGCGCTCGTCTTCGAAAATCGCGTTCCGCACGGAGCGAGCCAAGATTAAGGCATCATGGCGACTCCCAGCGAAACAAAACGGGCGTGCTTAAAGGTGTCCCGTCAAAGCGAGGATAATTAAAATCAAAAGAATCAAGCCTAATCCGCCGCTGGGCCAGTAACCCCAACCGGAACTGTACGGCCAGGCGGGTAACGCACCAATCAAAAGCAGGATCAGGATAATTAGCAGAATCGTGCCCATAGTTTCTCCTTTCTTGAAGCATATCGCCGCGCCGAGGTATTTTGGACGTCGTCATCTAAGCGACGTTTTGCCTACACCAATGACGCACCACACCGGACAGGAACCGAATGTCGCGCTTGAGTCAGTAAGACTTCCGCGATGAATCTGCGTAAGAATATGGTGTTAAAGCCCCCATTGCCGCCGATGGAAGCGCGTTCGGTCGAAGAAATCCCCTCCGGACACGACTGGCAATACGAGCCGAAGTGGGATGGCTTTCGCTGTATCGCGTTTCGTGATGGCAAGAAGATTTATTTACAATCAAAGGCTGGTCAGCCGCTCGCGCGTTATTTCCCCGATATCGTGGCAGCTCTCGGCAAATTACCCGGGCAGCAATTCGTTCTGGATGGCGAACTTGTTGTTCCTGTCAGCGGCGCGCTTTCATTCGATGAATTGCAATTGCGTCTGCATCCGGCTGCCAGTCGCGTTCAGAAACTGGCCAAAGCCAATCCAGCAATCTACATCGTATTCGACCTCCTGGGTGAGAGTGGACGATCGTACTTGAAACAGCATCTGCGCGAACGCCGGCGGCTTCTTGAGAGATTCGCGCATTTGAATCTGCGATCGACCAGGAACATACGCCTCTCGCCAGCCGCAACTGATCTCCGGGTCGCTAACAAGTGGTTTAAGAAAACCGGTGGCGATCTTGATGGAGTCATGGCGAAACGACTGGATGTTGCCTATGCTTACGGCGAACGCTCTGCCGTGGTGAAAGTAAAACAAATCCGCACGGCCGATTGCGTAGTTGGCGGATTCCGTTATGCGCGCGGGGCGCGTTTTCTCGGTTCCCTGTTACTCGGGCTGTACGGTGACGACGGCTTGCTGCATCACGTGGGATTTACCTCCGCTTTTAAGGCGTCAGAGCGACGGGCTTTAACAAGAAAATTTGAAGCGCTCAGGAAGCCTCCTGGATTCACCGGCAACGCGCCCGGAGGGCCAAGCCGTTGGAGCACCGATCGCACGGGCGAATGGGAACCAGTTGCTCCCAAGGTGGTCGTTGAAGTTGCGTATGACCATTTTACCGGCGGCCGATTTCGACACGGCACAAAGCTTCTTCGATGGCGCCCAGACAAAAAGCCTCGCCAGTGTACGATGGACCAAGTGGAGCATCACGAAGGTAAATCACTAATGCTGGTGCAAGGCTAACAACCGGGAAGCTTAGCGCGTTCGAGATCTGAGATCGCCAGGCCGTTAACGACGCAGCCCCAGTGCATCGAACCGCGACCGCTGACACGGGCAGGTCCAGATCTTCTCATACGCGTTTCAGCGGACGACACATCCCAAGTACGGAGCAACTTGTGAAAACGTATGCAGATTTCCGTTCTCATCGCGACATGTCCCTATTTTTTTCATCCCCTTCGCGATAGGAATACCAGGTGAATTGCTAACTCTTGCTATTTCCTGAAGCTTGCGCGCGAAGGAATTTTAGAACGGCTCGCTCAACCGCACGCAATTTTGTCTTGGTGGCACTTTTCGCTGCGTCGCCGAGCTCCGCAACCTGGCTCCCGCTCAGGTAAGCTTCGACGATGGCTGGATGTATGTAACATTTCCGACAAACAGCCGCTGTGTTGCCGAGAAGTTCTGCGACGGCACAAATCGCGGCTTTCACATTCGCCTTTGCCTGCTTTTTCGTTTCGAATGCTTCTTGCGCGTTGAGTGCCATTGTTGCCAGTAGTGTTCCTGCCCATGTTCGAAAGTCTTTCGCAGTGAAATCCTGGCCTGTAATTTCCCGCAAATAATCGTTCACGTCTTGTGACGTTACATCTCGAACTTCGCCCTTGTCGTCGACATATTTGAACAAGTCCTGCCCTGGCAAATCCTGACATTTTGCAACAATCTTTGCGATTCGCTTGTCGGTGACGTCTACTTCGTGTTCGCGTCCGCTCTTTCCACGGAAACGAAATCGTAATTGGGCGCCTTTCACCATCACGTGCCGATTTTTCATTGTGGTCAGGCCAAACGACTTGTTCTCGCGCGCGTATTCCTCGTTTCCAACGCGAATGAAAGTTCGTTCCAGCAACCGCACCACGGTGGCCAGCACTTTTTGACGTGGCAGCCCAGGCAATCTCATGTCTTGAGCGATGCGCCGCCGAATCTTTGGGAGCGCAACGGCAAAATCGGCAAGGCGTGCGAACTTATTTTCGTCCCGTATTTCGCGCCAACGCTCGTGATAACGGTACTGCTTCCGTCGACGGGCGTCGCGACCTGTTGCCTGAATGTGACCGGTCGGTGATGGGCAAATCCAAACATCCGTCCATGCCGGAGGAATGGCTAAACGTCTGATTCGCAAAAGCCGCTGTTCGTCGCGGATTCTTTTGCCTTCTGTATCTACATATTCGAAGTCGCCGTTGTTCGGTCTGCGTCGGTAGCCCGGACGATCATCGTTAATGTAGTACAGACCCGCTTCCTTCGCGGCCTCCGCCGAGTCACTAACGAAATCGGCTTTGGTTAGCTTCCCGTTACGAGCTCGTGTCCCAGGTTCCGCCATTGGCAAAGTATCACTGCGAAGAAAATAACTCTTGTACTGCTCGACTTCGTTCGACTTCAATTCGCTTAACTTGTTCGTCAGCCCGACCCTGTAATTCCTTGAAATCGTAGCTGCTCAGCTGCGGCAGCTTTGCTCCATCCATTGCACGCCACAGCAGTTTCTTCCCAGTAATGCCCATGATTAATCCTTCCAAGCTGAGAACCAATCCCAAGCTGCCCGGCTCATCGCCCGCAATCATCAATCGCGCCCGGCCAGCCTTCTCCGCAGCCCATGCGCCCGCCTTGCGCACGTTGCTTTCTTTGATTCCCAATGAATTCATCATATCGCGCAACGTGTTTTGATCGGCTCGGATCTCCGTCTTTACGTCAGAGAAGAGGACACCCAGAGGCTTGCCTTTGTGCAATTGGGCCCAGTGCTCAACGAGTTCCAGTGCACCAACCGACCCGGCCAGGTGATCGTTAAGGTAAGAATCCAGCTCTTTCATTGGATAAACGGGGCCATGAACTTCAGATCGGTGACAGTCGCTCTTCAGCGGGCCCGGCAATTACTTCGCCAGTAGGTTTGAAACGCGAGCCGTGACATGGGCAATCCCAGGTCGATTCAGCAGGATTCCATCTGACAATGCAGCCAAGGTGCGTGCACACAGGCGAGAGCTGATACAGCTTTCCATTGTTGTTGCGGAACACAGCACGTTTTTTTCCACGCGAACCGATAATCATGCCATCGCCACGTTTTAGCTTTTTCACGGAATCTGCCTCGGGACGAGCAATCCAGTCTTTGATCATGTAATAGGGATAATCCTTGTTCTCTCGGAGGTAATTCCAGGTAGCGCCTTTGATTTTTTTTCGATCCACAGCAAACAAGTCGGTCCACGGATTTTCTCTGCCCGTGGCCCAATCGCGCGCCATAATTGCAGCTAGCGTTCCGAATGTAATGCCGTTTCCACAAAAGCCTGTGGCCACGAACTGGCGCTCCACATTTTCGCCGATATAAGGCAAGCCGTCAGGAGTGCAAATGACCTGTCCGGACCAGCGATGATCGATGTGTGCCTTCGGAAGGACCTTTTTCAATCGCGCGAGCAAACGCACATAAGCCTTGTCGGTCTCCTTCTTTTGTCCGGTCTTGTGATCTTCACCGCCGTAAACAACGTAATCGAAGCCGCGATGCCGATCTACCCGGAGGTAATCGTAAGGATCTCGGGTATCCCAGAAAAGCGCTTCGGGAACGGTTCCGGATGGGACTCGGACACCAAGCGCGTAGCTGGTGTAAAGCGAAAGTTTCGTTTGCAGAAGCGTCGCACTTGTTATGCTGGCCAAACCGACCAGCGGATTGTTAGTCGCCATCACCACACGCTTAAAGCTGATCCAATGACCATCCGCTTTTACGCGATGGTTTTTCGCATCGAACTCGGCTGCGGCAGTCTTCTCGAAAACGTAAGATCCGTTGCCTGGTAGCTTCATCGCCAGGGAGCGAAGATATTTTCTGGGATGAAACTTCGCTTGATTGGGAAAGCGCACACCCGGCAAATCGAAGTACGGAATCGATTCCAGGTAAGTAGCGTCGAATCCAAGTTCCGTAGCCAACTCGGCTTCATTCTTCAGCCGAGAAATTTCCTTTTGTGAAAAGCCGTCCATGCAGACATGCACGTACGCGGGCACACGTCTAAACTCGCACTGTATCCGTTCAGCCTGAACAATTCTCTCGATCTCGTCGATGGCGGCTGCGCCCGCGTCCCAAGCCGCTTCGGCGTGATTATTGCCAAAATTACGTGCCAAATCCTGCAACTCGACATCCGTGACATATGTCAGGTGAGCCGTCGTATGGCCAGTGTCCATCGAAGCTACACGCTCGCGCTCGATCAGGGCCACTGTTAGGCCGGCTTCTTTCAAGAGATGTGCTGTGGTGATACCGGTGATGCCTGCGCCGACCACAATGACGTCGACGTTCACGTTCTTCTCCAAGCGCGGAAATCGTTCAATAGGCGCGCTGTCTATCCAGAAAGGAACGCTTTTCATCCATGCTTCTTCGCACCCAATGCATGGTTTAGCCGTGTAGAGAAAGTTATTAAGGCACGCTAAGGGCGATTCTCTAATTGAATTCCGCCTTCGATTTTGCTTTTAATGTTTCTGTCGGATTGCTACACATCACGCTCGGAGGAAAAACGAAACCGAAAATAAACTTATGCTTTGGACCATAATTGTAATCCTTATCGTGCTCTGGCTTCTGGGTCTTCTCACACACGTAGGTGGCGGCCTGATTCATTTGCTACTCGTAATCGCAGTGATTGTTTTGATCATTAATCTGATTCAAGGCAGACGCCCTCTCTAAGATCCGGAAGCGTTGTCGCAAGCAACGGCAGAACATTGCGGTAGCGAAAACAGAGTTGCAGTGAGCGAGCACAACCCCCGGCGGGGGAAGACGGAGTTGATGCCGTCTCAAGGGAAGACCTACGTGCCGCGCTTCGACTGGCTGTTGAACAACTATTCTCAGAATTTGACACGTGCACAGGTCGCGGCCTGCGACTAGCTTTATATGAAGGAAGAAAAAGAAATTCTCTCAAGCATCGACGATTTGATCCAGACGCTTAAAGATGGGCAGGAAGGCTATAAGCAAGCCGCGGAAGGCGTGAAAGACTCACAATTGAAGTCACTCTTCAACGAATACTCGAGTCAACGTGCGCGGTTCGCGACCGAACTCCAGAGCGAGGCTCGAAATCTGGGCGAATGGCAACCCGAAGAGAGCGGCAGCGCTGCCGGCGCAGTGCATCGAGCATGGATTAACTTGAAATCTGCCGTCACCAGCGGAGATGACCATGCAGTACTCGCAGAATGCGAACGCGGTGAAGACTCCGCTGTGGAGCAATACAACAAGGCGTTGAACGAGGATCTGCCGGGGCCATTGCGCGAGATGGTCTCGCGTCAATATAGCGAGATCAAGAACGCACATGATCGTATCAGAAATCTGCGCGATACGAGAAAAAAGGGCTGAGCAGAGTAAACCCCGTGTTGCGGGCCGTTTGATGTCTATCTCAGATTTGTCCCAGAAACGGGAGAACTTAACATAATACAAAGACCAGCACGTTGGCGAGTAACCTGCAATTGGGGTTATCTAGATCGCTGGTTGTATTAAGAGAAATGATTATAACGGTTACCAGAATTATGCCTACGAGTTGTGCCTTTTTTCGCTGACATCGGCATTGGCCCGCAGTTTCGATCATGGCGGCTGTGATCGAGATGTTGCTACTCGTTCTTAGCTGCTCTGCGGAGTTTTCGTTACGTCCAAATATGTATCTGGCGGCGAAACCATGTTGTTATGCCAGAAGAAGAACCAGCCGAAAGGGCGCGCGAAGACGAACGCGAAGGCAAGTCTCCTTCTACTCAAGCGGGCGAGTTTGTGCGCGAGGAAATGGAACACATTCGGGAAGGCGAACACGGTGCTCGCTCTCCGGAACAGGCGATCGCCATCGGCCTATCCAAAGCGCGAAGGGCGGGAGTGAAGTTACCTCCGCCGAAACGAGCCAAAGAGCGGACCAAACGTCAGGCCAAACGTGACCTGACGAAGGGCCGCGCCGGAGGGCGCAAAAAACCCTCGCGGAAACGCTCCCGCGCTACAAAAAGAGCGCTTAAGCGCGAAAGCCGCAGCTCAGCATCGAAGAAAGCGCTGTCACGACACGCGAAGCGCGCGGCAGCTCGACGCTCTGCGCGATCGCGCTCTGCCGCCGCAAAAAAAGCCGCGAAAACACGAAAACGCCGACGTTAGACGATCCATGAATCAATCGGAGGAAGATAAGGCTCCGATGAAGGTTCAGACGACGCTTTGATAGGGAAATTTCGCGAATCGAGCACCGCGCAAATTCTTTATGCCTAGGGAAAGGAAACTTCAGCCACCCCAACATCAAAAGCAGCGCCCTGGCCGAGAACATAAAATGAAGCCCCGGCCGAAAGCTGGTGGCGAGCAACAGGGCGGCAGCGGAAAATTGCGAAATAAAGTGGCGCTCATCACCGGCGGCGATAGCGGCATCGGTCGCGCGGTCGCGATTGCGTTCGCGAAAGAAGGCGCGGACGTGGTGGTTGTTTATCTCGAAGAAAAGAAGGACGCCAATGAGACCAAGCGCCTCGTGGAACAACGCGGGCGTAAGTGCCTGTTGGTTGCAGGCGATGTCGGCCGGGAAGAGTTCTGCAGAAAGGCTATTGGACAAACCATAAAGGCGTTCGGAAAAATCGACATCCTGGTAAACAACGCAGCCGAACAACACCCACAGGAATCGATTGAGAAAATCACTGAAGAACAACTGGAACGAACATTTCGCACAAACATCTTTTCGTTCTTTTTCATGACAAAAGCAGCCATGAAACATTTGAGAAAAGGCGCCGTGATCATCAACACCACTTCAGTCACGGCCTACAAAGGCAGCGCACATCTGCTTGACTATTCCTCCACCAAAGGAGCGATAACATCTTTTACACGCTCGCTCTCGCAAGCGCTGGCTGATGAAGGCATTCGCGTAAATGGAGTCGCGCCGGGCCCGATCTGGACGCCTCTCATTCCATCAACCTTTCCGGCAAAGGAGGTTGAGACATTTGGCTCCGATGTCCCACTAGGCCGACCTGGTCAACCCGAAGAAGTCGCGCCAAGTTATGTCTTTCTTGCCTCTAATGACTCTTCGTACATGACAGGTCAGGTGTTGCATCCAAACGGCGGCACCATCGTAAATGGCTAGCATCGGATTGAAAACCGCATTTGCTAGTTTTGTGTGATCGCAAGCTGATCAAGCGTCAACCAAGCGTCTGGTCATCGCGAGTTATGGTAGGACTTACAGCCGCATTGATGTTTGTCGCTGCGGTTGAAATGTTTGTTAGGTAAGGCGCTTTACTTGCGACCGCCTTTTCGTCCGCCCTTGCGGGAACTTGACTTACTTCGCTTTTTCCCGCGGCCTCCGCCACCCTTCTTCCGGCCACCTTTATCTGATTTGTTTACGGTCGCCCATGCGCGGCGTTCCGCTTCTTTACTGCTAACGCCACGTTTTTTGTAGCCCTTTTCGATCTTCGACGCCTTCCGTTTTTGCTTTGAAGTGTATTTCTTTTTACTTCCTCGTGCCATTGTCGACTCCGTTTTGGGGTTTCTCGTTATAGGAACGAATGCCGTCCGCTGACTGGATTTAATTTTCTTTCCACAAGGTCAGTGTAAGCGCAGGAGAGATTCTCTCGGCGATAGAATATTGCTATGAATACAATCTCACACTTGTTCGAAGAGTTGCTCGGTTTGGGAATGGAACCGAAACAATTAACATTCCTGCAGATTTCGATACGTGGGGTGATCGTTTTTGCAGCGACGCTAGTGATGGTGCGAATAAGCAGTAAACGCTCACTCGCGGAAAAGACGGCGTTCGATGCAACTCTACTCGTGATCATCGCTTCCGTTTTGGCGCGCGCCATTAATGGGTCGGCGCCTTTTTTTCCTACCTTGGGTACCGGGTTTGTTCTCGTGTTGTTGCACCGATCCCTCGCTCTCACGGCCTACTATTCGCACGGCTTTGGAATACTGATTAAGGGAAAGGCGGCCATTCTTGTAGAGAATGGCAAGCTCCAACGCAGGAATATGAGCCTAAATCACATTTCGGAACATGATCTCGATGAAGATATGCGGCTGGATGCGGGGACCGAAGATCTCTCGAAGATAAAGGTCGCGCGTTTGGAACGGAGCGGCGACATCAGCTTTATTAAAAGAGAATAGTCTAAGCTCATCGGTAGACCCTCTAGACATGGCTGCGAACGTTTCAAAGATCCAAGACTACGCAATCATTGGAAACGGGCGTTCAGCAGCGTTGATTTCAAAGCATGGTTCACTCGATTGGCTTTGCTGGCCGCGATTTGATAGCGCTTCGATCTTCGGCGCAGTTATCGATCCCAGAATCGGCGGGCGCTGGAGCATTCACCGCGCAGACGATTCACAAATAAGCCGGCGTTACGTTGACAAGACGAACGTATTGGAAACCACCTTTTCCAACAGCTCCGGCAACATCGTGCTCACCGATTTCATGGCGGTTACTTCGGAGAAAGAAAAAACTCGGCGACTCTGGCCGGAGCACGAGCTCATCAGGTTAATAAAGTGCGAAGCCGGCGAAGTGCAGGTCGTTGTCGAATTCGACCCGCGCCCCGATTATGGTCGAACGACTCCATTCATTAAAGACACAGGCAAACTTGGATGGCGCGTCAACGTTGGAAAAAACCTCCTGAATCTGCGCAGCGACGTCAAACTTGGGACGAACACAAATGCCGGTTTGTCAGCGAGCCTGACTTTGAAGGTTGGCGAGGCACTCGCGTTTTCGCTTACCTTTTCGGGGGAAAGCCCGGCTACCCTAACGCCGCTTGGCGACGCGGTTGACGAGAAATTGAAACTTACGATCGATTGGTGGCGCACGTGGGCTGCGAAATCCAACTATCACGGACCGTACGAGCATTCCGTCATTCGTAGCGCTCTGGTGCTCAAATTACTTTCCTACGCGCCGTCGGGTGCAATTATTGCCTCTCCTACGGCATCGCTGCCAGAGCGCATCGCTGGCGATTTGAATTGGGATTATCGCTTTGCCTGGTTGCGCGACGCTTCTTTCACAGTGCATGCGCTCTTCGGGCTAGGATACAAAGACGATTCGGAAGCGTTCGTTGATTGGCTTCTGCATGCGACACGTCTGACCCGCCCGGAATTGCGCGTTGTCTATGACGTCTTCGGCGAGTGTCCGCCGCAGGAATGTGAATTAAAGCAATTGCGGGGGTACGCCAGTTCCTGCCCAGTGCGGATCGGCAACGCAGCTATCGAACAGATCCAGCTCGATCTTTCCGGCGAAATCGTCGAGGCAGTCTGGCATTTTATGGGAGATGACAAGCGACTCGATCGCGACGTGCAGAAGATACTGCAACAAAGCGCGGAATATGTTTGTGAACATTGGCACGAAGCTGACAACGGTATATGGGAGGAACGCGACGAGCGCCGTCACTACACCCACTCGCGATTAATGTGCTGGGTCGCGCTCGATCGCGTTTTAAAGATGCACGCGCGAGGGCAAGTTAGCGGAATTCCGGCTCGAAAATACGAGACCGAACGCCAGCGCATTCGCAAGGCGATCGAAACGCGCGCTTGGAGCACCAAACTTGGAGCGTACTCGCAAGCACTGGGAAGCGAAGAACTCGATGCCAGCGTTCTCCTCCTCGCACGTCACGGCTTCGAAGAAGCTTTTTCGCAACGCATGCAACAAACACACGCCAGCATCCGCAATGGCTTGGCTCCGAGACAGGGATTGCTTCATCGAAACCAGCAAAGTAAAGATCGACATGAAGGTGCATTCGCGTTGTGCAGCTTTTGGGAGGTAGATTTTCTGGCGCGTTGCGGAAATCGTTCAGAAGCCCATGAAGTTTTCAGGGCAGCGCTTGCCTACGCGAACGATGTTCGCCTTTTCGCCGAAGAAATCGACCCGGAAAACGGAGACGCGCTCGGAAATTTCCCTCAAGGATTCTCACACCTCGGCGTCATCAATGCTGCGCTCGCCTTACGCGACTGCGAAGGCGTGACGGATAATTTCGGGTCATGAACTGGAGCAGTTGGCTGTTATGGGGTTTTGTCAGCACGGTCGTGCTTACTTCAATTCTTGCGGGAAGCCAGGGCTTTGGCTTGACTCGAATGAATATCCCTTACTTGCTCGGGACAATCTTCACGCCCAGCCGGGACAAAGCGAAGTTCATCGGCTTCTTTTTGCATTTCATAAACGGCTGGATTTTCTCGCTCATTTACGTTGCAGCGTTTCAGGCGTTGCAAATAGCTACCTGGTGGTTTGGCGCTGCTATCGGGTTCGTCCATGGCGTCTTTGTTCTCACGATGGCGCTGCCGGTGTTGCCCGCGCTGCATCCACGGATGGCTAACGAACAATACGGACCAACCGTGGTGCGCCAACTTGAGCCGCCGGGCTTCCTCGGGTTGCACTACGGTATCCGCACGCCGCTAACGGTTCTAGTTGCACACACCATCTTCGGCATCATTCTTGGCGCCTTTTACGTGGTGAAATAGCTGCCGTCGATTGAAGATATCAAATCCGATGACTCAAGCAGCTCTCGCGCCAAGGATTTACACAGTTCGCAACCAGCCCGTGGTTCTCGATAGCGATTTGGCCTTGCTTTACGGCGTTGAGACGCGCGTATTTAACCAAGCGATTCGTAGGAATCGCCATCGGTTTCCGGCGGATTTTGCCTTTCAGCTTACTCGCGACGAGTTCGCAAACTTGATGTCACAAATTGTGATACCAAGTTCACACGGAGGACGCCGCAAGCTACCTTGGGTTTTCACTGAGCACGGCGCAATCATGGCCGCGACAATTCTGAATAGCCAGCGCGCAGTGGCGATGAGCGTATACGTCATTCGCGCATTTGTAAAAATGCGCCGGGAGTTGTTAACCGACGCAAGCCTTGAAGTGCGCCTAGAAAAGATCGAGAAGACGCTGCTAACTCACGACACCGGCCTGCGTGACTTGTATCAGAAACTCAAACCGCTGTTACTGCCGCCGCCGGACAAGCCAACGCGGCGCCGTATCGGATTCCACGCCGAAGCAGAATAACTACAACAGTCGGGTGACGCGATATGACCGACGCTATTTCAGCGTCGTTTATTTTTGAAAAACGCGGCTAGGCCTGCAATGCCAAGTACCGCCACACCTATTGCAACCAGGGCGCGATGTTCGCTTGCCCATAATTGCGGACTGCAGTCCTTCGCGCGCTGGTCGAACGCGCCGTGCGCGCCGTGATCGCCGGGCACCGGCTGCCATAAGTTGTGTGCGCGATTCGGGTCTTCAGGCCCGTCATACTGCTGCGAATCGTATCCGGTGTCCGCGAGATAACGGTCGAGCAAGCCTGGAGCAAATCTGTTTCCCACGATCACGGCCACCGATGGTGCGCCAACGTAGAATTCACGCCGAGGATGATGCGCGGCGAAATAAATCGCTTCCGCCGCGACTTCAGGCTGAAAGATAGGCGGCACCGGTTGCGCCCTGCGTGGCAAGCGGCTTTTTACCCAACCGAATTGCGGCGTGTTTAGTGCAGGCAACTGCACCATCGTCAGACGCACATTGCTCTTGTCGTGGATGAGCTCGCATCGCAGCGAATCGCAAAAGCCCTGGATCGCGTGTTTGGCCGCGCAATAGGCCGCTTGCAATGGAATACCGCGATACGCAAGTGCGCTGCCAACTTGTAAGATAACTCCGCGATTGCGCGGCAACATCCGCTTCAACGCGGCAAGCGTGCCATAAACGCAACCCAGATAAGTCACTTCTGTGACGCGCCGAAATTCATCGGGCGTCATCTCCTTAACTGGCGAAAACACCGACACCATTGCGTTGTTGATCCAGATATCGATCTCGCCCAAATCGGCTTCGATTTGTGCGGCCGCAGCTTCGACACGATCGGGGCTCCCAATATCCACGGGAAAGACGAGCGCTTTGCCGCCGAGTTCCTCGACTTCCTTTTGCGCGGCTTTCAAGCCATCAACTCCACGCGCGATCAAACCGATTCGCGCTCCATGTTTTGCAAATTTTCGCACCGCCGCGCGCCCGACTCCTGCAGAAGCGCCCGTGATTACAACAACTTCAGATGTGTCATTCATAAAATCGAGCTGAACCCGATCGATTCACACTAATTAGATCGCAAACTTCTGTGCGCCTGCGCGTTTCGAAGCGAGACCGAGCATTTGATTCGCATATCGAAGGCTAACGCATGCGAAAATGATCGCGGAGTAATGGGTTTCTGGCAGTCCACCGAATCGCGTCGTGTGGATTGTGCAGTCATTTTTCTACGCGCAAACCATCATTCATCTTCGAACCGTACCTAGATAGATATTCAGCAAAAAGGAAATCAGCCCATGAAGATAACAAGACTAATTGCAGCAATAACCATCAGCGCCGGACTCATGCTCGGGCCGGCTGCCTTGGCGCAAGAAGAGACTCCTGTGGATATGAAGGACCTGCCGTCCCCGGCGCAAACCACTATCAAGGAAAAAGCCGGGAACGATCAGATTATTCGAGTCGCAAAGGAGACTCGCAAGGGCAAGGAATGCTACGACGCGGTCGTGAACAAGAACGGGAAGGAAATGGCGATCCGGGTCGACGCCAATGGCAAATTCCTGGGCACTCATCCTGAGAAGGCCGAGAAGAAGGAAAAGAGCGAGAAATATTAATCAACGCGAGTTGGGCTAAGTAGTCCCCACCGCGGCGGATGGACTTTTCCTGGTAGCAGAGCAGTGGGACGAGTCGCTTGTTCGAGAGATCGTACAAGCCATGTAGGGGGAACCTGCGTACGGGACGGCTTTTTTTCCAACACGTGAGCAATCGCGTTGCGACATACGACCGGCCAACCCTTGGGAGCCGTCAAATAAGTTAATGGGAGACCCAAGAAACGTCGCGCACGCAAAGAAAGTCAGCCAAGAGAAGCATCATAAGGACAAGCATGCTTCCAAGGCTGGCTCTGTTCCGTCGCAGCGTGCCAAGAACGTCCAAACCGAAAAGAAGGCTACAGCTCCCGCCGAGAGTACGGCTCCGAAGGCCGAAGTTGCAAAGCCAACTCAACCAGTAGAACCGACGCAGCTGGAGAAATCGCTTGTAGTTCTTTCCAAACTCAAAGAGCTAGAGTTTCATTCACGAGCGAATATCGAAAAACTGGCTGAACTCAGCCTGACGATTGAGGAGGAACTCAAGCAAAAGTCGTTCGCTGAGGGGATCGGCGCCGTTTACGCCGCGCAGAATGCATTTCAATCCAAGATCTTGGAGTTGATCGGGGCCTACGAAACAGAAACCACTCGCTTGTCGGGTTCTGCCTGACATCCGGCGCTAATCAGCCAAACCTTCGGTTTTTTTACCGCCTTTTTTCCGAGCCAATGAGCAATCAGTTTCGAACGATACTGAAAGGGGGTAGTCAATAGATAGACAGTTATGAAAATGAAAAATCTGTTCACAGCAGGAGCGGTCAGCGCCAGCCTGGCACTTGGCGTTGTCGCTCAGGCGAAGGAAAAAGTGCACGAAGAGCAAACTATCAGCAGCTCTGACGTGCCTGCCGCGGTGCAGCAAGCTGCGCAGGCCCAAGCAAAGGGCGGAACAATTGTCCGCTGGGAAAAAGAGGGCGCCAACTTTGAAGCCGTGATCGACAAGAACGGCAAGCAGATTGGCGTCGAAATGGATGCCAACGGAAAAGTACTTAGCAAACACAACGAAGCCAAAGAGCACAAGGCAAGAGGCGCGAAGTACTAATGATTGGGTGAATCGCGTTGTCCTCAACGCGATAGTGGGTGAAGCGCGGCGAAGACGAATGGTCTAACATCGTCTTCGCCGCCTTCTTTAATGCTGAAGACGCCGCATCAGGTCAGAATCCGCGCGTCCGTCCCGGTAATCCGGGATCACCGATCCCGGCTACAGTTTATGCAAACGCGCGAATGCTCGAGTAGATTATTCCGCCGAGCATGGCTCCAGCAGCTACCAACGCGACATCGCGCTTTAGAAAAGCGATTAGAAGAAAAGCAACGATCGCGATACCGACAGCGGGCCAGTCAACTAGCGCTTCGGGAACCAGATCGAGAGACACGACTGCTATGACACCAACAACTGCGGCACTCACCCCAG
>JBKPLX010000020.1:0-26374 GCA_046731855.1 Verrucomicrobiota bacterium | reverse complement strand
CTCTGGAAGACTGTGAATGTCCATGTATAACGGCATAGCGGGGAGATTTTAGCGCGATATTACCCGATGCAAAACGCTGATCGTGGCCGGTTGGCTTAGCGTTTGGTAAACGACGCAATAGCGCTCTGCCAGACGAATTAGTTTGGCGACCTGTTCATCGGTGGCGTCTGTATCTAAATCGAAATTCAGGCGAATTTCTTTAAACCCAACGGGTAAGTCTTTGGAAACGCCGAGCGTGCCACGAAAATCGAGATCGCCTTCCGCTCGGATCGTCGCGCCGCGCAAAGAAATGTTCAGAGCGGTGGCGACCGCGCTTAGCGTAACGCCCGCGCAACCGACCAGCGCTTCGAGCAGCATGTCCGCCGAACATGCGCTCTGGCCATCGCCGCCTGTTGCCGGATGAAGTCCAGCTTCAACACGCGCCTTTCCGGTTTCGATTTTACAGGTGATGTTTTCGCCGATTCGCCCTTCTGCACGGAGCGTGAGCAACGCCGTTTCAGGATGCTCGCGGTACTGCGCCTTTAGCGGCGCCTGCAGTGATCTTAACTCGTCAGCAGTCATCGGCCAGAATCCACGTGATCGAACGCGATTTCAAAACTGAAATTAGTAACGCCTTCGTAACTACGCCGGCGGCCCGGTTCTACGCGGACCGGGCTCTAGATTCGGCGCTCGCCGCGGCTGGCGCCGCTACAACTAACTCGGCTTAATGTTTTGGTTCACTCGAAAGAAATTATCGGGATCGTATTTGTTTTTGATCTCGACCAGTCGCTGGTAATTATCACCGTAGGTTTTTTTCACGCGTTCTCCGCCTTCATCACCCATTAGGAAGTTTACGTACGCTCCGCCAGCTGAGTACGGATGAAGCGCATCGTAATAACTCTTCGTCCATGAGATGATTTTCTCGTTATTCGCCGGGTCGGGATCAACTCCGACCATCACCTGTGCCCATTTGGCGTCGCGATAATTCCAGGCAGTATCGTTCTTGCCGATACGCGACGCCGCGCCATCGATCGGATACATATGCATGGTGGAATGCATCGATGGAAGCGCCTCCCCAAAGGGAATGTGCTTGGCAATCGCGTCGTCGCTTAACTCGTTGACGAAATCCGCGCGCCAATACCACTGCAAGCCCGGAGGATAAAGCGCATCGAACATGCTTTGTAACGCTGGTTGCGGCAGCGGACCGACAAAATCCAAAGCAGGTTTTTTGAAGGCCCGGATTGGCTCGAATGTTTTCTCCGCGCTTTCTTGGGGGCCCGCGTATGCCCACACAATGCCGCACATTTTTTTCATATGCAGATGCTCGGGGAACGGCGGGGCGGGCGGCACGGTGAGAAAGGCAAAAAAGCCATTCAAATCATCAGGCGCCGCAGCAATAAAGTCGCGATACCACTTCATCACGTCGGCTGCTTCGCTTAGCTCGTAGAGAGTTGGACCGCCATAGATCATATCGACCGGGTGCAGCTTGAACGTAAACGACGTGACGACCCCGAAGTTTCCGCCGCCGCCGCGGAGCGCCCAGTACAAGTCGGAATTTTCATCGGCGTTGGCTTTAACAAAATTGCCATTGGCCAATACGACATCAGCTGAGAGGAGGTTATCGATGCTCAATCCGCATTTACGCGTGAGGTGTCCCACTCCACCGCCCAAAGTCAACCCGCCAACGCCGGTCGTGGAAATGATTCCGCTTGGGGTCGCAAGCCCAAAAACATGCGTCGCGTGATCGACGTCGCCCCATGTGCATCCGCCCCCAACAGTGACCGTGCGCGCTTCTGGATCGACACGCGTATATTTTATCGGGTTGAGGTCGATGACCAATCCATCGTCGCAAATTCCCAGGCCTCCCGCGTTATGTCCACCGCTGCGGATCGCGACAAGCAAATCGTTCTCTCTACCGAAGTTCACGGAGCTAATGACGTCCGCCACGTCCGCACAACGGGCAATCAGCCGCGGCTTTTTGTGGATCATTCCGTTGTGCACCTTGCGGGCTTCATCGTAATCCTTGTCACCCGGTTCAATCAGTCTGCCACGAAGGTTCGCTTTGAAATCGGCGATCGTATTCTCGTTAAGCATGACGAAGTGTCAGCCAAACGGCCTTACGGTCAAGACAGCGAAGTCTTAGCATTTTCATTGAGATACTGGCCGTCGCAGCGCTAGTATGTTTCCCCATTGAAATAAGCGATGTTTGACGCGCACACATCGTGGACTCGCCGGGAGTTTTTGAAACTCGCCGGCCGGGCGGGACTGGTTAGCGCCGTACCGGCGCTCGGGGGTGCCGCTGCTACGCTCATTCCCGATACGGTTTGTATTTCGATCTTGCACACGACAGATTTGCACGGTCACATCCTGCCAACCTCCGACTACGACGGAAATCCAGATCGCGGCGGATTGGCGCGTTGCGCGACGCAAATCCGGCGCTGGCAACGAGAAAATCCCAATTCGATCTTGATCGATATCGGGGATGTATATCAGGGCACTGACGTCAGCCTCCGAAACAAAGGCGCGCTGATGATTGAGCTGCTCAACCACCTTAAATACGACGCGTGGGTCGTCGGCAATCATGAATTCGATTGGGGGATGGAGTGCTTCGAACATGCGTTGCAACAATCAAACATGCCGGTGCTTGCTGCGAACATGCTGATGGAAGGAAGACTGGCCGGCGAATTCTCAGATGCGAAGCACCCGTTTGCAAAAATTCAGCCGCTCATTGTGAATGAAGTTGCGGGAATCAAGGTCGCGATCATCGGTGTCACCACGCCGGGGATGCCGTTTTGGCTTTGGCCGGAACTTACCCGGGGACTTGATTTTCGATATCCGGTCGAGGCGGTTCGGCGCGCGGTTGCGAGCGCCAAGAGCCGAGGCGCGGACGTGATCGTGTTGACCGGTCATATGGGACTCAAGACGCGCACGGGTGGCGATGACTTTGCCAATACGGTGATGGCGCTAACTTCGGAATTTCCGGGAATGGCAGTGTTCATTGCCGGGCATACGCACCAGGACATCCCAAGACGGCTAACGAATGGCGTGTTGTTTACCCAGGCAGATCATTTCGGGATTCACGTGGGGCGCGTCGACCTTCTTTTCGATCGCAACTCAAAGAAGTTGCTGCGCCGCGAAGCGATGTGCGAGCTGATGGATAACCGCTTCGGCTTTGATCAGATGATTCTTTCACGGGCGATGCCGCAGCTCGCCGAATCGAAGACCGCGCTGTACGAGCCGATTGGCGACCTGGCCGAGACACTGCGGGGTGGAAGTCACCCTGGCCGACCGAGCGACGTCGAGAGGCTGATCGGGGCGGCAATCATCGAAATGTTGAAGGAACGAAGCGTATCCGTTGATGGCGCCATGCACGGGACGTTCGATGATAAGGCCGATTTGCTTCCCGGTCTGAAAAAGGTTAACGACATCTGGAACATAATCCCTTACGAGAACTACATTGTGACGGCACAACTGTCGCCAGAAGAAATAAAAACTGCGATGGAGGAAGTGTTCGCTAGCCATGAGAAGCGCAACTTGCTTGGCTTCGAAATGCAAACCGAAGGTCGGGGCCACGGCTGTAAAATTGTCTCAATCACCCTTGCCAACCGGGAGCCTCTGGATCGCAACAAGAAATACGTCATCGCGTTTAACAGTTTCGATGCGCGCAGCGGCGGCCATCATTTCATGAAATTGCGCGCATTTCTCGGGCGACCGGAGGCCAATTGTATCCTGCATCCGGTGCAAACCCGTGATGCGCTCATTGGTTACTTCCAGCGTCACAAAACCGTGCGTCGGATCGCCGCGGTAAACCCGCTCGCAGTCGCGGCATGAATCAGTTGTCCTTGCAAAAATGGCGTAATTTGCTTGCCTATTCCGCCATGCGACTCGGAACATTTTGCCTGATTGGCTTGCTGCTCACTGCTGAAATTGCGTCGTCGCAAACGGCAAAAACTGCGTCACCTACAGCGACGCCGGCCCTGCCGGAGTTCCGGCCTGCACTGCTTGGGACGGGCCTCGATTCCCTGATAAACAGAATCGACACTGCGGATCTGATTAAAAAGGGTCAAAAGGATGCCGCTGTCATGTTCTCGTGTCTTGTGGCACCGACTGGTGACGTCGTTCGCAGTGCCTGCTATCGCGGTACGCGCGGATCGGAATTGCTGGAGCAGGAGGTATTAAAACGCCTGGTAAGCGCGAAGTTCGTTCCCGCGATTCAAAATCACCAACCGGTCATCGCCATTTTCTACGGTACGGCGACGTTCGCGGCCGTGAATGGCAAACCGCGACTGCGCATTTTTGCAAATCAACAACTGGAGGAAGTGAAAAAGGAAAGCAATTTCATCGATCCACAACCGTACGTTGGTCCCGGCTCAAAATTCACCGGAGTACATTATCCCGAAACGGGTACTACTGTGGCGGTGACTGGTGTTGTCGAACTTGCGCTTAAGGTCGACGCTGCGGGCAATCTGAAGAACATGCAGATCGTAACAGAGGAGCCCGCATATCTGGGTTTCGGCCGGGCGGCCCTGTCCGATTTCAATGGCGCAAAATTCATTCCTGCATTCCGCGACGGCAAACCTGTCGAGAGTAACGTCAAGGTTCCAATTTATTACAAGCCATCAGGTTCCTAGGCTAGTTGTTCGCCGATTTGCCTCGTTAACAGGCTGCCGGCCGAGTCCGCCGAGCGGGCCGACACCCACTGTTTCGAACGCGCCGCCCGATCTTAGTTTCTGTAGAAGCATTCTCTAGGCCTTACTACGGTTTGGAATTTTAGTTGAACAGATTTGTTCGTACAATTTTTGAATGGCTCGTAGATTTGTTGCTGTGGTTGCTCTCTTGTCGCTCGCCTCATTTGTTTCCGCTCAAAGCACAGGTTCCAATTCGCGGCCTCGCGCTTCGGACTTAGGACTGAAGGTTGGCATTCTCCCGACTGGTCGACTTAATGCGATTACAGATGTTGCCGGGGTCGAAGTCGGCCACACGACAATTATCCGCGGAGAAAACGTCCGTACCGGCGTGACCGCCGTTCTGCCACATTCCGGTAATCTCTACCGCGAAAAGGTGCCCGGCGCGGTTTTCGTTGGAAATGGCTTTGGAAAACTGACTGGCTCTACGCAGGTCGCTGAAATGGGCGAAATCGAAACGCCGATCCTGCTGACAAACACGGCGGGTGTGCCACGAGTGGCAGATGCTGTGACCACCTTTATTCTAACTTTGCCAGGAAACGAGAATGTTCTCTCAGTTAATCCTCTGGTCGGCGAAACCAACGACGGATATCTGAACGACATTCGCGGGCGTCACATCTCACCTGACGACGTGTTCGCCGCCATCAAGAGTGCGAAGGCTGGGCCGGTCGACGAGGGAAATGTCGGGGCCGGCACTGGAACGGTGGCATTTGGTTGGAAAGGGGGAATCGGAACTTCGTCGCGAAAGCTGCCTGAGAATCTGGGTGGGTACACGGTTGGGGTTCTGGCACAGACGAATTTCGGAGGTGTCCTCACCATCGGTGGCGCTCCCGTTGGTCGGGAATTAGGTCAGTACTACCTGCATAACGAACTGCAACAAGGCAGCGCGAAAGACAAAGCGGACGGATCGTGCATGATAATCGTCGCCACAGATGCGCCCGTCGACGCCCGGAATCTCAGGCGGCTCGCAGCCAGGGCCTGGCCGGGCATGGCCCGCACTGGAAGCGCTGCCTCGAACGGTAGCGGGGATTATGCGATCGCATTTTCGACTGCACCACAGTTACGGATTCATACTTCTGAAAAGCCGCCGACGCGCAATGTCGAACTGCTAACCAACGACGCGATGTCGCCGTTGTTTCTAGCTGTTATCGAAGCCACCGAAGAAGCCATCTACAACTCGATATTTCGAGCAACGACAATGAGCGGGAATGGGCACACGGTCGAAGCACTGCCAATCGATAAAACGATGGAAATACTGAGGGAGCGCCGATCCATCAAATGAGGAACACCGCAGCGTGAACAAGATTGTCCAAGCATCGTTTTTTAAACGCGATCCGCTTACCTGTGCGCGGGAGTTGATCGGCACAGAACTGATTTGGGACGATTGTTCGGGGATCGTTGTCGAGGTGGAAGCTTACGCGGCAATCAATGACGAGGCCGCCCACACCTTTACGCGGCCGAGCGCGCGCAGCTTTATCGACCGTAACAACGCCGGCGCCGCCTATGTCTATTTCAATTATGGAATGCATTGGATGTTGAACGTGCTGGTGAAAGGCAACCGGAACGGTTTTGTCCTGGTTCGCGCGCTTGAGCCGAGGAGAGGGATCGAATTAATGAAGAAACGTCGTGGGATTGACGACGTGAAACGTCTTTGCTCGGGACCGGGCAAGCTCACGCAGGCGCTCGACATTACCAATCGTCATCATGAAATGGATTTGTGTTCCGACCGGCGATACTGCTTCGCTCGCAACACAAAGACGCCTGCGGATGTGGTAGCCGACAAGCGCATCGGGATCACGCGTTCTGCGCATTATCCATGGCGTTTCACTTTGCGCGAAAGCCCATTCGTAAGCCGGGCGGTGAAACTGGAGAGCTCGCCCGTCCATTGACTGAAATTGTGATTGATCGAAATTCCTCGCTCTAAATGAACAAGGCCAGACACCGCGTTTTACTGGGAATGAGCGGGGGAGTGGACTCCAGCGTCGCGGGATATTTGTTACGCGAGCAGGGCTACGAAGTCATCGGCGTAACCATGAAAGTATGGCCGCAGGATTGTATCTCGCGCGCGGAAGACAAATGTTGTGGGCCCCAGGCGATCGCTGATGCGCGTAGCGTGGCGCATTCCCTCGGCATTCCACATTACGTCGTTGATGAGGCCGACCAGTTTGAGCGGTTGGTCATTGATTATTTCTCGAGCGAATACCAGGCTGGCCGAACGCCAAATCCGTGTGTGATGTGCAACGAGAAGCTCAAGTTTGGCAACCTTTGGAGCAAGGCAGCAGCTTTGGGCTGCGATTACATCGCAACGGGGCATTACGCGATCATCGAACACCGCGGAGATCATGCCGTTTTACGAAAGGGCCTGGACGCGCGCAAAGATCAGTCCTATTTCCTTTTCAGTTTGCGTCAGCCGCAGCTTCGACGTGCGCTGACTCCGCTCGGCAAGATGACGAAGCCGCAAATCCGCGAAATCGCGCATTCGTTAGGCCTGAAAGTTGCCGACAAGATCGATAGCCAGGAAATCTGCTTCGTTCCTGGTAACGACTACAAAGCATTTTTGCGTTCGCATCTGGGCGAAAATGAGTTTCATCGTGGGGAAATTTACGATGTCGCCGGAAATCTCCTGGGCGAACATGGAGGGATCGAGCTTTTCACGATTGGACAGCGCAAAGGGCTGCCGGGCGGTTCGCCCCAGCCGCGCTACGTGGTTGATCTCGACCCGGCGACGAATCGCGTGATTGTGGGAGATGCTGATGATTTGGTGACGGATGAATTCGAGATCGACGGAGCGAATTGGCATCCCCCAACCGGCCCCCACTACAGCCAGTTGGAATGCACGGCAAAGATTCGATACAGCCATCCAGGGACGCACGCTACATTAACGCGATTCGAAGATGGGCACGCCCATGTGCGCCTGCACGATCCGCAAAGGGCCGTGACGCCAGGCCAGGCAGCGGTGTTTTATGATGGCGACATCGTCCTTGGCGGCGGTTGGATTTCCCGGGGCCATCGTCCTGAGCGGCGAGAAGCGAGGTCCAAGGATCCGGCGATGTTTCCGTAGGATTATGCAACGGGATCCGTCGACGAAGCCTGTCCTGAACGAAGCCGAAGGGCTCGGAATGACGGTTTTTGCCTGACCGATGGCGGACCAAGTTTTGCTGGCTATCAGCACTTTTCCGGACGCGGAGACGGCCAGTGGCATAGCGCAAACGTTAGTCGAAGAAAAATTCGCCGCGTGCGCGAACATCATTCCGGCTGTTCACTCGATCTATCGCTGGAAAGAAAAGATCGAAACCGCCGGCGAAGTTATGGTGTTTTTCAAGACCACCCAGGATCGACAATCGACCTTCGAGGAAAAGATGCGTTCCCTTCATCCTAACGACGTCCCCGAGTTGATATTCATCAGGATCGACAGCGGATCGCCGGATTATCTACACTGGGTAATCGATAACTGTCGCTAAACTCGACGGCTTAAGGTCGTCGAGTTTTAGGCCGCATCGCGGCGTTTGTAGCCAAGCGTAAAGATAGTGACGCCGATGAGATTGGCCGCGAGACTCACGCCAATGACCTTTGCGGCGAAAAGCAGCGGGTTAGGCACATCGATGATTGGATAGATGGTGAAGAAGATGGCCAGCAGACAAACGATGAGACCGCAACCGGCCGCGAGTCTCAGCCAGGAGCGCGCTCCGGATCGTATCGCAGCGGCGCCCACGATTGGAATCGCGAACATGACTGTATAAACAATTCCGTAAAAAACATTGGCGGCGTTGTCCACGAGTTGAAATGCTTCCTGCAATCCCGCGCCGATCTGGCTCGAGATGGCAATCACCAGCGTGATCGCGCCGACGAAAATGATTGAATTGACCGGTGTTTTGTAACGCGGATGCAGACGCGAAAACCAGACCGGCAAAAGGTTGTCCCAGCCGGCCACCATTGGCAAACGGGAGCTGCCCGTGAAATGAATACTCATCGAAGATATCGAGCGTACTGTCATCAGCAGAATGCCAACAGAGGCAATCGTACTGGCAGCACCGAATGACTGCAGGCCAAGCCGCAACGTCTGCGGCACCGGGCCGATTAAATCGATTTGGTTATTTCCTATGAAGGCGAGAACCGAGCTTGTTCCAAGAACGAACATGAGCGCGATGATCGGAGCCGCGATAATAACGGAACGTCCAATGTTGCGCGCCGGTGCATGAGCTTCACCAGCCAGAATTCCTACGTATTCAAACCCGCTGAGTCCACCGACTGCCAGTTTGCTGAAGATATTGAAGCAATAAAAGAGCGACATCGCGGGCGCCGCGATTTGCAGCGGGCGATATGTGCCGAGATCACCGCGAGCGAGACTAATGAATGGCAGAACAATCAAGGCGCCATAGACCAGGAACATCGCAAATCCGCCGATGTTATGCACCCATTTGCCTAACGATAGCCCGCGAACGCCGGTCCAGCCGAGGCCACTTACCAGCACACAACTAACGAGCGAGACACACAAGGGACTGTCTCGCATCCACGCGGCTGCGTCGCCCAAGGCATACGAGATGTTTGTCGTGATGAACATGCCGCCCATGGCGATCACCATGATCGATAAGAGCCAGAGATTCCAAGCAACGATGAAACCTGTGAATTCGTTAAAAGCCAGCTTTGCCCACTGGTAAATTCCACCTTCCAACGGCATCAGTCCGCTCAGATAAATGACCACGGCGGCTTGCGGAATGTAGAAGAGTAAAATGGCGAGGAGCCAGAAAAAGAGATGCGATGTTCCAAGTTTTGCGGCAGTGCCAACCCAGCTTGAGCCAACCACAAACACAATCTGTGTCAGAACGAGATCGCCAAGCCCGAGCGGCTTCTTCAGTGCAACGCTCTGTTCTTCGACTCTGCGTTCCGCGCGATCGAGCTCGGTTCTCATGAGTTCGTTGAAGCGTTGAAGAGCTAAAAGAGAAACGTCGTTGTCATTCTGAGCAAAGCGAAGAATCTCTGGCCATTTCTTCCGACAAAGCGACCTCACAATCTGAGATGTTTCGCTTGACTCAACATGACAGGATACGTGGCGCCGCTTCAACGCTTGAACGGCTCTTAACGCTCGCGTTCAGATCTTTTCGGGGGTGCGGGTTCGTTTCGAAATTCGCGATGACGCGCTCTTCCACCAGCATAGGCGATATAGGCACCGCTTCCCAAGGTCACGGCCCCGAGTAAAACCACCGCTACAGCGAGTGGTAGGGAGGATCTGGGCCATTTGATTGGCACGGCGATGGCAATTGCACTCAAAGCGACCAGCACATAGAAAATCCAGATGAGTTCCTCGGCCCGATGCATGTGTTCATCAAGCCAGGCTCCTCCGTCCTCGTCAGTCATCGATAAAACACGGTCGTAACTTTGCTGACCAAATTCGTAAACGGGCCACGCTGACGCGCAGCTGATGAAGACGAGCGTCAAGGTTGCGATTTGAGCGCGGCGGCTCTTCAAAATCAAAGCGAGTACGAGGCCGATCAAACCTATGAGCAACCCATAAACCGGCAATGGATTGAGCAACACATGAATGTATTCAGGCTGCTGCAAATCGCGTAGCAGGGTCACGTCTAAGAGCATTCTGGCCTCCATCTCCCGAACTACGCATTTGTCATGTCGAGCGAAGCCGAGACATCTCTAGCTATTGTTCTTTAAGAGTAAGAGATTCCTCCACTTCGGTCGGAATGACAGAATCTCGATCATAACTTGCCTTGCCACTGGGTACCGGTGACTTGAGCAGTGCGTGCTGCTTGATCGGGCAAGTATTTTTGCCAGTCGGCAATCGTGAAATGCCACCACTCGGTGCGCAATCCCCAAAAGCCTGCATTTCGCATTGCCATCTGCAGCAAATGCACGTGTGCGCGGACATCGGCACGAGGGCCGACGTAACGCCACATTGCAGCGGGCGTAAAATCATCAAAATCACTGGGCATTCGCACGGGGCGATTCCATGTGTCGACTAATGTAGCATCGATAGCGACACCCCAGCTGTGAAGTGAGCCGACGCCAATTTCAGGATTGGCAACGTAATCGCTGTTGTGTGACGCGTGCCAAAGCTTTTCCTGCACGGCTACGGGCCGGTACGCATCCCAGATTTTCAGCCCAAATTGAAAGCGCCGCAGAAATGCCTGCGCTGTGGCTAAACCCGAAGCGACTTCTGGTCGAGCGAGAGCGCTCGTTCCACGAGAATAAAGCGGGTATCCGACAACATTATTTCGCCCCGCGTAACGCAAATCAACAATGATTGTTGGATCGACCGATCGGATATCCACCAGGGGGCCGCCGGCGTTTGCGGTTAAAATCGTGGGCGCCACTGCCATCGCAGCGATTAAAGGAACGTTAAAACGTCGCATTTGCTGGGTCAGTAGGCGGTCACTACTTGGGGGGCCTCCGTTTTTGCCAGGCGCTCGAGAAGAACGCGAGCGCTATTTTCAGGGACCTCGAAGCGCAATTCCAAATTTGAGGGGCTTGGTCTTTGGATCTCGGGCGGTCGGGAGTAAAGCAACAGTTCCGAGTTCGGCAGACGCAACCATTGCTGTGGATTATCGTGCAAATTTCGCGCGATCTCGGCAGCATTTTTGGAGGCGTTCACTTTTATGAGCACTCTGGCTTTTACCGGATTTTGCAGATTGACCGCAAGACCCAGTAATTGTGAAGCGTCGAGCAGTTCGGGGGTAAAGATCGGATTAAAGACACGCGAGAGATCGGGCGGATCGCGCGAGATGAGTCGTAAAGCGCTTTCGCGATCGAGTGCCTGGAAACGATCAAACAGTTGGCCCGTGATTTTCAGGTCCGGTTTCATCCCGAGACGCACCAACACCAACTCATCCACCGCAACTGGTGCTCCAACGGCCAGCGTTGCGGGTCCGACCCTGGCAACCGCAAAATCAGGCGGTCGCTCCCAAACTGGCAAACCGCTAATTGCGCGCTTTTGGAACGCCTTATCGCTGGTGATCGCATTAATGGCCTTTGGAGCGGCCCGGCGCGCTTCAACCAGGACGAACTCGCGCGTTTCTCCGGTTTCATTGGTTGTAATTGCACGAGTAATGCGTGTTGCATCCCGAGGCAGGTTCAATCCCGGAGTCGAAGCAGCCGCGCCAATTAATCCGGGCCAGAGTTTGGGCTGATCTTTGCGCCAGCGCCTCGCGAGGTCTGCCCGTTCAAATTGATCGGAGTTGATCGACAAAATCGTGTCGGTTTCCTGCGGCAGCCATTCGCGGCCTCGCGGAGATTGGAAAATGACGAGCAGGGTAATCGCAAGCAGGACCAGCACCGAGAAAATGCTGAAATAAAATTTCCGCAGCTCCTGTTTGTCGATCTGACTCGAGAGCGAGGCCAGCTCTGCCTTGTGTGCCAAATGCCGATCGACTGCCTCACGGCGGCGATGCGCCTCGGCCAACAGCTGCGGCGCGTTCGGCGGTGCAACGCCCTGCGCGGCAAGGTGTCTGCCGATATTCAAATACGCGGGATTTTTCCGCTCCTCGACTGTCTGGTGGCGTGCGCGCGCGTTGCGCGCTGCTTCTTGCTGAGCGCCGATGTTATCGTTTAGTTTCCGGTCGCGCGCTTCAAACTCGCTGCGGGTGCGCGCTATATTTTTTTCCACAGCAGCAAGTTCCGCTTCCGCGGCATTCAATTTTTCCTTGGCCAAACCGGCCGCCTCCGCGCTGCCGAGACGCGCCCGGACCAGTTCCGCTCGCTCATCCGGAAGTCGCGCCCGTCGTGCGCTGATACTGGCAGATCGCGCTTCCAGATCGGCAGGAGCCGGATCAAGCGCATGCAGATCGGAGAGTTGTTTCAAGAGATCACGGTCGGCAGCTTCGCTTTCCTGAATGCGTCGTTCTACGGCGGCCAACTCGCGCTGGCAGACATCGACGTTGCTCTTCGTTTGGTTGCGCTTCTGGAAAAGCGGCTTTTTTTCCGCCTCCAGCTTTGCAATCGCCTCCGCTTGTTCATGCGCATTTTGTTGCCGTTCCTCTTCGATCTTTTTTATTCCTTCTTCGATCTGTGCGATTCGAACTGCGACCTCCTTTTGTTCCTGCTCCAGCTTCTTAAGAGCGACGATCTCGTTCCGCAGCTCGGGAAAATTGGCCGCCTGGGCAGTGCCTTCGCGACCCAGGTTGATTTCGCTCTTCTGCAGAAGGCGCTTCTCATGACGAAGCGCAATGCGTGTTTTCTGGCGCCGGATTTTTAATCCAATCTCACGAAAGCCAGTGCGAATAAAACTCACGGGTGAACGCTATCCGAATGCGCGCTATGAAAAAGAAATTTCAACGCGTGCATTTTTCTTAAATTGGAGCCCTACGACTCAAGGGGCGAATGGCCCGTTGGAGTTATTCCTCCGATTCGGCCAATTTTGCCAACACACTGAAGTCTTCGAGCGTAGTTGTGTCGCCTGTGACTCGCGCGCCGCTGGCGATTTCTTTCAGCAATCGGCGCATTATTTTGCCACTGCGGGTTTTTGGGAGCGCTTCGGCGAAACGAACTTCGTCTGGTTTTGCAATCGCCCCGATGTGCACACCAACATGCTCGCGCAGTTCCGCTTTCAGCCCCCCAGTGACGCTAGCGCTCGCCTTCAAGGTCACAAACGCAACGACGCCTTGTCCTTTCAGTTCATCGGGTCTGCCAACTACTGCTGCTTCGGCAACGTGCGGATGACTGACCAGCGCGCTTTCAATTTCCGATGTACCGAGCCTGTGGCCTGCCACATTAAGGACATCATCAATGCGGCCAACGATCCAAAAATAGCCGTCTTCATCGCGCCGCGCGCCGTCGCCGGTGAGATAATTGCCTTTAAATTCAGTCCAGTATTGCTCCCGATAACGGGCCTTGTCGCCGTAAATGGTGCGCAACATCGAAGGCCAGGGCCGACGAATGATTAGCTTGCCGCCTACGTTCGGTCCGACTTCCCGCCCTTTCTCATCAACAACAGCTGGATCGACTCCAAAGAATGGGAGCGTTGCGCTGCCCGGTTTCGTTGGAATTGCGCCCGGCAGAGGAGTGATCATGATTGCGCCGGTTTCGGTTTGCCACCAAGTATCGACGACCGGACAACGCCCGCCGCCGATATTTTTGTAATACCACATCCATGCTTCTGGATTAATTGGTTCGCCGACTGTGCCGAGCAGGCGCAACGATGAGAGATCGTGTTTCGCGATCCATTGGTCGCCCCAGCGAATGAATGCGCGGATCGCCGTTGGTGCGGTATAAAGAATGTTGATTCGATATTCTTCGATGATTTTCCAGAACCTGTCCGGTTCCGGCCAATTCGGAGCGCCTTCGTACATGACGGTCGTTGCGCCGTTGGCGAGCGGACCATACACAATATAACTGTGGCCCGTTACCCAACCGACATCAGCCGTGCACCAATAGATGTCCTCATCTCGAATGTCGAAGACGTATTTCGTAGTCGAGTAAACGCCGACCAAATAACCGCCGGTAGTGTGGAGGATGCCTTTTGGTTTCCCAGTGGAACCACTCGTGTAGAGAAGATAGAGCGGATGCTCGCTGTCGAGCGGTACAGGCGGACAGTTCGCGTCCACGTACTCCAGCTCGCGGTGCCACCAGACGTCGCGGCCTTCCTCCATGTGAATGTCGTTTCCTGCGCGACGAAAAACGATAACGCGCCTGACCGACGTGCCATCACGGAGTGCCTCATCAACGTTTTTCTTCAACGGCACAATTCCGCCGCGTCGATATGAGCCATCGGCTGTGATCACCGCGATCGCGCCGCTGTCGGCAATTCGATCACGAATGCTGTCGGCGCTAAATCCGCCGAAGACTACTGAGTGCACTGCGCCGATGCGCGCGCACGCGAGCATGGCAACCGCGGTCTCAGGAATATTCGGGAGATAAATGATGACACGATCGCCTTTTTTTATGTTATTTCGTCTCAGCACATTCGCGAACCGGCAAACTTCGCGATGCAGCTGTTGATAGGTAAGCGTCCGTTTATCGCCGGGTTCGCCTTCCCAGATAATTGCCGCCTTGTTCCGACGCGGGCCAGCCAGATGCCGATCCAGACAATTTTCCGAAATGTTGAGTTTTCCTCCGATGAACCACTTCACAAACGGGGCTTTCCAGTCCAGCACCTTTTTCCATCTTCCGCGCCAGACCAGCTCACTCGCTTCGCTCCCCCAGAATTTTGCCGGCTGGCGGATTGATTCTCGGTACATCCGCTGATACTGCGCGAGGCTTTTGATTCGTGCGTTTTTTGCAAAATCTCTTCGTGGTCTGAAAATACGTTTCTCAACCAGGTGCGACTCGATGTTGTCGTGCATCAGCAGTCCCTAATATGCCGAAGAAATTCTTAGGGCAAGGATCGTACACGTAGAAAGTTGAAAAGATAGAACGTTGCGACGGGCGCGGCCTCTGTAATCTTTCAACTTCGTAAATCTCGGAACTGTTTTGAAGCGATGATCGAGCCGCCAAATGACGTTTACTTCATGCGCGAAGCATTGCGGCAGGCGCTAAAAGGATCCAAAGCCGACGAAGTGCCGGTCGGTGCGGTTGTTGTCCGCGGAGACAAAATCATCGCGCGCGATCATAATCAGGTCGAGTTGCTCAGGGACGCCACCGCGCATGCGGAAATGCTGGCGTTGACGCAAGCTGAGGAAGGCGTCGGCGATTGGCGGCTCACCGATTGCGATATGTACGTGACCAAGGAGCCATGTGCGATGTGCGCGGGCGCACTCGTCCACACGCGAATCAGACGTGTGATCTTTGGCTGCGCAGATCCGTTTGCCGGCGCTGCGGGGAGCATGATGAACCTCCTACAGATGCCGACGTTTAATCACCGCTGTGAAATCACCTCCGGCGTTTTGCAAAAAGAATGCGCTGCACTGTTGCAGGATTTTTTCCGCGAACGCCGCACTGGGCAAGCCGGGCCATGAATCTACGGCTGCGTTCTTCGCTTGTTCAATCTCCCTGATCGTGACCTCCGATAACCCGTGCAAGCTCGCGCCTCAAAATTTTACGGTGGCGAAAATCGAGAGCTCCTGTGCGAAGTCCAAGTCGCGCTGAATATCCCCGATCGCATATGTACCGACGACGGTGAAGTTGCGATTAAGCCGGGCGGCAATGGTGTACCGAAATGACGTAAGGTTATCTTTTGGTAGAGAGAAATCGGAATAGGCATAGTTGATCGTGGCGCTGGAAACGAGCCACTCGTAGTGATGATAAAACAACTGCAAGTAGGTCGTAACTTGATTGCCACTGCGTTCGGGCGGGGCGCCGTCCCAAAAGTAGGTGTAGTCAGCCTCAACGAGCAGAGCCCATTTGTTGGATATGCCCCAGCGCGCATAGGGGCCGATTCTGAAGCGGTCGAAATTGTCTTCCCAGCCACTCAGTCCCTGCACACCGAGCGCGAGGGTGTTTGCTGGATAACGTTCGTAAAGAAAACCGCCGCCGTACTCGCGAGCGTCCGATTGTTCCTCAAATGTCGGCGCATATGCAAAAACGGAAGCGAGAGATTTCTCGGTCCAAATAAATCCTTTCACCTGCAAGGGAAAATCATAAATCCCGTCGCGATTTAAATTGAGGATGAATGTCGTATAATCATCGATCTGAATGCCTAGCGGCAGGTAATCCCGTCCGAATGCGATCTCCTTGCCCGAGGCGGTCCCGTTTTCCTCGATGCGCCATTCCAGCAGCGCCTTTTTCAGAAACACGCCGCCGCCGCCGGTGGCGATACGATTTGTTCCAAGCCTCGTGTCCGGCAGGCCGGAATCGAGAAAGCCAACCTCGGTATTGATTCGCCTCTGGTCCCTTTCGCCCAAGAAAATGACCTGACGATAAAGCGCAGCAAGCATCGGGTCGGTTTTGTCCTGATCGAGGCGCTGCGTGAGCCGGGTCGAGATCAGGAAATCGAGCAACACATTGCCGAAGCGGCCGTTCCAATTTTCGGTCGGATCAGCCGCACTGGCCTGGCGGCCCAGTAGCATGGCTGTCAAATCAGCCTTCGAATAACTCTGCGCGACCTCGACGCCCCGCCCATAGGAATTCAATAATCCGCGTCCTTGAACGGAGACGTGACACGAAATGCAACTCGGATAGCCATAACTGATCATCCGCGGCGTGGCATCCGCGACGTTTGTTCCCAACAGCATAGCGCCGGCAATCGCGCCGATGCGCAATCGCGCACACTGGCCGCACCAACAGAGGCGAAGAGATCCTCTCATCGCTCTGACTTACTCTTTATGGTTCGACGGGCAGATCATGCACGACAATGTTCACTCCGTCGTTCACCCTTGCGCCAGAGTAGGTGATCGGTTTTACTCCGAACTCCGACGTTTTTACCACGCCCTCAGCGCTGATGAGTATCCGGCTGCCTTTTTGCTCCGCCGAGCCGTGAAAGGGCACCGGTCTGGTCACTCCGCGCAAAGTCAGTTGTGCTTGGAAATTGGCTTCCCATTTCCCGCTCGCCGGATTGCGTTTCGCTTGGAAGGCCCCGGTCTTGAGAACAACAGGCGTTATCGAACCGTTAGGGGCCGTGAAAACGTGTTCATACATGTGTTGATCGCGCAGGCCGATTCCGGTTTTCAGCGTTTTCGGGTCCATCTCGAAATGAGCACTGCGGACTTGCGCGACATTTCCTCCAACCGTTCCTTCGCCGCTGCCATTTACGGCGGATGAGGAACCGGAAACTTTCACAAATGGAACGTTGCTGCCAACGTTGAATGAAATTTTCCCCCCTGCGACTTTGTACCCAGGATCAGCACGGAGTTGCCCAGTCGAGATCACCAGCAACGACGCCAGCGTGACGCTAACCCTGCTCCGCAGGCACAGGTTCAATCCATTTGCAGAGCGATGTCGATCTAATTCCATAATCCCCTCCCAACTGCGAGTCGCACGCGCCGCCAGCAAAGTGTTTCCTGCATCGATTCCCAGCAATCGCGTAAACGACTCTGCTCAGTAGTTCGACTTAAGTGTAACCTCAGGCCAGCCAGAATGGAGCCCCAAAGAGTAACAGAACCGTTACCCTGGCGTGCAACCAGACACTTCTCGCGGCATGGCGACCAGAGGTTCCTCGTAGTTCAACACAATTGCCTCGAGCTGGCGAATTCCCCGCGCCCGATGGTTAACCACGTGCGCTTGAGTCCATAGCAGCGTCGCACATGACACACCAACACTTCCTGGAAAAGTAACAACCGCGTTACTTTTCCGATGCCACTTGGTATTGACTTCGACGAATACGTGGGACGAAAGGATTTAAACCACAAAACACAAAGGAGTACAATATGAAAACTAAAAACGTCGGGTTTTGGATAATACTCGCACTGACTGCGAGTGTGCTGGTCGCACCGACAGCTCACTCGCAGACGGAGCGTTTTTCTGCAAGTCTCATCGGAACGAATGAAGTACCTCCAATTAACACTGCGGGCACAGCGGACTTCAACATGACTATCCAGCCGAGCGGGATCACGTTCTCGATAAACTTCTCCGGTCTGTCATCGCCGCTTGCGGTGGCTCACACGCACTTTGGAGTGCCCAACGTCAACGGTGGCGTGATGATATTTCTATGCGGTGGCGGGGGCCAGCCGGCTTGTCCAGCGACCACTTCCGGAACTATCACCGGAACGATTACGGCTGCAAATGTCGTGGGGCCTACCACCCAAGGCGTTGCCGTAGGTGATCTCGACACGGCCTTGGAACTCCTGCGCGACGGTTTCTCCTACGCGAATATGCACACCACGAACTTCCCGAGCGGTGAGATTCGTGGCCAGGTCCGCCGTGGTGCTGGACACGGTAAAGGTGATTGATTCGCGGTGAACTGACTGGTGAAACTTGCGTGTGCTGACTGGAGCCGGGATGAGGAAGCGGTTTCGGTCTGAACACGATTAGAACCCGTGCATTCATTGACAGGTAAAATGACCGCCGACTCCAAGGCGTTGTCCTCGAATCGGGGGGATCAGACGGTGTGTTTCATGCGCCACAAAATCTTGAAAAGGGCGGTCATGGAGTCTCTCCATGCACCATGCACCATCTGAAAAGTTTTTCTGCCGGCTTGGAAGGCGTTCTGTTTCGCACACTCTTTCTCAGTTGTCGAGTCCCGCATAAATTTTCGTGTAGCAACAACAGACAATCACAAATTTACGCGGTGACCAATGCAGATTCTGGGTTGACTGATCCCGTGAATTGATTCTAATTTACGCGCTCTCTAGTCCTCTTCCGGGTGTGTAATTCGGGGCAGTTTGAAAGTCGCCGGGTAATCACGCCATCATTCGGAAATAAACCATTGCTCCAATATGAAAAGAACCCACGCTCCAACACGAATCGGAATTATCGGAATCGCCGGAGGACTAATGATCATGTTTGCTTTTCCGGTCGGAAAAGTTAAATCGGCAGTCCCCACTATCAAAGTCCCTGGCCCCTATCCGTATGAAACACCGTTGCAAGTCCCGGCGGCGCCGACCACTTCCGAATCATCAGTATTACCTACGCCTGCTCCTTTTCCCTACCCCGAATCGTCGTCCTCGCTCTCGCCTGCTCAGGATCGCGTTTCACGAACAGCGGATACCCTGCGTCCCTTCACGGCGAAGGCTGTGCGTGAGGCGGCATTCAAATACAACGGAGTGCCGGAATTCTGTGAATTTCTGGCAGCACTCCCTGCCAACGTTAGCGTGTTCGATCCAACACTCGGAAGAACACGCACGCTTGTGAAAGGAAGCCAAGTAGTACGCAAGAATGCGGCGTGGCTCCATAAACGTCAGCAAACGGGTTCGAAACCAAACGACCGAACCCTCGTCTCAGTTGAAGAACTCGGCACGCGGAATCCGGGGATTTGATCAGCTCTGTAGTTGCTGTCAACGGAGACAGGCCATCGGGGGTCGGCTGTTTACTGGCCGATAGACGCCCGGGATTGCGGTTGGGGTAGGTGTCCGCGAGAATCCCTCAACGATGAAGATGACGATATTTAAGGGCAGCGAGATTGAGGTAGAAAAAGAAATCAACAACTGGCTAAAAGCCGAGCGGATCAACAAAATTCGCCACGTTACGCACGTAAATTCCGGTGCAATGTTGTACATCACTGTTTGGTGGCACCACCTGGAAGCAGGTAAAAACGCACCGATTGCGCACGGGCTCTCTTGACCGCCTAAAAGCGCTCGGTCCGACGCGATTTTCTCTTCTGCATCGCAATACTTATGGCCACGTGAGGGCGCGAGCCCTTTTACGTGGCGTGGCTGCCTCGCTAGGATTCGAACCTAGACAGAGAGATCCAGAGTCTCTAGTGCTACCGTTACACCACGAGGCAATAAGAGGAAAAAGCTAATGCCAAATTAGCGGTAGAAAAATTGGAATTCCAATTTCGCAATCCAAAGCAGGAACGAGAATGACGAAATCCGAATGACGAAGGTCGAACGAATCACGAATGACTAAATGACGAATGATCGTGGTGTCGTTTGTTTCGTGATTGTTTCGTCATTCGACATTCGTGCTTCGTCATTTCAGTAACACTTCTTCGCCTTCGCGCGCGCTGTCCACCTCAAGGTCCTTTCCTCTCTCGCGGATTAGTCGCCGCGCATCGTCCACCATGGCGTCGACCTTTGTGTCATCGTGACCCGGATCATGATGAAAAAGCAGAAGCCTGCGGACTTTGGCGTCGAGCGCAAGCGAAACGGCGCTTGAAACCGAACCGTGTCCCCATCCGACGTGCCTTTCATATTCTGCGTCGGTGTATTGCGCGTCGAGAATCAGAATATCGCTGCCGTGAAGAAAGTCGACCAGACCGGCTCGTTCCTCTTCAGCAGTCTTTTTCATCTCCTCTGGAGTCATGTCACTGTCCCTTGCTGAGTGCAGAAACTGATAGGGCTCGTGGTCCGGCAGGAAAGCGATCGAGCCGGTGCTGGTGAAAAGACGATAACCAGCGCAAACACCGGGATGATTTACAAACCTGGCGCGGACTTGCACTTTGCCGAAGGAAAACTCCATCTCGGTTAGTTTCTTAATGTCGATCCTGGCGGAAAGCTCGCGCATCGCGATAGGAAAAAATGGCGCCCTCATCGGCTCAGCCATGATTTTGCCAAAGCCCATATCGAGGCCATCGTAGCCGCGTACACGGATTTCATTTTTCTTCTCGTACGCCGGGGCGAAGAAAGGCAATCCCTGGATATGATCCCAATGAGCATGTGTGATCAACAGCGAGAGTTTGATCGGTTGCGATTGGAATTCTTTTTCCAAAGCGATGCCAAGGGAACGGATTCCGGAGCCCGCATCGAGCACGATAATCTCGCCATCCGCGCGCAGCTCGACGCATGTGGTGTTGCCACCGTAACGCAGGGTGCCATTGCCCGGTACCGAAATGGAACCGCGCGTCCCCCAAAACTTGAGTCGTGTGGGCGAGGCTGAAACGCTAGACATGGCGTGGAGAGCGCCCGACTTTGACACGCGCTTTTGACGAAACCAAGCGTTTTTAGCCGGCAATAGCAGGGCACTCGCGTCGGCTCGCGCTCTAAAAGAAAATCGGGATGATTAAGATCGCCAGAATATTGACGACTTTGATCATCGGATTAATCGCAGGACCAGCGGTATCCTTGTAAGGGTCGCCCACCGTATCGCCTGTTACCGCCGCGGCGTGAGCGAACGAGCCTTTGCCGCCGAGATTTCCTTCCTCGATAAATTTTTTCGCATTATCCCACGCTCCGCCGCCGGATGTCATGGCAATGGCAACAAATAGCCCGGTGACAATCGTTCCCACGAGCAATCCCCCGAGAACGACCGGACCTAATTGCGGAATTACCGCCACGGCCACCACGAAGATCAGCGGCAGCAGTGCCGGTACGATCATCTCGCGCAACGCTGCTTTGGTCACGATGTCCACGCATGTGCCGTACTCAGGCGTGTCCTGGCCGGTCATGATGCCGGGATGCACCTGCAGTTGCCGCCGCACTTCGCGTACGACTGCGCCGGCGGCTTTGCCAACCGCATCCATGCTGAAGGCGGTGAACACGAACGGAAGCAATCCACCAAGGAACAAGCCGATGATTACCTTCGGGTCGGTAAGCGAAAACTCGAACACAAACGGCTCGCCGTTGCGTGTCAGGTGTTCCCTAAGCTCCTGTACGTACGAACCGAACAAAACGAGGGCGGCCAAACCGGCTGAGGCAATCGCGTAGCCCTTGGTGACCGCTTTCATTGTGTTGCCCACGGCGTCGAGTTGATCGGTGACGTTCCGTACCTCCTTCGGCAGGTTGCTCATTACTGCTATGCCGCCGGCATTGTCGGTAATCGGACCGAACGAATCGAGCGAGATGATGATGCCAGCCATGGACAACATCGCCATCACGGCGATGGCGATTCCGTAAAGGCCGCCAAAGTGAAAACTCAGCAAAATAGCGATTGCGATAAAGCCTACCGGCAACGCGGTGGCGTGCTGACCAACCGCGAGTCCAGCGATGATGTTTGTCGCATGGCCTGTCTCTGAAGCACGGGCAATTTTTTGCACGGGGCGATAACGCATCGATGTGTAGTAATTGGTGATCGCGACGACGACGGCGGTCATGATCAGCCCGACCACAGACGCCCAGTATAATTGCGTCGGTGAACGCATTTGTCCGCTCACCATGATGCCCGTCGGGAACAGGTAGTGCGTGGCCGGCCAGAAGAGAACGGCCGAAATGATTGCACTGGTGACCACGCCGCCCATCAGGGTGTTGGCTGGTTTGCCACCGGCGAAGTTTACATACAGAACGCCCAGGATTGCGCCCAACACAGAGATCCCGCCCAGCACAAATGGGTAAACCACGGCCGCTTGGTTTCCTGGCAACGTGAGCGAGCCAACCAGAATGGCGCCGATCAAGCTCACCGCGTAGGTCTCGAACACGTCGGCAGCCATGCCGGCGCAATCTCCGACGTTGTCGCCGACGTTATCTGCGATCGTGGCGGGATTACGCGGATCGTCTTCTTCGAGGCCTTTCTCGATCTTGCCAACGAGATCCGCGCCCACATCGGCGGCCTTGGTGTAAATGCCGCCGCCGAGTCTTGCGAACACGCTGATGAGACTAGCCCCAAGGGCGAGACCCACCAGGCTACTGACCGCCATCCGGGGCCCGGCAATATGTGAGACTGCAGTGTAGAAGATGGATACTGACAGAAGAGCGAGCCCCACGACGAGCAGACCCGTCACAGCACCGCCGTTGAATGCCATTCGCAGAGCTTTGGTAATCGACACGCTGGCAGCTTGAGTCGTGCGCACATTAGCTATGACCGCGATGCGCATACCGATGAAACCTGCTGCGAGCGAACAGAAGGCGCCAATAACAAAGCCGATTGCCGTGGGGCGATCTTTGAAAATAAAGAGCAAAACAAAAATGATTACTGCAATGGAACTGATGGTGATCACTTGGCGATTCAGATACGCCTTTGCGCCCTCCTGAACCGCTCCGGAGATTTGTCGCATCCGCTCATTGCCTGCCGGCGAACGAATCACAATGGCAATCAAAATGAATGCGGCGAAGAGTCCGACCAGGGCGCACACCATCGAGAGTTGCACGCCTGAATTGAGGATCGTTAGGCCAAGTAAAAGACTCATAATGCTCCGGCTGAAAGTCCGGGACTTTAATGGCTTTTCACCTACTGGCAATTCGTTATTGAAAACAAATTCGAAACCCAGATTCCGAGTTTTTCTGGTGAACGCCGTATAGCCGTCTCGCTGTCTCGAGGCGCTCATCAGGCGATCCGCGACACGGCGGCACAGCGCCTGCCCTATAATTCGAAAAACGTCCGCAAACGGTTCAGGAAGGTGGCCCTGTATTCGCGCTCTTTGCTCGCGTTCTGGCTGTGGGAAACCGCCTCTTTCAGTAGACCTTCGGTTTCCATTTTTCGTTTGGCGAGCAATTCGCTGAGCCGCTCGAGGCAATCGGGGGCAGCGCGGAGCAGCTCTGCCATTATTGGCTTGCCAATCTCCATCACCTGGCAATCGGTTTGGGCACGCACCGTCGCTGTCCGATGTTCGCCGGTGAGGAGAGACATTTCGCCGAAACAATCGGGCGCTTTCAGCGTAGCCACGGGAATAGAAGTGCCATTTTTCGAGATCGACACTTCTGCTGCGCCTCTCAACAACACGAACATTGAGTCGCCCTCGGCGCCTTCCCTGATCACGCGCTCGCCGCGACCAAAATGACTGACGTGGGACTGTTGCACGAGGCCTTCGATCTGTTCATCCGACAGGCATTCAAATAAAGCCTCGGACCGCAAAATCGCCCGGGCTTCCTGGTATTCCTCTTGCATTGATGCGGCAGTTTTGCGTTCCAGGTGCAACGTGCGAATCGGGAAGGGGATGGCGATTCCCTGCCGTTTAAGCTCATACCAAACGTTGGTGCGCACGGCGTCGTTGATTTCGTTGATTCTGGCGTGATTGCCCATATAAAATTTGATCTCGTAGATCACAGCGGAATCGGCAAAGTCGACCAGAAACACTCTTACCTTCGGTTCTGGTAGAACGCCCTCCGCCGTCGAAGCCGCTCGGAGCAATGCATCCTTTACACGATTTGGAGGGTTTTTGTACTCCACCCCGACCCGAATTCGCATGGCGTGGATTTCGGTCGGGTAATGAAGATTGACGATGGTGTGACTGACCATCTCATTGTTTGGGATGTCGAGATAAATGGCGTCGTTGGTGCGCAAGCGGGTCGAACGCCAGTTGATCTCCATCACCTCAGCAAAGCGCTCACCTACCTGCAACCAGTCGCCGACTTTGTAGGGGCGATTAATCTGAATCGATATCCCGCCGATGATGCCGGCGAAGAGATTCTGTCCCGCGAAGCCGAGGATGATCGCAACTACTCCTGAACCCGCCAGCAGCCCTTTCAACTGCGCTTCGGCGTGATAGCCGTAGCTCAGAATCAATAGCAGTACGATCAGAAAGATTATGCCACCGACAACCTCACGAAGGAAGTGCGGGATTGGTGTATGCCGTCTCTTTTCGAAATAAAAATCCCAAACGTACCGATTCACCAGCGCGACCACCACCGCCGTGCTCAACAGAATTACAGCTGTACCGACGTGATTTCGCCAGGATGCGTGGACACCGTAAATGCTAATGGACGCATAGAATGCCAGGATCAGGCAGAACAGGCGGAATAGCAGGCCAAGTCGTACTCCCGCGCGCCGCTTCAAGAAGCGGCCTACCCAGAGCGCGACGAAAAACGTTCCAACGAATACGACCGCTGTGATCGCAGCCCGCTCTGCCTCCGACAGTCCGCTGAACATCGAGACAGTAGTATATCAGAAGAGAGCAGTTGGAACAGACTTCTTGTGTCAAAACGGCAAAGGTGGATCGGCTCCGCCTGAAGACGGGCCTACGAACGTGGCGCGATGATCAGCCATGCCCAGCCTGCAAGGAAACAGAGACCCCCAATGGGCGTGATTGCTCCAAGCCATCGAAGATTTGTCAGCGCCATCACATACAAACTACCGCTAAAAATGAAAATACCAGCAAAGAGCAACCACCATGCGCTACGATTGGCACCGCCATAGAGCGCCAGAACCAGGAGAGCGATCGCGTGAACGAAATGATAAAACACCGCCTTGTTCCAGACATCGAGCATTCCGCTTGTTTCAAGCGTTTGCTTGAGGCTATGTGCCCCAAAAGCGCCCAATGCGACAGCGAGAAAACAAAGCAGAGCTGCAATTCGAAAAGGCGCAATCGACATCTCGATGTGTTTATTTGTTATTTCGAACGTGTTCGACGCGTCGCCAACTTGTTTTTGAGAGATTGCTTTCTAAGCCAAGGAGAGAGAATGCAATTACTAATCAAATTTTTATGACTATCGAGCAAGCGTTGCTTTCGTTCACTGTAACGGCTGGTCTGCTGACTATCACGCCGGGGCTGGATACGGCGCTGGTGTTGCGAACCGCCGCGGTGGAGGGACGAAAGCAAGCAATGTTTGCAGGGATAGGCATCTGTTCCGGTTGTTTGCTTTGGGGCGCTGCAGCTTCTTTCGGACTAAGCGCGCTGCTCGTTGTTTCCGGGTTCGCCTACTGCGTGCTGCGGATAATTGGCGCTGTTTATCTGGGTTATTTGGGAATCAAATTGATTATTCGCGCATTCAATTCCACCTCTTCAATAAGCCCTGCCGAAGGTTGGGCGGAAAATAGAAACAGGGATTCTTCTCGTTGGCTGAAACGTGGTTTGTTGACCAACCTTCTCAATCCGAAGGTAGGTGTCTTTTATTTGAGCTTCCTCCCGCAATTCATTCCGGCGGGCGTTCAGGTTTGGTCCTTCAGCGTTCTCCTTGCGCTAATTCATGCGACAGAAGGACTTCTTTGGTTTTTGCTATTAACAAACGCAACTGAATTGCTGTCGGGGTGGCTAAAGCAGCGTCGTGTGGTCATGGCACTCGACAGCGCTACAGGAGCTGTTTTCATAGGGTTTGGTCTTAAGCTTGCGTTGGACAAGGCCCGGTGAGCAACGGAGTTGGCAAATATTCTCGCGTGTGATCCAATCTCTGGCTTACACTTTTGTCTCATGGCGGCCTGGTTCTGGTATGCGGTCGTTGCTGCTGTGTTTTATGGCGCGCACCAAATCTTCACCCGAATAGCAGCCGATCACATTGGTGAAGGACTCGGCGGCTTCATTGTCGAAAGCAGCGCCGCAGTATCGATCCTAATTTATCTGACGATTCTCTGGTTTGGGGGAAGATGGAACCAGAAATTTAGTGCAGTCGGTTTCAACTATTCGTTGCTTACCGGCATCTGTGTCGGCG
>JBKPLX010000019.1:0-9674 GCA_046731855.1 Verrucomicrobiota bacterium | reverse complement strand
GCTGGTGGCGCAGACTCGGAATTGCATTCCACAACAAGGCCATGGCCCCGGCAATATGCGGAGTAGCCATGGAGGTGCCGCTGAAGTTGCCACTGTAACAACTATCGCACGTGTTGACAGCCGAACGGGTATTCGTACCCGGAGCTGCGATATCGGGCTTTATCCGTCCGCTTCCGTCAGCTGTAACTGGACCGCGACTGCTAAAGCTAGCTATGGAATCGGTGCCGGTGTTCAGCGCGCCGACTGAGTAGGTCGCCTCGTAAATCCGGGCGGATTTTGCACGGTTGAACAACTTGGCCCGGCGTTTTGTGCGGCGGAACACATCAAGATACCAGCAGCCGCTTGTGCTTCCACAGCAGCTTGCAACGTGTCAAACGAACAACCCTCTGAAGGCAGGCACTCCCAGGAGTTGTTGGTAATATCAGGCGCCTTGGTTGGGTCTGGGTCGCTGCCGTCGATTCGGGTAGGCGCAAGGAACCATTGCATACACTCGATGTACCGCGCCGGGGTACCGTCGCCTTGGTTCATGTTACGGCAACCAATCCACTTCGCGCCAGGCGCCATGCCGATCTGATTACCGGCTCCGTCGTCCCCTACCATTGTGCCAACGGTGTGACTGCCATGAGAATGATCGTCGCAAGGCTCAGGCGAATCGTTTCCGCAAGGGTTCCCTACGCTGTCATGGATGGAATCATGCCAGTTGTAATCGTGATCGGCGTTTTGCCCGTCCCAGCCGCGGTAGTGCGGTTTTAGCGCATTATGGGTCCAGCGAATTCCAGTATCAGCACCAGCAACGACAATGCCCTGCCCTGTAAATCCAAGGTTCCACACGTCAGGCGCGTGCGTGTATTGAACCCCGGGCTCAATGGTTGCCGGGCGTCCGGATTGCGGTGGCCCTTCATCGACCGTCTCCGGAGAGGGGAGGTCATTTTGAATATGCGGATTGCCTTCTATGCGCGCCACGTCGGGACGAGTCGCCAGCTCCGCGGCGATTTGTCGAGTGCCTTTTACCAGAATGGCATTAACGATAAAAAATGATCGATACTGAATGTTGCGTTCCCGCAGCCATTCAATGATTGGCCCCTGCGTCCTCTGGGCTTTCTCCCGCAGGGTTTGAAAAACGAAGCGGCCCTTTTCCGTTTTAGTTGGCAAATTAGCGGCCGGGCTCAGGTCCGCCCGGTCAGCGAGCACCACAAAAAATTCGGCCTGCTGTCCGTAGGCAGTGTGTTCGATCACCCACGGCGCTATCTTGTTCGCAATGTTGATTCCGTTGCCGCCAACTCGCTGGCCGACCGCGTCGGAAGAAGCGAGAGCAGCAACGAGCGCTACAACAGCCGCGACAAGGAACACTGAACAAACGATTCGTCGCCAAGGCGACCCGGTGAATGTGCGACGGACATTTTTAATCATAGAAGTGGGGACACGTTTTAGTTGGCTGCCAGGATGAATGCCGGAGCGACGCTTTTAATCAAAAGCGCGGCCGCGTGTCAACATTTTCTTAGAACGCATCTGTCCGAGGCGGAAAGGAAAAGCGGTATTTAACAGAAGGAAACGAAGATAGCGAAGAGGTTTTAAACTCAACGATTACGACCTTTGTTTCCTTCGCTGCCTTCTGTAAAGATCTTTCTGGAGCGCGCAAGAGGTTATCCCGCACCAAGCCCCCTAAAAAGCAAGGAACTCGCGAGTTGCCTCGCGAGTTCCTGATTACTTCCTTTAACCTTTTAACTTTTACCGTTTACGGCGTTGGCCGAGGATACGGCGTGGGCCGCGGCCTTGGCGTTGGCGTCGGCCTCGGCGTAGATGTCGCCGTTGCCGTAGCTGTAGGCGTAGCTGATGGAGGTGGCGTGATGGTTGCCGTAGCTGTAGCCGTTGGCGTCGGGCTTATCGGCGTTGGTGTTGGGCTGGGGCAAACGACGCCTCCTCCGTTGCTGCGATGCCATACCTCGTTGAGGAACTGGAAGGTGGCTCCGTTTATGCCGCCTACACTCCAGATATCACCGTTTCCGTAGAACCCGGCCTGGTTAGCCTGGCGGTTGGGCGTTGGCAGGTCAGGGGGCGATGGGTTCCAAGTCCCTCCGGGCCAGGCTGACACGTCGAGCTCATCCACCAGGTTGGTCGAGTTGAAGAAATTACCATCATTTCCCAAGTCTCCGCCCAGCGCGTACAGCTTGTTCGTTCCTGGATCATAGGCAAGGCCGAAGTCTGCCCGTTGCGGTGTGAATGCCGGGCCCGCATCCCACGTTCCTGAACTCATATCCAAACGCGAGGTGGTTGTAAGGTTAACAGCACTCGGATCGAAGCCGCCCACTACGTACAGGAATTGACCCACCTGTTGGTAGCCCGCTAGCAGGAAGGGGCCTGTTGGGGCCGAGTTCCCGAGCGACCACGTGTTAGTGCCTACGTCATATACCCATACGGCGTTACTGAAGGCGGTGGTGCCACCCACGACATACACCTTGCCATTGAAAGCACCCGATGCAGAGCCATAGTGGTCCGTAACAAAGGGATCTGCAGCCAATGGCGTCCACGTGTCGCTGTTCGTGTCGTAGGCTGCGAACCCGTTACCAGTGTCACCTTCTGCGCAGTAAACGATCCCACTCGATGCGTCGAGCGCACACGTAGGCGCCTCACTCGCAAACGGCATCGTTGCGCGCGATTCCCACATTCCCGTAGCGAGACTATAACGGTTGACGTTGTTGACACGAGTGCCGTCCGCCACACCCCCAAACACGTAGAAGTGCGTGGCGGTCTGAGCAAAGCCATAACGCACGATGTTTAAGGGGTATGGGCTCGCCGATGTCCATGGCCCTGCTGCACCGTTGGGTGACCCTGGTGGGCACGTAGCTGTAGCCGTTGGCGTCGGCGTCGGTGAGCCTCCTCCGCCGCCGCAGACATTCTCTGTTTCCACGCTCGCAACGGTGCCAAACCCGTTATACCCGCCGGCAGCAATAATCAGGCTGTTGCCAATTGCCCCGCTGGGCACGAATGCCCGCAGCTCGTTCATGTTGGGCGAGTTGTTCCAAGTATCCGTGGCGGGATCATAGAACCTTCCGCTATTGGCCGTATCCGGAGTCTTCGGGGCAAATCCGAATACCCTCTTCACAAACGCCAATGCGGATGAAGGCTTGGATACAACAACACGAGCCAAAGTAGGCGCAGCTATGCCTGCGTCAGTCTCCGGCCCGTCAACAAAAGGATTGCCGCCGCCATACACCCAAAGCACGCCTTGCGCAGCAGCGCTACCAGGAACGTTATTCTGGAATGTACCGGGCTCGTCCGCCTTTTGCGTGTAACGACTACCTGCCGCAGCCTGGGGATCGAATTCGTAAGTGTCGTTAATGATATTAACGGCAGCGTCGCGACCGCCTGCGACGTACAGCTTGTCGTTGATAACGCCATACGCGAATCCGCCTGCGGCGTGCGGGTACGGGTCGGTTGCAGTGAGATCCGTCCAGGTGTCGCTCGCTGGATCGTATTGCCACGTGGTATTTTGGGAGCTGGTGACGTCTCCGGTGTTGTAGCCGGCGACAATATAAATCATCCCAGTGGCAGGAACGTAGCCGCCAGCCGCAAAGCTGCGCACGTCAGGCATGTTCGCCCCAGTAGTCCAGCTGTTACCGGCGATATCATAAATCCGGGTGATGTTATAGTTGGTGCCAGTATCGCCATCTTCGCCGCCGAACACATAAATCTTGTTTGTCGGCGGGTAATACACCGCAACAGGCATGATTGCGCTCTGTGGCATGTCAGGCAGCGGAGTCCAAGAATTCCCCACTGGATCATAACGGTTGAATGACGCCACGGTGCCCGGTAAGCTGAAGGAGTAGCCGCCGGCAGCGTAGAAGAAGGTGCCGTCGGAAGCGCCTCCCGCGCCATACAGATCAAGCGGCATGGGAGCTTGCTCTTGCCACGGCGCGGGCGAGCAGCTGGGTGTCCCTGATGGCGTAGGCGTTGGTGATCCGCATCCGCCGCCGGCCAGGATCTGGACATCAGCGGTCGGGAAGATGTTGGAGTCATCTCCGCCAGGGGCAAGGATGCTGGTAAGGTCGATTGCTCCTCCGTAGAACCACAGCTTACCGGCGACCATACTTGGCCCAGTGCTCCAGCTATCGGTGGCCGGGTCGTAGATTTGGGTGATGGTCGTCGTTACCGGGAACGGAGCGGTTCCTCCGAAAAGGTAGAGTTTGGGACCAGTCCCATCGTCAAACACCGCGCTACCCGGGCCGGTTACCGGCGTTGGGATAGGCGCCCCGGCGCTCCAGGTGTCAGTCGCGATGTCGTAGATCTGCAAGTCAGACACTTCATTGACGCCATTGTTACCGCTGGCCACGTAGAACTTGCCGTTGATAACCCCGAACCCGGGCAAGTATAACGCATCCGGCGCAGGTGAGCCTGTGGTCCAGGTGTCAGTGGCGATGTCATAGATACGGAGCGTGTTAATCGCGCCCGACCCATTGAAGCCGCATGCGATGTATATCTTCCCATTGGCACTGTCCAAGCCCGTCGCAGCATCGGACAATCCCGCCGGCTCGGGTATTGCCGCGCCTGTAGTCCACGAATCGGTGGCGATATCGTAGATGCGGGTGGTCGTGCTCTGGCCGCCCAGGTTGAACCCGGCGATGCTGTAGATCTTGTTATCGAAGATCACCGCCTGTGACAGGAAGAAGGGATCCGGTGCACTGGCCAGCGGCGTATAGGTGTTGGCCACTGGATCATACCTCATCAGATCTGTATGGACATCGAAACCATCATAGCCGCCGCCGATATAGTAGGAGGTGCCATCGCTGACTACGAATGGCCCGCGCGCAGCAAATGGATACGGAGCGACCTCTGACCACTGCTTGGCACCCGGAGTGCACGTAGGCGTCGCTGATGGCGAAGGTGTAGGCGTGGGCGTGCCGCCGCCTCCGCTGGGAGTGACACATACGTCATCCAGGTAAAAGAAACTGGGCGGATTGAAGAAAATGAATTGCAGGTCCGCGTCGGCTCCGGGTACCACATTGGTAAAAGTAAATTGCGTATACCCAAACCCGGCCTGAGCGCCCTCCGGCACGAGAATAACACCACCAAGAGAAGCCCCAAAACGATTGGTTCCAGAGTCGTCATCATTTTCGAGCCAAAAGCTCACGTCATACGCTTGGCCGTCCACGGTCGGGAGGACCTGATCAAGAAAACCGTCGCTGGAAGTCGGACCGGAGAATAATGCGAAGCTTCCCGAGTGCGGGTTGCCGCCGTCTACGCCGGTGAACGAGGTATCTCCGGTGTTGGTCCAACCGGTTAAGTCACCGGTTTCGAAACCACCGTTCTCAACAATGCAAGCCGGCCCGGTGTGCCGATCGACTTGTTTGCGAATACCAGCTAAACCAGACAGCGCGCGGGGGTTCTTAGCTGCGGCAGCGGCTCGGCTGGCCATGGCGGCGGCTTGCATGGCCTTAAGTCGAGCCGGGTCCATAGCGTGGGCTGCACCGGTGGATGGCGCCGCGACATGCGGTGCGCCAGCCGCCGCTTTGCGATTGGCTGCCATGACCGGCCTGCCTTTGCCGGCGGCAACGCCACGCTTAGGTGTTTTTTGCTGCGCGAGCGCGAAGGGAATCACGCATACAGCCAGCAGTAGAATAACGTAAAAAGCGCTCCGAATAAGGTGCGCCTTAATGGTGGGGTTTATTTGTTTTTTCATAGAGGAGCATTTGAGGTTTTGGGTGTGGAGTGCCGTTTGTAGTAAAGTGCGTCCGACAGTGTCAAGACTTTTTTCTTAACAATTTTTTTAAATTTTTTAACAGAAGGAAACTCCGATCACCAAGTCTCTGTTTTGTTCGTTAGCTTACGTAAAAATCTTTCTCGGATGTCTCCTGATTGCCGATTAACATAAGGAAACGAAGGCAACCAAGGGGTTTGTTAAAAGCCAAAATTGAATCTTCGTTTTCTTCGCTGCCTTCTGTAAAAATCCTGCTTGCCGGCCCGATCTGCGCCAGCCGATAGCAATTTAACAGAAGAAAAGAAAGCCGTTCGCAACCCCCAATAACAATTTAACAGAAGGAAACGAAGCTAACGAAGGGGTAAAAGCGACACAAATTTCGATCTCCGTTTCCTTCGTTGCCTTCTGTAAAATCCATACGCGATGCATCCACTGTACCAGAGGGCGGATCGCCTTAGCGGCGAGGTCATCGGCGGGGCGACTCTGAAGTCCACCGACACAAAGCGCCAGGACTGATCGAATCGATTTACGAACGATGTTTGCTGCGCGAGTTGGAATTGCGTTCGATCCCGGTTACCACGCAGAAAATAGTTCGCGTGCAATACAAAGGTCTTATTTTCGATGAGCCGCTGCGCTTCGATCTGCTCGTGAACGACTGTTTGCTCGTTGAGTTAAAGGCAGTCGAGAGTCTTGCATCGGTCGAGCAAGGCACAGCTTTTAGCTACGTGAAATTGCTGGATGTTCCGATCGGACTGTTGATCAACTTTCATGAGGTGTCTCTTAAGAACGGGATTTGTCGAATGATCCTGCCGGGCGCTAATAAAGCAGAAGGAACCGGAACCAGCGACGTTTCGCTGTAGGATCCCGGAATCTCCAGCCTTCGTTTTCTTCGTTGCCTTCTGTAGAAAGCTTAAGAGCTACGGCTTTGAAACTCTCACGGCTCCCGCCTCGCTCGCCGCTACGCTTCGCGGCTTTACCTTCTGTGTGGCTGCTCCCAGCAGCTCCGCTCGCGGATAACACGGATCAAGAGAATGCGGGCCAGCCTCCTTAAAGCAGGGAACTCGCGAGTTGCCTCGCGAGTTCCCGCTTCACTAATCGCTACTTATTCTTAACCACCTCACGGCGTCGGCCGAGGGAAGGGCGTAGGCCGCGGCCTTGGCGTCGCCCTCGGTGTCGCAGTAGGCGTAGGTGTTGGTGTTGAAGCGCACGGCGTGGCTAGCACCACATCGTCCACGTACATCCCGGTCAGGTCGTCGGCCCCATTCTGATGCACCACGAACTTGACGCGCACGGTTAGGCCCGCATACGGTGACATGTCCACCGTGGTATTGAGCCAAGTCTGCCCATTTTCACATTGGTGAAAGATGGTTTGCAAGATGGCGCCATTGGTATTGGTAATATAAGCGTCCTGCCAATCGAAGGCGATGGTGTCGGTGGTGAAGTCCCAGTGCCAGAAGCTCAAAATGGCGTTGACCGGCACCGGCCCGAACTGTTGATAGAACGAGCTGTTCCCGTTTGGCTCGGGTCCGCTAACCCGGCCCGCCAGCACCGAGAAAGTCCCGCTGTGTGGGTTGTCTGTCGTGATTACCGGCGGATTGCTGAACCCGTCGATTGCCCAGGGTGGGAAACTACCGGTCTCGAATCCTTCGTTTTGGATGAGCGCGCTATCGCAGAAGTTTGCATTATATTGGTAGTTGCCCGAGAACGCAGCGTTAGGATTACCAAACTGATCGGTGATCGCGCCGGCGGGGATACTCGCCGTTAGCGTGCCTCCAATGACGGCGGTAAAATTGATCGTAAACTCTGCAGTCATGTTGTTGTTAATCACTTGAACATTCGTCACTGTGGCGGCGATGCCGCTCAACTGCAGACTGCCTGTGGAGACTGAGTTTGGATCGACCTCTTCGCTGAAGTTCACGTCATACATGGCCATCGCTGGCCCTGTGAAGGTGGCGCCAACCGGTGGGTTGGTCGAAGTTACTTGTAACTGCGTGGCGTCGTAGCGGAATGTGCACTGGAATTCCTGCACCGGCAGGCCGTTCGAAGCACTGTTAAATGCGCCAGCGGGAATATGCATCGTCTGCTCACCCTGGTTTGTTACCGGCGTGTTGTCGAAGTGGAAGGTCATGGTGGTCACCCCTGGGGTATAGTCGACGCTGTTCGCCGGCGTTCCGTTCACAGTAAAATCGCTCCCTTCCAGAGTATTCGGATCCACCGCAACGCTCACGTTGATAGTGAAGTCAGTCGGCTGAGTAAATATCACACTGTTACAGGCCGGGTCAGTGGTAGTGACCGACAATCCTGCCAGCTCGCTGTCGGTAAAGGCATCCTGCTGGGATTGGCCACTGATAGGCACCCGCCCGTCCACCCATGAAGTGACATGCTTGGTTAGCAACGCAGCGCCATAGTCGTAGTCGCCCGCGTAGCCCGTCACGATGTTCGGGTCGCTTTGTCCTGGCAGGGGGCTGACTACGTCCGAGAGCATATCGTCAGGCAACCAGCTTGCGCCGTTGTCGTTGGACTTGCGCGACCACATCCGGTAACAGGGAACATTTGGGTCACCCTTCGCGCAGTTGGCGCTCTCGCGCGCGTCATACCACGTCGCCAACAAACTGCCAGTCGGGCTAACCGACAAGTTAGGCTGCCACTGAGGACGGGTCGTGGCATCGGTGTTTAACTTCAAAGGCGCGCTAAAGGTCACACCGCCGTCGGTCGAGCGAATGTAATAGACGTCGCCAGGATCACTGCTAGTGCCCTGCTGGGCATAGACAAGGCTAACCACATTGTTGAATGCAGCAGGCTCACCCCAACCCTCGTGCCGCCAGAAGCCACCCTGATCGGGGAACATGCAGGAGAAGTACGAGTTGTCGCTACAAGCGGTTACGCCTGGTCCGGGGAAGGGCGAGCCGGTGTAGGTGTTACTCCAGCTGGCACCGCCGTCAGTGGACTTAAAGATCAGGTTGGTGTCGTTGTGCGGAAAGTTACCGCCGCCTTCGTCCATGCCGGCGATGTAGAGGATCCCGTTGCCTGACATGTCACCCGTGATCTGCGTGTTGCGGATGAAGGTAGCCTGGGTGCTCACCATGATTGCGCTGCTCCAGGTAAGACCATTGTCAGTGGAGCGCGAAACGAAGATGTTTGCGTTGGGAGCGTTAAAGTCGTTCCAGGAAATATACATGTTCCCGAAGAAGGGAGAGGCTGGGTTGTTGTCTGCCCAGCCAGACTCGCGGTCGTCGCCGCCGTTATTGTGAACGCAGAAATGGGTCCAGCTATTTGGGTCCTCAGGAGTGGTGGACTTGTACCCGCCCATGGTGCAACTCCCATTCCCGTCGATCCAGACTGTGAACCAAGTCTGGGTTGGCTTGTTGTACAGAATAACCGGGTCGCCAAAGGTATTGGGGAAGGGACCTTGACCGCCAGCGGTGGTAATGCGGGTAAATGTGTTGCCACCGTCGGTAGAAGCCGATGCGCCAGAGAACTGGTTGGTGTCCGCGCCTCGGGAGTCGTTGAAAGCAACGATAACCTCGTCCGGATTATCCGGGTTAGCCGTAGTGTAGGTCTCCGACTGAATAACGTGCGGAGGGGTCTCCGTACCAGTAACCAAGTCCACGTCCGTGCCGCCATAGGCCACGGGTGCCATCAGGTTTTGAACAACATGGGAGAAGGCGCGGTGGCTAGGGGAAGCTGAACCTCCCCTTGCTTCGCCGCAGAAAATCATTATGGCGCCGGCCCGCAGGTTTTCCATCTTGTCGATGCCCAGCTGGCGAATCTTGGAACAGTCAAATCCCGGTGGCACGAGCGGGCTAATGTTCTGGGACTTGGTGATGACCTTATACTTCTGCTGCGACGGCGCTACGTTTGGTTTGGACGGATTTGCTGTGGCCAGCAGCGCCAGCGAGACCCCGGCCAGGGCTATAAACAGGCCAAATAAGACACGCAGATTAAAGAACCCGCCTTCGCCGAGGCAACGGCGGGCAGG
>JBKPLX010000018.1:0-13997 GCA_046731855.1 Verrucomicrobiota bacterium | reverse complement strand
GTCTCTTTCGCTCGTTTATCGAGCAGATCGAATTGTTCGTTAGTCAATTTTCCCTCGCGAGTGAGCTGCGCACGCAAGCGTGTGATCGGATCATCGAGTCGATACTTCTCCAGTTCCTGTTTCGTCCGGTAACTTGCCGGGTCCGACATCGAGTGGCCGCGATAACGATAGGTCCGCATTTCCAAAAACGCCGGATGGGGTTCTTTTCGGATGGAATCTACAATCTCGGCCACCTTGTCGCGGACTTCGCGAAAGTTCATTCCATCGATGATCTCTCCGGGAATATCATAGCCCTCTGCTCGATCGACGATTTGCCTGAGCGAGGTTGATCGCTTCACAGAAGTGCCCATAGCGAACAAGTTGTTTTCACAAATGAAAACGATGGGCAATTTATAAAGAGCCGCGAGATTCAACGCTTCGTGGAAGGCGCCCTGATTAATCGCGCCGTCACCAAAGAAGCAAAGCGTTACGCGATCTTCGCCACGATACTTGATGGCGAAAGCCAATCCAACCGCAAGCGGAACGTGAGCTGCGACGATGGCGTGACCTCCGTACATGTGGTGTTGCTTGTCGAAAAAATGCATCGAACCACCCAGGCCGCGCGAGCAGCCTGTCTCCTTTCCAAAGAGCTCGGCCATGCATGCATCCGCGGTTGTGCCTCGAGCAAGCGCGTGAGCATGATCGCGGTAGGCGGTGATGATGTAGTCATCGTTGCGAACAGCAGCGATCGCGCCGGTGACGACGGCTTCCTGCCCAATGTAAAGGTGACAAAAACCACCAATCTTCTGCGCTTGATACTGCTGGCTGGCGCGTTCCTCGAAACGCCGAATCAACAGCATCAGCGAGAGCATCTCGACTTCGTCGCGCTGCTCCACCGGCTGCATGAGGGCTTAGGCCGCGCGCGGAACCGCGGCACGCGCGCGCGAGCCCTCCGCGCTTCGGCCAACGTTCATACAAACAACAAAAAGCAGAGTGAAGAGTAGATCGCTGAGCAGTGAATTGCGGAAAAACATCCAGCTTGGTGTCGCGCTGAATTGAGGCAAGCCAACAGTCAGCGATTGAATAAGTCCGGCAAAATTCTTCGCATAACCGGGATCGTAGATCCACGACACGCAATTGGTCACGAGGTAGAAGGTAAGCGACGCGGCGAGTGACGCAGGCAGGAGCGTTTTCCACGAAGGGCGGCTTTGCAGGAGCAACCCGAGACAGCTGACAATTGCAAAGCCAATGTAGTGCGAGATTACGAACGGACTAACGAGTGAAAAGCCATAGTGGGCGTCCAACACGACATCCGAGATCAGCAGCGCGATCATGGGGACAGTGAATTTGTACTTCCACGGGAAGTAAGCGGCAGAGCAGAGTGCGATGGCGGCCATGGGCGCGAAGTTCATCCACCCGACGGAATCGCTGTGTCCGAAGAACCCGGTCGCGATACGAAATGCGATCGCCGCCACGATGAGAAGGAGCGCAGGAATCATTTGGAAGAATCTATCCGTCCGGCCGGATATGCAAAGGGCATTTGCCGTAGCCGCGTCTCTGTGGAACGCGCAGGTACGCACTGCAAACACATCAACGTCACTCCTTGCGCAGCGAGGCGGCTAGAACTACTTGGCCCCGGCGAGAGCCCTGGTCAGCCGCGCTTTGCGCCGATTCGCAGCATTCCGGTGGATGATCCCACGTTTGGCAGCTTTATCGATAGCTGAGACAAGCGCGCGGATTTGCTCCGGACCCCGCGTTTGCTCGGAGCGCACTGTCTTATGCATTGTTCGAAGATGTGTCACAACGCTGCGATTGCGAAGCGATCGTTTCACTGTCTGGCGAGCGCGTTTGCCGGCTGATCTTGTATTGGCCATTGTAATCAAAAAAGCTTGGACCTGCATGCTCGCGAGCGCATCGCGATTGTCAACCCTCAAGGTTTTCGAGATCTGAATTAAAGTGCCGCCGCGCAGACGGCGCTCCGATCGAAGGGCTGAGCGCTACAAGCGTTTATTCAATTCGAGCTTCAATTTTTGACGCTGGGCAGCAAGCGCCCCACCCGATCGCATTTCGTCGACCGTGAGCGTCGCGCCGGGAGATCCTGTCTGCTCCTGGTTCTGAGGTTTCGCGCTCGCGGACACGAAAGTGTTAATTGGTTGCGATCGCGGTGCCTTTCCCACTTTCGGCAAGTGCTCAGGGGTAATCTGCACTAGCGCGCCAAGCGGAACGCGATCATAAAGCTCGGCAACGTCGCTCGACTTCATTCGAATGCACCCGTAACTGGCTGGTCGCCCGATGTTCTTCTCCTGCGGCGTTCCGTGAATGTAAATACACCGCTTAAAGGCATGCGCGTTTTGCGCTTCCAGTCCGCGCAACCAGATGATGCGCGTGGTTATCGGGTCGCGACCAGGAGCATTGGGCTGCAGAACTTCGCCAGTTAATCGTCGATTGTGGAAGACGGCGCCCGTCGGAACGTTATCACCGATTTTTTTCTCGACGGCGAGGTAACCTAGAGGAGTTGTCATTCGTCCCCAGTAATCGCCAAGACCGAACATGGAGGTGGACACTGGGTAAGTCGCCACTTTCCCGCCGTTCTGCACGAGCATCAGCTTCTGATCACGCACGCTAATAATCAGCTGGCTGGATGAATCCACCGGCGTGATAGCGAAGACAGGCGCAATTGAAATGAAACTAAAAATTACTGCCAGGGTCCGAAGCATGGGCAACTTCTTTACTCGACAAATTTGAATTTGTCACGCGGGAATTGCGTCGCCCGCACCTGATCTGCCAAAATTAATTTTTGACCAGCGACTGCTGAAGGAAGAGACGCAGACGTAAAGAAAACCGCACTGGAACATCAGCAGGAACGGCACTGAGAAAAACTGGCCATGCGCGATCGCGAAAATTACGAAGTACGTGAAATAGATTGCGAAACCCAGTTCCGCCAGCGGAAGGGCTGATTTGAGCGGCCGGTATTTGCAGCTGCGCCATGCTTGCGACCTTCGTTCAATGCCATACTTGGGTGTGCGCGTGAAGTCGGACTTGTGGTTGATGAGCGCTTCCAGAACTGCCCGAGCGTTATTGAGCGAAAGACCAATTCCCAACGCAAGCAGGCATGGCAAAAAGAGAATCTCTTTCATCCATGTCCGTGGATGCAGCTCGCGCTGGGCACAAATATAAAAAACCGCCACCGAAGCCGATGCTGCGAGAAAGATCGGAACATCAATCAGCAGTGTACGCAGCCACCCACCCTGAGGTCCTCCGGATGAGGGGTGCAAAAGCACACAGAGACAAGCAAGCAGCAGATAGGCGAAGTTAGACATCAAATGCCCGGTGGCTTCGAGCTTGATCGGAAACGAAAGACGACTGCGCCAAATGGTGGGCAATAATTTCTTACAGGTTTGAACAGAGCCTTTCGTCCAGCGATGCTGCTGAGACTTGAAGCCATTCATGTCCACCGGCAGCTCGGCCGGAGTCACAACGTCCGAAAGATAGATAAATTTCCAACCTGCGAGCTGGGCACGATAGCTAAGGTCGAGATCTTCGCACAACGTGTCGTATTGCCAGCCTCCGCTTTGCTCGATACAAGAACGTCGCCACAGTCCGGCGGTTCCATTGAAGTTGAAAAACCGGCCGCTGCGGCTGCGAGCGGTTTGTTCCAGCAAAAGGTGTCCGTCCAAAAAGATTGCCTGCATGCGCGTGAGCAACGAATAACCGCGATTCAAGTGTCCCCAGCGAGTTTGAATCATTCCCACTTTTGGGTCGGTAAAGTAATGGATCGTTCGCTGCAGTAAATCCTTTTGCGGAACAAAATCGGCGTCCAGGATACATACGAATTCGCCTTCAGCAGCTTCGAGCCCTATCGCCAGCGCGCCGGCCTTGAAACCAGTGCGGTCGACTCGATGAATGCGCTGAACATTGAACCCACGCTGTTGTAGTTCTTTCGCGCACGCCGCGGTGATCTCGCGGGTCTCGTCGGTTGAATCGTCCAGGACCTGGATTTGCAGAAGCTCGCGTGGATAATCCAATTCGCTCACAGAACGAAGCAAACGCTCGGCGACATACACTTCGTTAAAGATCGGAAGCTGCATCGTGACCTTTGGCAACTTTTCAAAATGACGCGCCGGGAACGGCGCCCGCTTCCGGTTTTTGAGGTACAGATAGATGATGAAATAGCGATGGACGCCATAGGCGGACAGTCCGATGAGCACACCCAGATAACAAATCGACCAGATAATGTGTCCGAGGCTTCCTTGCATGGGAGTTCTACAGCTGCCAATCGTTGAGGCAGTAAGCCCGACATGATGCCGCTTTCACCATGTGCGTCAATTCAAAAATCGTAGTTTTGCCTCTGAAAATTGCCGCCGCATTCTGTTGATACACAACAATCTCCTCTCGATTTCGTAATTGGGAGGGCGAACGGTCTGGCAATCTCTTTGATTGTCAAAGGCCGGGCAGATTTTTTCGTGCGGATTGAACTGACCCGATCATTCCATCCTGGCTGTTGCTGGAGACATTCATCCTTGCCTGGAGCGGCGAGCAGAGTAACCGTGTTGGGCCAATTTTCGCAACCGGCAGCATCAGTTGGGAGACATAATGACGAAACGAAGGCGCGACCGTTTCGAGCGCTTCAAGATCATCTTTCCTATTCTTCTGGCAGGATGGATCCCGTCGATCCTGACGCTCATTGTTTCCTATACGATCCTCCGCGACACCCTGGAATCCAGAATCCTGCGCGATCGGCAAACCCTAATTCAATTGGTGGCACACCTGGTCGCCCATGACCTGAGCCGCAGTAGCAGCGTTATTGAATACTATCAGACGCTCCCAGAAATGGTGAAAAGTTTAAGCGCGCCGAATCCCCAGCTGACTCAACAGTGGCTTAACTCGGCGTTTTATTCACACCCCCAGATCGACGGAATGTTCATCACCGGCACGAACGGCGACTTGATCGCGTCGATCCCCACCGCTTCAGAGATGATCGGCAAGGATTTCGGCTCCGAGTACTGGCGCGGGCAAGCGGCTGCGGCGGACGCAACCTTTGTCTCGGCAATTCATCCCAGACTGTCGGATAACCGGCCAGTCACCGATATCGTCGGCGCCGTGCGTGGGCCGGACCGGACCATCCTCGGTTATGTCGGAGTTTCCGTTTTGGTGGAAAGAATTGGCCGGCGCCTGTCCACGATTGAATTTTCAGATCGGCTTCTTTTCGAGGTACTCGACCAAAATGGGGCGGCGCTTTTCGCCAGCGATTTCAAACCAAACCCCGCGACACCTGCGCCGAAGGCAAATGAAGAGTTGATCAACGACATCAACCAGGCCAAGAGCGGACATTTCGAGCGGCACGGTAATCTTTATTCCTTCAGCCCGATTGAATCCACCGGTTGGGTCGCCGTAGTGATTCAGCCGAAGACCCTGGCCTACAAACCAGTTCATGATCTCTTGGGACGAATGACTGTTCTGGCAGCCTGGTTGATCGTTCTGACTGCGGTCTTCGCGTGGCTAGGCAGCGCGTATTATCAGCGGCAGCTGGAAGCCAAGCAGCGGCTGGAGCGCGAAGTCATCTTCAACGAAAAAATGCTGGCGAACATGCCCAGTGGCATCGCTTTCATCGATCCGGCTTCTCGCCGTTTCCTCCATGCCAACCATGCGTTTGGCCAGATGGCGGAACGTTTTGGCGACGTATCACCCGGTCGCGATATCACGGAAACTACCTACGACGACGTGAAGATCGCTCCGGACGGGGCGATCGAGAGAGTACTTACCTTTGGAACACCATTTCAACTAATTGAACACCCGCTGAAGGATAAGACGGGTATGACGCATTTTTTGAATATCAGTTTGCTCCGGCTGCAAGGCTCGCAGGAAACCATTCAAGGCGTGCTTTATCTGGTCGAAGACAAGACTCGGGATGTCACACTTCGGCAGGAATTGATCGGTGCGAATGCCGCAAAAGATCAATTCCTGGCATTGCTGTCTCATGAGCTACGAAGTCCACTGTCGCCGGTAATTGCGATGGTCGGTGAGTTGGAAGCCGAACTCCCAGACTCCCCTCCCGTCAGGGAAGCGCTCGAGGTAGTCCGGCGTAACGTCGAGCTGGAAGCACGGCTTATTGACGATTTGCTCGACGTGACCCGCATTGCCAAGGGCAAGTTGCAACTGAGCTTTGAACCGATTTGCGTGCATCAACTCCTGCAGCGCGCCTATGAAATATGTCGGGAGGAAATCGCTGCCAAAAATCTCGAAGCAGAATTTCATCTCCGCGCCACTCAAACCCACGTGGAAGGGGATCCGGCGCGACTACAACAGGTCTTTTGGAATTTGATCAAGAACAGTGTGAAATTTACACCCGAAAAAGGCCGGATCACCATCGAAACGCTCAACTCCTCACCGGGCAAGATTGAGGTTCGAATTATCGACACGGGTATCGGCATCGAGCCGGAAAAGATCGATAAAATCTTTAATGCGTTCGAACAGGGACAGACAGAAATTACCCGGCGCTTTGGAGGACTTGGACTAGGCCTAGCGATTTCAAAAGCGCTGATCGACGCGCATGGCGGAAAAATTCGTGTCGAAAGTTCCGGAAAGGATCAGGGTGCCACATTTTCGCTGGTACTAAGTACCGTGGTCACACCGGCCGACGCCGACGGCGAGAAGCAAGATCAACCGACAGGCCCGGAGCAAGAATTGGCCGTTGCAAGGCATCGACGCGTCCTGCTGGTGGACGATCATCATGACACTTGCATCGGCATGAAACGGATGCTGGAGCGCCGTGGTTATGAAATTACGGTAGCGCATTCCGCCGACCAGGCTGCGGAGAAAGTGCGCACACAGGATTTCGATCTGCTCATCAGCGACATCGGATTACCGGACCGCAGCGGTTACGATTTAATGCGTGAAGTGCGTCTCAACAAAAACTTGCCCGGAATCGCACTGAGCGGCTTTGGAACAGAACAAGACGTAATCCAAGCCAGAGCGGCAGGATTTTCGGAGCACCTCACCAAGCCGATCAATTTTGAGCGCTTGGAAAAGACGATTCAGAATCTGCTCTCGTAGCGCCTTAGTGGAGTTGAGCCCTTAGCGTTTCCCCTACCCGCCGTTCGCTGCGGTCGTTTCCGTCTTGGTCCTGTGCTCTGCCGCTTCCTTCAATTCTCGTGAAAGCTTCTCAACGCGTTGGCGCATAATCTTCCCGGCCTTGAATTTCACCGTGGCACGTGGCGGAATCACAAAACTGCTTCCGGGCTGGTTCGGGTTTCGACCGACTCGCGGCTTGGTCAGACGCGGCTGAAAAACGCCAAAATTGCGCAATTCAACTGGGATATTGTTAGCGAGACTGTCGGTAATTTTATCAAGCGTCCGCTGCACTACATCGAAGACTTGATGCTGGACCATACCTGTTTGGTTGCTGATAGCGACGACGATGTCGCGCTTGGTTAATTTTGCCATATCTATTGTAGTATTCGTTCCGTGTTGCTCTTGTGGTGGCAATGAAGCACAAAAACGCGATTTTTTAAACCGGGTAAGGCCTTCGACCAGAAGGCCAAACGGTCTGGAAAAGCGTCCTGCTGCGCCAATACGGCACCCGATTAGCGATCCAATCTCTTAACGCGTTAACTAATCAGTCGCCTCGGGCCGGTCGCGGCGACGCAGGCGTGGACCGGTCCAATTTTCCCGCGGAGTTGGAGCGGGATAATAGTCCGGCGCCGTTTCGTAGGCGGTGCGAAAGTGAACCTTGGCCACCGCGCGCAGCGCGCCCGGCCCATTCATTTCTACGAGTTTTTTGGCGCTTTCTTTCACTGCCGACGACACTCCCCGGTCCAACCTCAAACCGATCTCCTTCCCTTTACGCTCCAGCCAATTAATGAACGCCTCACGCGCGAGAATCGACGCGGCCGCCACCGCAATATCCGATTCTGCTCTTGGACGCTGCTCGATGTTGATCTTTCTTCCGTGCCGCAACAACGATTGCTCCACCACGCGCTCGTCCGCAAATTGATCGGAGAGCGCCCTTGGGCAATCGGGCTTTTGCGCCAGCAAATTCTCGATCACCCGCGCGTGTCCCCACCCAAGCAGTTTGTTTAAATTGCCAAATTTCTCGTAGAGCTCGTTGTACTTCGCCGGCCCAATCAGAACCGACTCCACCAGACCCAGCGAGCTTTTCCGGATGGTGTCTGCTAAAGTGCGAATCCGCGCATCCGAGCTGATCCGTTTGCTGTCCACGACACCGGCGTCGAGAAGTTTGCGCGCGATTCCCCGGTCGACGTACGCGCCCGCGATCACCAGCGGGCCGAAAAAATCCCCCTTACCGCTTTCGTCCACACCAAAGTGCGGCTGGAACATTTCCGGCGAATGCACTTCTTCGTAGCCCAGTTTGGCTTCCCCGAGAATTTTCGGTTCCAGCTCAAATTGCACGAATTCCTCCACTCCTTTTCCCTGCACGAGCACCTTTGGTCCTTTCTCGTACACCGCCACGCTCAATTTGTTTTTTTGCGCGAAGAAAATCGTCCATTCCTTCGGCGCGAACTTGAAGCCGCGTTCTTCGAGCAAAGCCCGCAGCTTTGCGACCTGTTCTTGCGTGAGCGTGTGGGTGTAGGAATTCAACGCTCAACGCTCAACGCTCAACCCGCCTTCGGCAAGCCCGTGGGGCCGCAGGTGTTCGACGCTCAAACCGTTTGTCATTCCGAACGAACTCGCCTGCCAAGCTGTAGCTTCATGCCAAGGCTGGAGGAATCTCTAAAACATTTGGAGATGTCTCGACTCTGCTCGACATGACAAGCTACAAGCCTGTCGTGCGAAGTGTGAGCTCACGTCGAAACTTTGGAGCGTTCCGCCGCTCTCTTCTCCGCTGGTTTTGCCGTCATGGCCGTGACTTCCCGTGGCGCAAGACCCGCGATCCTTATGCCATTCTCGTGTCCGAATTCATGCTCCAGCAAACTCAGGTCGCCGCGGTAATTCCGTATTATAATAAATGGCTCCATCGATTTCCTGATTTCGCTTCAGTCTCGTGCGCTTCGCAAAACGATGTCCTCCACGCGTGGCAGGGGCTCGGCTATTACAACCGGGCGCGAAACCTTCGTGCCGCCGCCAGTATCGTGCGGGATCGGCACCTCGGAACCTTGCCCGGCGACATCGGTGCGATTCGCCAATTGCCGGGCGTTGGCCGCTATATCGCAAACGCAGTCGCAACCTTTGCTTTCAATCAACCGGTCCCAATCGTCGAAGCCAATAGCTCGCGTGTTCTGGCCCGGTTGCTCGATATGCGCGCGCCAATCGATTCCGCAATCGGCCGCGAAAAACTCTGGACATTTGCCGCGCGACTTGTCCCGAAGCGCAACGGAGCGCGTTATAATTCCGCGCTTATCGATCTGGGTGCCCTTGTTTGCCTGCCAGCTAAACCGAAATGCGGCGTCTGCCCGGTGAAGAAATTCTGCCGCGCAAAAAATCCCGGAGCCCTGCCAATCAAGAAATCCAAACCGCGCACAACGCGACTTATCGAAAGACACGCATTTGTCGTTAGTAACGACAGGGTCCTGCTCGAACAATCATCCTCACGTTGGCGTGGCATGTGGATTTTGCCGCGGTTCAAACCAGGAGCTTCTGACCAGCCGCTATACAGATCTACATTTCCGTTCACCCATCATCGGATAGCGTTTGTGGTGTACAGTCGTGCAATACCAAACAAAATTTCTCCGACGCAGCACTGGTTTGAATCCATCGACGACATCGCGATGCCATCGCCTCATCGGCGCGCAGCGCAAGCCCTCCTTAGCGCAAAACAAGCAGCACGGCCACACCGGCGGCGGTCGTCAGAATGGTGATCGGAATTCCAAAGCGCGCGTAATCCCAAAAACCAACCTGGATATGATCTCGCGCTGATTCCACCACGATCATGTTGGCCACCGACCCAACAATTGTTAGATTCCCGGCAAACGTCGTCGCAAGCGCAAGCACTTTCCACATCAAAACCGGGTCCGTAAATCGCGTGATCCAATTTCCTGCCACTAACACGAACGGTACGTTTGAGAAGACGTTCGATCCCACTACGGAAAACCAGGTGAGGTTCACCGCTTGCACCGGCGGGCTTGATCCAAAGATCGGCTGCAATCGCGAGTAAATCGCGTTTGGCAGGCCGGTATCGCTTAAGCCGTCGACCACAACGAATAGCGCCGCGAAAAAAAGGAGCAAATGCCAATCGACCAGCTTAAGCACGTCATGCGTGTCGCGTCGCGCGAGTACCATCACAAGTGCCGCACCGGCCATCGCTGTCCATGCTAGGTTCAGGCCGGCCAGGAAACCGGCAAAGATCGATACGAGCACGATGCAAACAAGTACGAACAAACTGCGTTCGAGTTTTGGAACCGTGCGTTCGGCACGATCAATTGCTGTCTCTCGTAACATTTTTCGAAAACCAAAACGCAAAGTGAAAAAATTAATGGCCAGTCCAGCAATCGCCGCTGGCAGTAATGCGCGCGAAAATTCTGCAAACGAAATGCCCGAGAAATGGCCGATAATCATGTTTTGCGGATTCCCGACCAGCGTCGCTACGCTGCCGATGTTGGCGCTGGTCGCAAGCGCAACGAGGTACGGTAACAGCGGCAGCTTACCGCGCCTGATGACTGCCACGACGAGCGGCGTGAGCATCAAACAAATCGTATCGTTAACCAGTACTGCGGAGAGAAGTCCCGAAGTGAGGGCGATATAGAGCAGAAGGCGCGCTGGCGTTCGTGAGAAATTAAGAACGAGGTCCGCCGCCCATTCGAAAAAATGCGCAAGATAAAGATAGGCCGAGATGAGCATCATGCCGAGCAGCAATACCAGCGTATCGTAGTTGATGGCCCGATACGCGCGCTCCGGCGTCATCACGCCGGTCGCGATCATCAGTACCGCCCCTAACAACGCGGCAGCCGGGCGGTTCAAAGGCAGAATCTTAAGTTGCCGCCCACTGATGAGAGCGTATGTAATCACGAAGATCACGCATGCAACAAGCTCCCGCTGCCAGTGATTCACACGCGTGCATACTGGACGCCTGTTCGCTTTTCAACGCCGTCGTGTTCGTTTCGCTTTCGCTCCTTTGCATTGAACGTTGAACCTTTCTCTGCGATAAGCTTTTGCATCAGCTATGAGAAGCATGACTGGATATGGCCGCGCTGAAGTGGTCCACGCCGGCCGAAAATTTGGGGTTGAGCTCAACTCGGTGAACCGAAAGCAGAGTGATATCGTGATCAATTTGCCGCGCGACCTCGGAGAGCTGGAACCGCGCATTCGCCAGACGATCAATGAAAATATCTCGCGCGGCCGGACAAATGCCACGATCGTTCTTCACAGTGGCCCAAATGGTACGCGCAACCTGGCGCTCGACACCGAGTTGGCCCGCTCTTATCACGAAGCGATGCGGGCATTGCAAAAGGAATTGAACGCCCCAGGGGAAATCACGATCAGCACAATTCTGCAGGCTCCCGGAGTGATGCGCTTTCCTGAACAGGCGCTTGACCCGGAGGAAGCCTGGCCGGCCATCGATCGTGCATTACGCGGTGCCCTGGCCGATTTAATCAAAATGCGCGAACGCGAAGGGAAACATCTGGCCAAGGACTTGATCCATCGCCTGAAAGCAATTCGCAGAAAACTCAACGAAATCCGCACATTTCATCCCGATGTGGTCAAGAGATATCGTACCGTCCTTCTCGAACGCATCCAGAAAGCCGGCCTGCCGATCGCCAGTGACGATGAACGTTTGTTGAAGGAGATCTCGTTCTTTGCTGATCGCGCAGATGTATCTGAAGAACTGGTCCGTCTGGAAAGTCATCTCGCCCAATTCGCGCACCATCTGCGCAGCAAGGATCCGGTGGGGCGCACACTGGAATTCATCACCCAGGAAATGTTTCGGGAGCTCAACACGCTCGGCGCAAAAGCAAACGACGCGGCAATTTCTCAGCGCGTGATCGCTTGCAAGGCGGAACTGGAGAAGATTCGCGAGCAAGCCCAAAATCTTGAGTAAAACATTCAGCCGCCACGGAATTCTTTTTGTGGTTTCTGCTCCATCAGGCGCAGGTAAGACGACGCTCGTTGAAAGAATTCGTCGAACCCCCAATCTTTTTTATTCCATCTCCTGCACGACACGAGCGCCGCGAGCCGGTGAAATTGACGGAGAAGATTATCAATTTATTTCCGGGGCAGAGTTTCGCGAACAAATCGCAAAAGGAGATTTTCTGGAGCACGCGCTGGTACACGGAGACCATTACGGCACGTTACGCGAGCCGATCGTGACAAATCTAAAGCGTGGAAAGGATGTTTTGATCGACATTGATACGCAAGGCGCCGCCACTATTCGCAACTCTGGCGATCCACTTATCAAAGATGCTTTGGCCGACGTTTTCATCATGCCTCCGGATCTCGAGGAATTGCGGAGGCGCCTGATAAAGCGGGGAACGGAGACCGCGGAGCAGATCGATTCTCGGCTAGCCACCGCTGCCCGGGAAATGGAACATTGGCGAGACTATCGCTATACTATTATAAGTGGATCGGTGGAGGAAGATTTGCAGAGGTTCCGGCAAATCATGGATGCAGAGAGTTATTTGAGCCGGCGTTTGATCGAGAAATGATCGCAGAAGGCAGAGACCCAAAAAGGAAACGCGACAAAGGGAGCGGCCGAAAAGTTGTGCGTATTCGGCCGGGTTCGAAATCGGTTGTGCTCGGTGTAACCGGCTCGATTGCCGCATACAAATCTGCTGAGCTCGCCAGTTTGCTGGTCAAACAAGGCCACGAAGTTTTTGCCGTTATGACACCGGATGCGACTGAATTTATTTCTCCACTCACGTTGCAGACGCTTTCAAAAAATCCTGTCACGACCAGTTTCTTTGACGAAAAGGAAAGTTGGCGGCCTGGGCACATCGAGCTGGCCGATCGCGCGAACCTGTTATTGATCGCCCCTGCCACAGCGCACATCATCGCCGAACTGGCGCACGGTCTGGCCGATCATCCGCTGGCAGCCATCGCGCTCGCAACGCGCGCTCCGATTCTGCTCGCGCCGGCGATGAATGGAAAAATGTGGGAGCATCCTGCTACAGTGGATAACGTGGAAAAATTAAAAGCGCGCGGCGTTGATTTTATCGGACCAGAAGAAGGAATGCTTGCGTGCGGCTACGAAGGCATAGGCAGACTTTGGAAAGTGAACGACATCGCGTTCCGTGCGGAGTTCCTGCTCGCTCGCCAGGATAATTTGATAGCGTGAGATTCCTCATCACGGCCGGGCCCACGCGCGAGCCGATCGATCCGGTTCGTTACATTTCGAATCGCTCATCCGGTCAAATGGGCTACGCCATCGCTGAAGCGGCGCTCGCGGCAGGGCACGGGACCGTCCTGATTTCAGGTCCTGTGAATCTTGAGCCGCCGCACAATGCAAAGTTGATTTCTGTTTCGACCAGCGACGACATGTTTGAGGCGGTCCACCGGCATGCAGACGAATGCGACATATGCGTCTTGTGCGCCGCCGTCGCGGATTACAAGCCGGTAAACGTTTCGTCCACAAAAATCAAAAAGAGCGGCGCGAAGTTCTCGCTCGAACTAATTCCCACGCGCGACATTCTCGACTCGTTAGGCCAGAAACAGGATCGACAATTCGTTCTCGTCGGTTTCGCTGCGGAAACAGATCACCTGGAAGAAAACGCTACTAAGAAGCTGCGTGCGAAGAATTGCGACATCATCGTCGCAAACGATGTAAGTAACGCAGATTCGGGAATGGAGAGCGATGTAAATGAAGTGACGATTTTGTTTCGAGACGACGAAAAAAAGAAAATTTCTCGCGCGCCAAAAAAGATTATCGCGCGCGAGCTCGTAAAAATATTTTCAATTTTCGCAACAAAAACGTTTGACAAAAAAAATGTGGTGATTAACTGAACTCGTTTAAGTGAAGTCATTCCCAACTCTTCACAGAGTTCCGCGCGTGTTGCGGATGAAAGGGGGGAATTAGTCGATGGCGAAGAAAAAGAAAGCAGCAAAGAAAAAATCAGCGAAGAAAAAGAGGC
>JBKPLX010000017.1:0-7702 GCA_046731855.1 Verrucomicrobiota bacterium | reverse complement strand
AATTCCCCACTAGGCGATATCCAGGTCGCGTCAGCCACGGTGAATGGGTTAAATGGATTTTGAATTGGGACACTAATCCCACCCGAACTGCCACTAACGCCAACGGCCTGGCCGGGGTTCTTAAACGGGTCAGGCAGGAACGGCACGGCAGCGGCGGAGGAATCAAAAAACGACCGCGCCACCTTGAAATCGGCAAATATGGTCAGGTATTTATCGCATATATCGCGGGTGAAGGAACCATAGACGACCTGGCGATCTGCTGGAGGCAGCAATGGCGTGACAGCGGCGAAGTTGTAGGCGATGTAGTCCCCGTCCCCGGGCGTACCGTTTATAATGCCGGGTACCGCACCCGGGAGGGTATAAAATGGAGAAGTTTCGGCGTTAGGAGCCGAATGCGGCCTCGGGGACTTGTCGCTGAAAAACAACTTGGGGATCAGGCGAAAGCTTCCGACCGGTGTACCCACTTTGCCAGGGAGATTGCTGCTGCGATTGTCGAATCCTCCAAATGGAACCGCATTCGCGTTGGCAGAGATGTCGCGGTCGCGACTGAAGACGCCCCCGCCACGCTGGTAGAAATCGGCGATCACGACAATATCGGTCTTGTCGTCGCCGGTGCCGGCTTTCAACCACGTCTCCCATTCATTCATTTCGTTGGATGCCCCGAGGTTTGTGTCTCCGTAAGTGCCTCCAATTTCCAAACCACGGAATTTGTGGATCAAGAAGAAGTTGACCACACCGGCAACCGCATCGGCTCCGTACACAGCCGAGGCGCCGTCCTTCAGGATGTCGATGTGATCGATCATCGAGAAGGGAATCAGCTGGATGTCGTAGCCGCCAAACAGTGCAGCTTGCGCGATGCGTTTTCCGTCGATGAGAATCAGGGTCTCTTTTGGCAAAATGCCGCGCAGGTTCAGTTGCACAGTACCGTCACCTCCATTGGAAATATTCTGGTTAACCGTGCCGCCTCCTTCCTGCGGAATGAAGGTAGTGAGGTCAGTGGCGTTACGGATACCCAGCTTCTCGATGTCTTGCGGGCGATACGTGTCCACTGGGTTCGGACCGGTCTCTTCCGCCGTAGGAATATTCGAACCGGTCACGATCACGCGCTCGACCTCAGCCGAGGGCGGCGCGGCTGGGTTGGCGGGAACGGCCGGCGCCGGCAACTGAGCGGATGCACTTGATGCAAAAATTAGAGGAAATCCCACGGCCGCCACAAAGACGGTGCCAAGGAATCCGAGTTTATTTAGCACGTTTTTAGTCATTAGTTTCTCCATTGGTTTGGTTAGGTTTTGACACGGTTATTAAATCTCTGCGGCACTGACAAGCTTTTTTTTCACTTTTTTGAAAGTTTTTTTGAACGGTCTTTCGGGCCTGTTTGTCGCGTCAACCACCCGTTTAAGGGAATGCGTCAGGAGCTGGCAAGCTTTTTTTTGACTTTTTTTAAGTTTTTTTTGAGCCCCAAAAAAAGCCATTTTTTGAGGAAACGCCGATTCCACTGATCACCCAGATAGCTTCGCCACGTTGAATCGTGGGGACCGTTGATCCGTTGAATCGCAAATCCGATCTAACGTTGCAACGCTTTTAACGAATCACTTCTCCCATCTTGGGCTTCGTCATTGATTCGTCATTCGGATTTCGTCATCTAAAAGTTCCGCGTCTTTTCGCGTGATTCGCGCGCTCTTCCAATACTGTAATCAGATTCGTCTTGATTGGTGTTCATTCGTGGTTGCTTGGGGGATGGAATCCGAAATCGTTTTGTAATTTTCCCCAGAGCCAATCGACGAAACCATCCTTCTTGATCGCAGCAGTATTTGTGGCGGCGAGCGCTTCTGCTTTGTCCACGTCGCCGTTCAAACAGTAGAGATAGGTAAGCAAAAACGTGTCGCTGGGACCGAAAGAGCCGCGGTCTTTCTTGTTCTCGAGCAGACGAACAGCTCCGTTGATATCTCGTTGCGCAAGCGCTCCCGCAATCAAGTCTGGGATGGTTTCAAGCGGAGGCGGTTGCGATTTTTTCGCCACACGCTCCGCAATCGATAGTCGGAACCCGTCACTTCCCAGCGCTTCTAGTACCGGCATTCGCAGGCGGGAATGGCGCAGATAAAGATCCAGTTCGGCCAACTCGTTGCCTCCAATGATCTCCGAGAGATATCGCACCTGACGGAGATTAAAAAATGACTCCAGTCCGGCATTTGCCGGGTTGACCGCCTCGGGCCAAATTCTGCGGATAAGTGAAGAATGAAGAAAGCGTTGAAGCGCTGCCGGTGCGGCCAGATACGTCAAAGCAAAGCGACGATTTGCTTCCTCGTCCCACAGTTCATCGGTCAGCCGCTTTGGGTAAATATCTGTCAGAGGGGCGACGGCGTGCGTGATGCGATCGATCTCCTCCCCATCCATCAAAAACAACGCGGCGAGTTGTGGCGGAACCTCGATGCCGATTCGGCGCAAATCCGCGCCGGGCCCCGGATCATCCCACAACTGACGAAGTTCTGATGCCTGTATTTTACGTCCGGGCCCGTTGATTCCCAGCATGATCCAGTCCCGATCAGCGCTGGCCCAAACAGAAGCATTGGGAAATGCATTGTGAAACGCGCGTAGAATCGCCTTGGATTCTTCCACCTTCAGTTGATAGATCGGCAGCCAGAAACTAGCGATCCCGCCCTCTTTCAGCCGACTCTTCATCAATGAAAAAAACTCTTCTGTGTAGAGATTGACAGAACCGGCCATTTTCGGCGGAGGCGGTTCTCCTGAAATTATATCGTACTGCTGCGGGCTCGCCTGAAGGAAGAAGCGCCCGTCTTGGACCACGGCACTAACACGAGGATCGCGCAGCGGATTGGAGTAATTGATGCCGGTATAGAAATCGGCCAGTTGGAAGACTTCTTTGGAAACGTCCACGACATCCATGTGCTTAACGTTCGGCCCGTGGAGGAGCGCATCTGCGGTGACGCCGCACCCGTAACAGATAAGCAATGCATCTTGCGCTTCCGGACGAAGAGCCAGCGGAAGATACGCGAATAATCTCATGTAACGCTGATTGTTCGGATTTGTGGCCGACATCGAAAAATTGTTGGTCAACAGTCGGTAGTAGTACGGTTCACCAAACAGATCGCGACGGAGCAGCTGCCACGTGTCCGAGGTCCCTTCGATTCGTTTCACTACGTGCGCCACCACGTGTCCGTGACCGTCCCCTCGAAAAGGACCGATAACATGTTCGAAATGCGTCTGTGCACGCCGATAAGGAAAAATTGCGAGAACGAGAATCAGAGTCGCCCAAGAGCCAATGAGCACCAGCCAAGAACGATTCGGTTGTTCTGAAAGCTCGCCACCGGACGAGTCCGTCCGACTGGCCGACTTTCGCGATGGCTGCGACGAAGGCATCACAACCACGCCGCTGAGTAAAGCATAGCCGGCGGCGCAAACGATGAGGCTCCATTGATACCCGACGCAGGGCAACAGGACGAAGGTTGCAACAAGCGGTCCGAGTGCTGCCCCTGTCGTATTTGCTAACGCGGTAATGCCAGTGCTGTTCATTCGGTCGCCTACGCTTGACCGAACGCTCGCCGTTATGGATGGAAAAAGGACTCCTGAAATCAGCGCCACGGGAAACATCAACGCGGTGGAGAGCAGCGCAATCTGCCACCAGCGAAGATCAAACACGCCTCTACGCGCCTGAATCACCTCTCGCGGGAAGAATAAATATGAAAGAAGCATAGTTATCGCAGCGAGCAGCAAAAGAAGAGGCAGCAACCAATTTAGGGACCTTGAGCGGCAATGAATCACGCCGGCCACAACGCTGCCGAACCCAATTCCTGCGAGCACGACCGCGAGCATGATAGCGAAAGCAGTCGGCGATGATGCAACATACAGTCGCAGAAACCGGAACCAAATCACTTCCAGCGCCAGAAGAATGCATCCCGTCCCAAAACTGACGAGAAGCAAACGCCATGGTGGCCGATATTTCACATCCAGGCAGAGCGGAAACGTTCGCTGCAAGAGACCCGTGCTGGTTTTCCCTCCGAATTTCGCCACCAACAACGCCACCGCTGCGGCGACGCAACTCGCCACAGCTGCAGCCAAACTCGTGCCTCGAAGGCCAAACGCCGCGATGAGATAACCTTCACCGAGGACAGCGCCAGCCACCGCGCCTAACGTGTTCGAGCCATACAAAAAACCGATCGCGCGCCCAAAATTGGTTTGCCGCAACATTGGATCTTCGATCAACACCGGCAGCGTCAGACCCATGGCGGTTGTAGGAATCAGTAGAATCAGAAAAGACACCGCAAACCGAAGCCCGAGAAGCGCGGGCTGATAATTCCAGAGTGTTTGCCACACAGGTCGCAACAATTCGCCCAGCGCCGGAAGACCAAATACGATTGTGCAACCAAGCAAAGCGACGAGCACCTCCAGCAAGGCGTAAAGATGAAGCGGTCGCCATCGCCGAATTCTCGATGATGCGGCGATCGCGTTCCCTAGCGCCAGACCAGCCATGAAACTGGAAAGGATCAACGCCGCCGCCCATACAGAGTTACCGAATGCGAGCCCGCTTAGCCGCAGCCAAAGAGTTTCAAATATCAGTGCACCTATCCCGGACAAAAAGAGAATGGCAGAGAAAATAAGAACCGTAGCGCTCCCACCGGGGCCTTTCGTCTCCGTCCCATACGACACATGCGGCTCAGGGGCCGGATGCGACCTATTCATTTTTGCGAAAACCGGCGGCAATCCTCAGAACAATGGCGCCCGCGATTCCAGCCAGAAGCGACCCCGCAAGAATACCTGACTTTGCCGCGTTAAGTGGCCCACTCTCATCGAACGCAAGCATAGCGATAAACAGCGACATGGTAAAACCGATCCCTGCCAGGCAGCCGTAACCAAGCAGTGATGTCCACCCAACACCACCGGGAAGCTGACCGATTCCGGATTTCACCGCGCCAAGGGCTGCCGCGATAATGCCCAGCGGTTTACCAATAACAAGTCCGAGAAATACTCCAACTGTGACTTCGGCATGATCCAGCGGGCCACCAATCTTCACACCTGCGTTAGCGAATGCGAACAGCGGCATCACGACGAACGCAGAGAAGTTGTGCAGCGCGTGTTCGAGACGCAAAATCGGCGCGGTCACAGCTTTGCTCGCATGCTCAATCCCAAAAAGAGCTTCCTGTTGTCCCTTGCTGGTCAGGACAAGAAAATCACCGCTTTCGGTGCGATCGAATCGGTCCAAAAGATCCCGCGCTTTGCGCGAGAATTCGGTCGCTTTGATCTTCGTGTTCGTGGGAATCGTAAAGGCGAGCGCCACGCCGGCAACGGTGGCGTGCACGCCGGATTCGTGCACGAAATACCAGAGAGCAATTCCAGCCAGCAGATATGGCCACAAACGGCGGACTCCCATCGCGTTAAGCCCGATTAAGACAGTAACGATCAACGCCGCCGCGACGAGCGCACTCCATGCGAGCGCATGTGAATAGAAAATTGCGATAATAAGAACCGCTCCCATATCGTCAACGATCGCGAGCGCGGCAAGAAATACCCTGGCGCCTGCCGGTGCATTGGGAGCAATCAAAGCGAGTGCTCCAAGAGCAAAAGCGATATCCGTCGCCATCGGGATGCCCCAGCCCCGCGCGTTCAGACCGCTCATGTTGCACATCCAATAGACCGTGGCCGGGACAATCATGCCGCCGATCGCGCCTGCAATTGGAAGAGCGGCTTTCCTTACTGACGCCAGTTCGCCGACGATTAATTCACGCTTGATCTCAAGGCCGACTAACAAGAAAAACATCGCCATCAGCCCATCGTTGATCCACTGATGCAGCGTCAACGACAGCGAGTGTTCCGTGATTCCAAACGTTAAGCGGATCTGCCAAAGACGTTCGTACGCTTCGGCCAGCGGAGAATTTGCCAGCACGAGTGCAGCTGTTCCGAATAGCAGCAAGACTGACCCGCCAGCCGTCTCCGTCCGGAAAAAACGCTGAAATATGGTTGGCTGAATTTTTCTAACCACGAATGGCTTCGCGACGTTAAATCGTTGAATCGTAAATCCGATATAACTGTGTATCTATCTAACGAATCACACTCTCCACCTCATCATCATGTTCACCGGTTTGATTGAAGAAGTCGGCAGTGTAACCGCAGTCGGTGTAAGCGAAAACGGCAATCAATTGAAAATTGCCGCTCCCCGCATCGCCAAAAAGATACGGCGCGGCGATAGTTTGGCCGTTAATGGTTGTTGCCTCACCCTAAACTCGCACCGCGGCGACGAGTTGGTTTTCAATCTCTTGGACGAGACAATCGCTCGCACAAATTTGAAAAGCCTGCAGCGGATGCAGCCGGTAAATCTTGAGCGCGCGGTTGCCGCGATGGAGCGTTTTGGGGGACATTTCGTTCAAGGACACATCGATTGTGTCTCACCCATCATCGCCTATCAAAAAAATGGCGCCGATTTTCGACTGGAAATCGAGTTACCAAAGGCATTCGCCCATTATGTCGCTTGCAAGGGCTCGATTGCGGTGAATGGAATCAGTCTTACCGTCGCGGAAGTTCTTCCGAAAAGTTTCGTTGTGTGGATTGTTCCTTACACGAAAACGCATACCAATTTAGATCAGGCCCAGGCGGGCGATCCGATGAATCTCGAGTTCGATATTCTCGCCAAGTACGTTGAAAGAATGCTCGCTTTGCGGCGTTAAATCCTTAAAACATCGAACTGTTGAATCGTGAACCTGACCTAAGCATTTCACGAATTACGGTGTCGGCTCGTGTCAATTCGTGCCTAAACCTTCTCTAGCCGCTCCTAGTTCCGGGAAGCGTCGCCGGCGGCGACCCCGGGTAGTGGGCGTCATCACGTCGCCCGCTGAGCTCGATTTCGCTGTTGGAATGAACGAGCCACCGGATTTGTTTGAACTTCGGCTGGATCGCCTTGTGCGCGTGATCGACCTGCTGGAGAACAAAATCGCCAGGTTGCGCGCGCCGCTCGTCGCTACCGCCCGACATCCGAAGGAAGGCGGCGCAAATCGATTGTCTCCGCAACAGCGACATGACCTGCTCGCTCGATTCTTACCCCGAGTCCGTTATATCGATGTCGAATTACGTTCCGCGCCCGTTTTCGTTCCGCTGCTTCGCCTGGCTCGAAGGCAAAACGTGCGGCGCATCATTTCAGTTCACCATCTGAAAACCACACCGTCTCCCAGCCGGTTGCGAACTCAAGCGCACGCGGCAAAAACGTATGGCGCTGACTTTTTCAAAGTGGCGACACGCACCGACACTCCGGCGCAACTGGCGCGCTTGATCGATTTCGCCGCGGCCAAGGCCATTGGCATTGCCGTGAGCGCTATGGGGATTGGCAAGCTGGGCGCAGCTTCGCGCGTACTTCTTGCCTGTAGTGGATCGGCCCTCTTGTATGTTTCACTCGGCCAAAGCGACATTGAGGGACAAATGTCGCTTGATCAGGTTCGCGCGCTGGGTTTTGCCGCATTGAAGCGTTGAATCGGCAGATTGTAGTTGCCGCTTTAACGCTTCAACACTTTAACGAATTACAATTCGTTCGCTTGCTCTTTCTCCAACGCATATATCGTACAGAAAAAGAAAAGTACCATGTCCTCCTCTGTAGCCATTCCAAAACAAGTGCCAGTCATGCCGTTACCTGGCGCCCTGCTTTTTCCGCATGCGCTGCTCCCGCTTCACATCTTTGAGCCACGCTATCGCGAGATGTTAA
>JBKPLX010000016.1:0-17284 GCA_046731855.1 Verrucomicrobiota bacterium | reverse complement strand
CTACTTCCTTAAGCCCGTGGCCCATCGCCTGGCGGGAGGCATCCTGCGCAACCATCTGCGCTGCGTAGGCGGTGCTCTTACGCGAGCCTTTAAAGCCCACTTTGCCAGCGCTCGACCATCCGATCACGTTGCCTTTCATGTCAGTGATCGTCACGATCGTGTTGTTGAAAGTCGAAAGCACGTGGGCAATGCCCGAGTGAACGTTTTTGCTACCTTTGGCCTTGACGATCTTTGGCTTCTCGATGTTATCAGCAGAAAGCGAAAGATTCTCCGAGGCTGCTGGTGCAGCAGCGGCTGGCTGTTCCTTTTTTTGCTTGGCTGTTTTTTTTGCAGTCTTGGCCGGCGCATCTGCCTTTGAAGCTGCAGCCTCGCCTTCGTGGGAATCCTTCGGAGCCGGCACTGATTTGGCCTCGCTCGTTTTCGGTTCTTCCGGGTTCGGACTGGTTGGATTCTCTGGCTCAGCCATAATTCTAATGAGTCATTTAGACTTTACCGGCTTTGGCTTCCGGATTGCGGACGACGCCGACGGTCTTGCGCGGTCCCTTCCGTGTCCGGGCATTTGTCGAAGTGCGCTGTCCACGCACTGGTAAGCCCTTGCGATGCCGGATGCCGCGATAAGAGTTGATTGCCTGCAGACGTTTTAAGTTACTCTGCACTTCGCGGCGCAAATCACCTTCGATCTTGATCTTGTTATTTGTGATCGCGTGAATGATTTCGTTCAATTGCTGCGGTGTAAGGTTTTTCGCTCGCACATTTGGGTCGATATTCGTCTGCTCTAGAATGCGCCTGGCTGTAGCAAAGCCGATTCCGTAAATATAAGTGAGCGACGCTTCAATGCGTTTTTCCGCTGGAATTTCGACTCCTAGTAATCTTGGCATGATTTCGGTTAAAGTTACAAAGTCAAAAGGTTAAATCGCGAATAAAACTCATCCCTGGCGCTGTTTATGGCGCGGGTTTTTGCAGATCACGCGCACGACATTCTTGCGCTTCACAATCCTGCAACTGGCACAAAGCCTTTTTACTGATGGTCTTACTTTCATAATCCGGGAAATGGAAAACGCGGAGCCGGCTCCGCGTTGTCATTTTTGGCGATATGTAATTCGCCCTTTCGACAAATCGTAGGGTGAAATCTCTAGCATAACTTTGTCTCCTGGCAAGATCCGAATGAAGTGGAGCCGCATTTTCCCGGAAATATGCGCCAGGACACGATGGCCGTTGGCCAATGCAACCCGAAACATGGTGTTGGGCAGCAGCTCGACGACTGTGCCTTCTACTTCAATTGCGTCCTTGCGCGCCATGTCAGAATTTCTGGATCGTCCCTGGTGATCAGAACCGTGTGCTCGAAATGCGCTGAGGGCATTCCGTCCGCCGTGCGCACCGTCCACCCATCGTCAAGCAATCTTACGTCCGAAGTTCCGATGTTAATCATCGGCTCAATGGCCAGCGTCATCCCGGCTTTCAACTTCGGGCCGCTGCCGCGTTTGCCGTAATTGGGAATCTGCGGCTCCTCGTGCATTTTTCGTCCAACCCCGTGTCCAACGAATTCGCGCACGACTGAAAAACCAAAGCGGCGCGCTTCATCCTCAATTTCAGCGCAGATGTCACCGACGCGCCTGCCTTCGCGGGCCGCTCCAATAGCGCGGGTTAATGCATTTTCCGTCACGCGCAGCAACTGATCGGTCCGTTCGTCAATGATTCCAACCGGCACAGTGGTCGCGTTATCCCCTACCCAACCATCCCGAACGATTCCAATATCCAGTTTTACGATGTCGCCGTATTGAATCCGCCGTTGGCTGCCGATGCCGTGCACCACTTCGTCATTGAGCGAAATGCAAATGTTTCCGGGAAAAACGCGATGTCCGAGGCGATAACCGAGAAACGCGCTTTTTACATGCGCATCACTCATGAAATCTGCTGCTGCTTCGTCCACTTCTTTTGTTGTAATACCGGGACGAACCAAGTCACTAACACGGTCGAGAATGTCGCTCGCTGTGCGGCATGCTTGCCGCATCTTTTCAATTTCTTTCGCGTTCTTGATCGGAATCATCGTTTGTCTTCAATCAGTCGCGAAATATCGCTAAAGACTGCCTCGCGATCGCGGTTGCCGTCGATACGATGCAGTATTGACATTTTTCCATAAAAAGATGCCAGCGGCTCGGTTTTGGTGCGGAACTCTTGCAAGCGAGTTTGCAGCACGCTTAGATCGTCGTCGCTGCGACGCACCAATGGACCATCACAATAGGGGCATACGGCACGTTCTGCGAACTGCGCGCTCGATGAGCTGGTAGTAAAGCCGCATTCGCCGCATTGGAGCCGGCCGCTAATGCGATCGCGCACAGTCTGTTCCGACACCTCGAGCCAGATCGCTAGATCCAAAGCGGTACGCAATCGCGCTAAAATGGAAGTCAGACTTTCCGCCTGCCGCAGCGTCCGGGGAAAACCGTCGAATACGAATCCGTGACCGCCATGCAGGCGCAACCAGTCCTCGATTAGTTCAATGATGATTTTGTCGGAGACCAGCCCGCCGCTCTGCAGCACTTCGGCGGTCTTCTTTCCCAACGGCGTTCCGAGGTCTCTTTCACGGCGCAAGATTGCGCCGGGCGAAGTGACGGGAATCCCAAATTGGCGCGTAATCATTTCTGCCTGGGTCCCTTTGCCTGAACCGGGCGCGCCGAGAAGAACAAGCCGCCTTTTCACCTATCGCCCGTAGAGAAAAATGGCGACGCCAGCAATTACAAGCACGGCGATCCCCACGTACAACCACATTAGCGTGCCGCCCGCTGCCGCTTCGCCGCGACTGTAGCTAGCGCGATCAAAGGATCGTCCTCGAATGCGACCCTTGCGCAAGAAACCGTCGTAATGCCGCTGAATAAGGTGCGTCTCCACCTGGCGCATGGTATCGAGCATGACGCCCACAATGATCAACAGACTTGTGCCGCCAAAAAATTGCGCCGTGATAACGGGCACATTCAATCCCTGGCTGAGAAGACTTGGCAATACCGCTATCAGCGTCAGGAAAATCGCACCGGCGAACGTTAGTCGCGTCATTGTGAAATCAAGAAAGTCGGCCGTCGGTTTTCCAGGTCGCACACCTGGGATATAACCCCCGTATTTCTTCAGGTCATCTGCGATTTGAGTTGGTTGGAACTGCGTTGCGACCCAGAAATAACTGAAAAAGAAAATCATCGCCGCGAGAGCGACGTAATGAGGCCAGCCGGTGGAAAGCGCGTTGGCAATGCGGTTAGCAATCGGGCTGTTTTTGAAGCCGTAGCTGACAATCGTCGCGGGAAAAAGGAGAAGAGCCCAGGCGAAGATGATCGGCATCACGCCGGCGTAGTTCACTTTTAAGGGCATGTATTGCGTCTGGCCCCCGTACATTTTGCGGCCAACTACGCGCTTGGCATACTGGACGGTAATTTTCCGTACGCCCTGCGTAATCGTGATTACCGCGGCAATTACGATGATCAAAAACAATACCAGCAAAACAAGAACCATCGGGTTCACCTGGCTCGATCCGGTCTGCGCTGAGGGCACAAAAGTCTTCCACGCCTGCGCGAGCGCGGCGGGCAGTCGCGCAACAATCCCCACAGTAATGATCAGCGATATTCCGTTTCCAATGCCGCGCTCGGTAATTTGGTCGCCCAGCCACATCAACAGCAGCGTCCCGGTGGTCAGCGAAACCACAGTTACGATTCGAAACTTCCAGCCAAGATCATCCACCAGCGGAATTCCGAGGTTCTTAATGGTGTCGATAATCCCCGGCAACATGGTGTGATACGATTCCGGGTGCTGGAACGACAGCGCCAGCAAGTATCCTTGGAAAATGCACAAGACGAGTGTCGCGTAGCGCGTCAACTGCATGATCTTTTGCCGGCCGCCATCTTCGCGCGCGAGTCTGCCAAGCCGCGGAATCACTGCAGTCAGCAACTGCATCATGATCGATGCACTGATGTAAGGCATAATGCCCAGAGAGAAGACGGCGCAATTTTCCAGCGCGCCACCACTGAACAGGTTAAACAGCGCTGCAAGACCACCTCCGGTGCGCTGGCTAAGCGAGGTGCGAAACCACTCCTGTAACACAGCCTGATTGACTCCGGGCGTTGTGATCGCGGCGCCTAAGCGCACAATCACGATCACGGCCAGCGTAAACATAATGCGCCGGCGCAATTCGGGTATCTTGACCGTGTTGAGAAACGCCGAAACCATCCGCTAAATGTGAAACATCATTTGCCGGGAGGCTAGCTCTCCCGTGATGCCTTCTTTTTTGTCTTGGCCGAGGTTTTCTTGGACGATCTTTTCTTCCGTGTCCCCTCTGACGCAGTTTCGCCAGCTGGTTTCTGCGGCGAATCTTCAGATGCCGCGGCAGCATGTGGACGCTCTGCTTTCTCACGCAGCGTAATCGTCCCTCCCGCTTTTTCGATTTTCTCCCGGGCTGACGTGCTGACTTTATCGGCTTCTACCTTGAGGCCGTGCTTTAATTCTCCGTCACCAAGGATTTTGATTCCCACGAAATCACCGCGGACGAGCTTCGACTCGCGCAGCAGTTGTTCGTTAACAGCAGTCCCGGCGTTAAACGCATTGAGGTCATCAAGATTGACGACCGCGTACCGCTTGTGAAAGGCGGCGTTATTAAATCCTCGCTTCGGCAAGCGCCGAATCAACGGCATCTGCCCGCCTTCGAACCCCAGGCGAATACTCCCACCCGAGCGCGCCTTTTGTCCCTTATTACCCTTGCCACTGGTTTTTCCGTGGCCGGAACTTTCACCGCAACCCAGGCGCTTCACACGATGTCGCGAGCCGGGACGCGGTTGCAGATTATGAAGCCGCATCATGTTGCCCACCTTTTCCATCGCTAAAATGAATTCCGCGCACTTTAAAAATTTCATCCTTCCGTCGAAGTGATTTCAGTGCGGCAATCGTCGCCTTTACTACGTTGGCGTGATTGCTTGATCCAAGCGACTTGGCCAGCACGTCGCGGATACCAGCTGCTTCGGCAACGGCCCGCACCCCTCCGCCGGCGATAACCCCGGTCCCCGGCGATGCGGGACGCAATAGCACTCGCGCTCCGTCGTATTCGCCAATCACCTCGTGCGGGATTGTGTTTTCATTCAACGAAACCTTTTCCATCGCTTTGCGCGCTGCCTCGGAGGCTTTTCGAATCGCCTCTGATACTTCGTTAGCCTTGCCAAATCCGCATCCAACCTTTCCATCGTGATCTCCCGCAACGATCAACGCGCTGAAGCTGAAACGGCGTCCACCTTTCACGACCTTGGCGCAGCGGTTGATAAATACGACTTTCTCCGTCGTATCGCCCCTTGCCGCAGGGGCCTTATCTTGCCTGCGCATGTCCGGTCTTCTGCCTGCTGAAGTTGTTTGAGCCATGAATTAAAATTTCAAACCGCCTGCGCGCGCCGCGTCCGCTAATGCCTTCACTTTTCCATGATAAAGGAACCCGCCGCGATCAAAAACGACTTGCTCGAGCTTCTTCGCAAGTGAGCGTTCCGCGATCGCCTTGCCGACTTGTTCCGCCGTGGTCTTGTTTGCAGCGGCTTTATCTTTCCCTACTAAGGAACGTTCCGCAGTCGATGCCGCGGCCAGCGTCCGTCCGGAATTGTCGTCGATCACCTGGGCGTAAACGTGTTTGCCAGAGAAATGAACTGACAGGCGCGGCCGTTCCGCGGTACCTGCCACTTTTTTCCTGATCCTTTGATGAACACGCTGCCGCGCTGCTTTACGAAACGTCGCCATAATTATTGAACAGTCTTGCCCTCTTTGCGACGAATCTGCTCGCCCGCGTAGCGAACGCCTTTACCCTTGTACGGTTCCGGCGGGTAAAAGCGGCGGATATCCGCCGCCACTTGTCCAACCAATTTTTTGTCTACCCCCTCGACCTTAATCTTTGTGTTATCCGCGACCGTGATTTTGATGTCCTTCGGAATCGAAAACGGAACCGGATGGGAGAAACCGAGACTCAAGTTAAGCGTGGATCCCTGGACGGCAGCCTTGAACCCAACTCCTTCAATCTCGAGTTGCTTGGTGAAACCTTCGCTAACACCCTGCACCATGTTGTGTACCAGGCTGCGCGAAAGCCCATGTAATGCTTTCACGCCGCGAGATTCCGCTTCCCGCACCAGGGACACCCTGTTGTCCTGCACGCTGGCCCGGATCTGTCGTGGAAGTTTCCACTGCAGTTTTCCCTTGGGCCCTTCCACCGAGACCGCTCCCTCCTGGTCAACGTTCACTTTGACCTTGTCTGGGATCTCGACCGCCTTATTTCCAATTCGCGACATGAGTTCGTGATTCGTTAAACGCTAAATAGTCACCAAACGTAGGCCAGTAGTTCGCCACCCAATTTTTGCTTTCGCGCTTCGCGTCCCGACAAAACGCCGCGCGAAGTAGAAAGAATCGCCAAACCCATGCCACCCAGAACTCTGGGGATTTCATCGGCGCCAACGTAACGTCGCAAGCCTGGACGGCTCACCCGACGAAGTCCCGCAATGGCGCTCGAGCGGTTCACGATTTTATTCGTGACCTTGATGCGCGGATGGGCAGCGCTCGTATCAACGGAGTAATCGGAAATGTAACCTTCGTCCTTCAGGATGCGCGCGATCTCGGCCTTGATCCTCGAGTACGGGACAAGCACCTCAGGTTTTTGCGCACGCGTGCCATTGCGCACACGCGCCAGAAAATCGGCAATTGGATCAGTAACAGTACTCATGAAAATCAGGCGGCTTGCGCGGCGGGCTTCTTTGCCCGGTCGCTAAACGGCATTCCCATTTCGCTTAACAGCGATTTGGCTTCCTCGTCGGTCCGCGCCGTGGTGACGATTGTAACATCAAATCCGATGTTGCGCTTGATTTTATCCAGCTCGACTTCGGGGAAAATCGATTGATCCGAAATTCCCAGGGTATAGTTGCCGTGGTCATCAAAGCAGCGCGGAGACACGCCACGAAAATCACGGATGCGTGGCAGCGCGGCTTTGATGAAGCGTTCGAGAAATTCGTACATCCGCTCTCCACGCAAAGTCACCTTTGCGCCAATAGCCTGGTCTTTGCGCAATTTGAAATTGGAAATGCTTTTTTTGGCCAGTGTTTCCACCGGACGCTGGCCGGTGATCAATGCCAGCTCGGCTTTCGCTTCTTCGAGTGCCTGCTTCACATCAGATTGTGAGCCGACCGAAGTGTTAATGACCACTTTTTCGACTCTCGGAACCTGGTGAACGTTTTTGTAACCGTGCAGCTTTTGCAGCGCCGGCATAACGCGTTCCTTGTAGTGGCGATAAAATTCGTTTTCCATTTTTCAGTTCGTCATGTCGAACAAAGTCGAGACATCGCTTAGGCTGCTTTCTGCTCTTCTTTTTCCTTTTTCGATTTCTTCGTCGGCTTTTTCTCAGGCTTCTTCTCGCGCTCGATTAATTTCACGTTGGAGATATGAATGGGCCCTTCGCGTTCGGCGATCTTCCCGCTCGGGTTATCCTGGGATTTTCGCAAATGTTTTTTGATGATCCGAACGCCTTCAACGACGACACGCTGTTTTCCCGGAAACACCGCCAGGATTCGTCCTGAAGAACCGCGGAAATTGCCGCAGATAACCTCGACGTGATCTCCTTTCTTAACGTGGCACTTGATACGGTTCATAGGACTTCAGGGGCGAGCGAGACGATTTTCATGAAATTCCGCTCACGCAATTCGCGCGCGACTGGCCCAAAAATGCGGGTGCCGCGTGGATTCAAATCTTTATCGATAATCACGATTGCATTGTTATCGAAGCGCAACAGCGAACCATCCTCCCGCCGGATCGGTTGCCTGGTCCGAACGAGTACGGCACGCACCACTTCGCCCTTCTTTACCGTCCCGGTTGCACTGGCTTCCTTGACGTTGGCAGTAATCACGTCGCCAATCCCTGCGTAACGCGTGGCTTTGCCGATCACGCCAATCATCGTGGCCATGCGCGCGCCGCTATTGTCCGCTACGTCCAATCTGGATCGAATTTGTACCATAAAATCGATTGTTACTTTTGGATGACTTCCACAAGGCGCCACCGTTTTAACTTGCTCAGCGGCCGCGTCTCCATGATGCGAACCCTGTCACCAGTTTTTGCCTGGTTCTGTTCGTCGTGCGCGTAAAATTTTTTCATCTGTTTGACGATTTTGCCGAACTTCGGGTGCGGCACACGCGTCACCGTGCGCACTACAATTGTCTTATTCATGCCGCTGGAAACCACTTCGCCGGTGCGCGTCTTACGCGAGCCGCGGGTGATAGACGCGGAAGCAGATTGCTGTTCGTGTTCGTCAGCCATAGTTACTTCGTTTCAGTTTGTTTTTCGCGCTGCGACAGCTCTGTTTCGATCCGGGCAATGTCCCGCCGAAGGAGGCGCAACCTGCTTGGCTGTTCCAACTGGCCACTCTGCTGCTGCAACCGGAAGTGAAGCCTTTCCTGGCGCAAGTCCCGCCTTTTAGTCAGCAACTCGTCAGTGCTCAGCTCGGTGATTTCCTTCATTTTCATGACGCTTAAGCGGCTCTCACATGGTGCCGTGTGAGAAACTTCGTGCGCACTGGCAATTTGTCCGCCGCCAGCCGCAAAGACTCCCGCGCCACCGATTCCGGCACACCGTCCAACTCAAACAAAATGTTGCCAGGCCGCACCGTGGCGACCCAGTACTCGGGCTGGCCTTTGCCTTTGCCCATGCGCGTTTCCGGTGGACGCGAAGTTACCGATTTGTCAGGGAAAATGCGGATCCAGAGTTTGCCCTTACGCTTCATGTTACGGGTGAGAGCAACGCGCGCGGCTTCCAATTGCGTGTTCGTGATCCAGGCGCGTTCGAGTGTTTGCAACCCGAACTCGCCAAAATCGATCCTGAGATTGCGAGAAGCGGTTCCCTTGCGGCTTCCCCGCTGGGACTTTCGATACTTCACGCGTTTTGGCATCAACGGCATAAAATTTCTCCTTAAACTTCAGCCGGCTCTGGTGCTGGAGCTGGCGGCGGTGGAGGCGGAGAAGCGGGCTGCGCTACTGGCTCCTCCTTCTTACACATCCAACATTTGACTCCGATTTTGCCATAGACGGTGTTGGCTTCGGCAAACCCGTAGTCGACCGGGGTTCGCAACGTGTGCAGAGGAACTTTGCCTTCCCGGTACCACTCCGAGCGCGAAATCTCCGCGCCGTTGAGCCGGCCCGAACAACGCAGACGAATTCCTTCAGCGCCAAAATCCATTGCCGTCTGCACGGCCTTTTTCATCGCGCGGCGATAAGCAATTCGCCGCTCAATTTGCAACGCCACATTTTCCGCCACGAGTTGCGCATCGAGCTCCGGTGTCTTGATCTCCTGAATATCGATCTTGACTTGCTTGCCCTGCGCCATCTTGGAAATCTCTTCTGTCATTTTCTCGATCTCGGCGCCCTTGCGTCCGATCACGATTCCCGGACGCGCGGTGAAAATGGTTACCCGGATGCTGTTCCACGCTCGCTCGATTACGATTTTCGAGACCGCTGCGTACTGCAGCTTCTTCTTCACGTAATTCCGAATCTCCAAATCAGAGTGCAAAAATTCTGGCAGCTCCTGAGGCGAGGCATACCAGCGCGAGCGCCAGTCGCGGTTCACGCCTAGGCGAAAGCCAATCGGATTAACTTTTTGTCCCATAAGTCAGTATAACAAATTTACTTCTTTGATTTCTTCGCACCTTTTTTCGCTTTCGGCTTTTTCGCTTCAGTTGCCGGTCCTTCCGCGCCCGACGTGTCAGCAGCTCTCTTCGCCGCTTTTTCTTCGGCCTTGCGTTTCGCCTTCCTGGTCTCGCGCGTCTCAACTCTAATTTCGTCAGTAAGCACGATTCGAATATGACTGGTCCGCTTCAAAATTCTGCTCGCGCTACCCCGGGCACGCGCCATGATCCGCTTGAAAGTTGGGCCTTCGCCTACGACCGCTTCTTTTACGACCAATCCGTCAGGCTTGAGGTTGGCGTTGTTCTCGGCATTAGCGATTGCGCTCTTCAACGTCTTGTTAATGAGGAACGCCGCCTTCTTGGGCGTGAAAGCGAGGAGATCGAGTGCTGCCGAGACCGGCAGGCCCTGGATCTCACGCGTGACTTCGCGCACCTTAAACGGCGAAATCCGCGCATACTTGTATATCGATCTGACTTCCATGGTTCCGTTCTGTAATTCGAGAATCGAAATTCGTAACTCGGTTTCCCGATTCACGATTCTCGGTTCTCGACTCTCGTCCTCTTACTTCAAACTCACATTCGGTTGCGCATCCACCTGGAGGCGGTCCCCTAACTTTATTCTTTCCTTTTTTGAATCCATTTCCTGAATCACAGCGCCGCAAATCCTTTGTCGCACATCAATCACTCGCAGGGTCGCGATCCTTTTGTCGTCGCGCATCACTCGCATTGGCATCCCAATTTTGACGCCTTGTTTTTCGCCAAGATTACCGACTACGAAGGACCATTCATCCTTTACGCTGATCACACTTCCGTCCATCAAACTCGGCTCCGGCAAATCCGGCGCATTCGTGGACTTCGTGACCAGCTTGTCGACGCTGCGTAGCTGAGTTTCCACGTCCATCCGCGCTTTCGCATCCCCGCTCTGCGACGTTTTCAAGTAACACAACATCGCCTCGTCCAGCCGCAGCATCTGGTCGCGATATTCATCGCGCTCCTTCTGCGCGAGCTGAAGATCACTCACCGCCGCCAGTAAACGCTGCTCCAGCTTCGCCCGGTCCTTGTTCGCCGATGCCACCCCTAGTGCCTCCATTTGCAATTGCAGATCGGAGTACTTGCGGCGAAACAATTCCGCCTGCGCATTAGACTCCGCCAGGCCGCTGGTCAACGCCTTCAGTGATTCCTGAGCAATTGATAATTGCCTCTGCAAATCCTCGTTTTGCTGAAGCAAACCCGTCGCACTCATCTCTGAAGGAAGCCGTGTTGGTTGCGAATTCTCCGATGCTGCAGGCGAGCCGCCTGTCGCTGCGGTATCATTCGCTCCCGCGTTTTCAGTTTTGGATTCTGACAAAGAACTAATTCCCTCGGCAGCCAGCCCCTGGGCCAGCGCAATACAACCCACTGCGATAAGAGTCGTTAGTTGATGGTTGATCGTCGATGGTTTCACCTTGGCAAAACGCAACGGTTCATCTCTATCAACTCGCAACTCTCAACCAAACTTACTCTTAGCTAAAATTATTTCGTCACCTTCGCCGTATGCGAGCCATGTTTCTTAAACACGCGCGTGGGCGAAAATTCACCGAGCTTATGACCGACCATGTTCTCGGTAACGAAAACGGAATTAAACGTCTTTCCGTTATGCACCAAAAACGTGTGGCCGACAAAATCCGGCGTCACCATCGAGCGTCGCGACCAGGTTTTGATCGGTTTCTTTACGCCCGAGCTGTTCATCTTGTCGATCTTCTCAAGAAGATGCAACTCGACGAAGGGTCCTTTCTTTAACGATCTAGCCATAAAAATCAAGTGAGATGTGAGAGTGAGAAGCAAAAGGCCTGTCTCACTTTTCACGAATTACATCTCACGCTTTTTTCTTTGGTCTTCTCCTTTCCAAAATAAAACGATCGCTCGGCTTATGTTTGCTACGTGTCTTAAATCCTTTCGCCAGTTGTCCCCAGGGACTGACCGGATGATGCCGCCCGCCACCGCCTTTTGATTTGCCCTGGCCTCCGCCCATCGGATGATCGATCGGATTCATCACCATGCCCCGCACGTGGGGGCGGCGTCCTTGCCAACGAGTGCGTCCCGCCTTGCCGCTCGAGACGTTCATATGGTCCACATTTCCTACCTGGCCAATGGTCGCGAAACAGTTTTCGTAGATGCGTCGAATTTCGCCGGAAGGCATTTTCACCAATGCGTAGCCACCTTCGATGTTTGTTAACGTCGCCTGTTGCCCGGCGCTCCGGGCAACCTGACCACCGCGGCCCGGACTCAACTCAATATTATGGATGTTAGTGCCCAGCGGAATCGCACGAAGCGGCAACGCGTTTCCCAAATCGGGCGAGACATCATCGCCGGCGGCGACCGTCGATCCTACTTGCAGGCCATTCGGCGCAAGAATGTAGCTGAGTTCGCCATCACTGTATTTAATGAGAGCAATGCGCGCAGAGCGATTCGGATCATACTCGATCCCCAGAACCTCCGCGGAGACGCCGTGCTTGCGTCGTTTAAAATCAACCTTCCGATATTTCTGTTTGTGTCCACCCCCGATGTGACGGGATGTAAGCCGGCCGTAGCTGTTGCGGCCGCCGCTCTTTTTCTTCGGCTCAACAAGGCGCCTTTCGGGCCGCCACTTCGTGATCTCATCGAAAGCAGGCAGCGACTTGAAACGGAGAGTCGGCGTTAATGGGCGAAATTCTTTGAGTGCCATAATGGTTTAAAAATTCGATTTCTCTTCGTCAGATGAGATCGATCTTTTCGCCCTCCTTTAACGTGACGATTGCTTTCTTCCAGCGTGGTCGTCGCCCCACCGGTCCACGCACGCGTTTTTCCTTGCCCGCGTAATTACAAGTGTTCACATCGATCACTTTTTTTTGAAACAGGCGTTCGATTGCGTTCTTGATCTCAATCTTGTTCGCACGCGGACTCACACGAAAGACATACTTGTTCTGCTTCTCGCTCATCAGGGTTGATTTTTCAGTCAACGAAGCAGTCTGAATAATCTCGTGCGGCTCGTTCATGGCATTACTTCGCGTGTTCGCTGCTTCGATCCGGTCGAATCCGTTCCGCCAATCTTTCCAGCGCTTTGTGGGTAAGGAGAATTTTCTCAAAGGCGAGCAACTGCTCGGTGTTTACATCGGAAGCGGTAGCAAGCGTCACCGGTTTGACGTTACGCCCGGACTTCAAGGTGGTTTGATCAAACGCATCCGAGACCAACAAAACTTTCCGGGCGTCCGTTTGTTTTTTCAGCAATCCCACGAACGACTTCGTTTTGAGTTCCGGCACGACGAATTTGTCGATAGTCAAAACATCGCCCGCCTTGATGCGCTCGCTCAATGCCTTTCGGAACGCCAGACGTCGCACAGATTTCGAAACTTTTTTCGAATAGTCTCGTGGCTTGGGTCCAAAGACGACGCCACCGCCACGCCAGATGGGCGAAGATTTGTAACCAGCCCGCGCGCGGCCGGTCCCTTTCTGCCGCCAGGGTTTCGCGCCAGACAGATCCACTTCCGCTTTTGTCTTGGTGTTGGCCGAACCGGAACGACGCGCCGCACGCATGGCGACGACTGTATCATGGACGGCCTGCGAACCTTTTCCGTCTTCGATCAGTTCAATGCCGGCTTCCTTGGCAGCGGCTTTCGTTAGAACTTTCGCGCTCATCGGATTCTTATCGCGGGCTTCTTCGCCGCTTCCTCCTCATCATGTTTGCGATGCTCCGCATGTACCGCCAAGACTTTCTCCGGATGCTTAATCGCTGGCCTAACGATAACATAACTTCCGTTCGCTCCCGGAACCGCGCCGCTGACCAAGATAATTTTTTCGGCTTCGCGCACCTGCATGACCTGCAGATTCTGAACCGTAACGCGTTCATCCCCCAGATGACCAGGCATTCCCATGTTTTTCCAAATACGGCCCGGAGTAGAACGATTGCCGACCGCACCAACGCGCCGATGCGTTTTCGAACCGTGTGCCGCGCCTTGTCCATGAAAGTTGTGCTTTTTCATCACGCCTTGAAATCCTTTTCCCTTCGATCGCCCAATCACATCGACATAGTCGCCCGCCTGAAATTGTGTAACGCTCAAATTGATTTCGCCTTCCGGAAGATCATTGATCAGGCGAAATTCGCGGACGAATTTTTGCGGCTCCACGCCAGACTTTTTGAATTCGCCAAGCAACGGTTTGGTCACACGGGATTCCTTCTGCACGCCAAACCCGATCTGAACGGCCGAATAGCCGTCATTTTCCTCGGTCAAACGACGCAGCAAAACGTTATCGCCGGCCGCAATCACGGTCACGGGACGCAATCGACCTTTGGCGTCGTAAACGCTGGTCATACCAATTTTTTGTCCAAGAAGTCCGATGCTCATGACCGTCTAATCGCAAAACTTTCAGAAGAGCCTCCGCTTAAATCTTAATCGTAATGTCAACGCCCGCAGGCAAATTCAGTTTCTTTAGTTCATCCACTGTTTTCGCCGTTGGCTCAATAATGTCCAATAGCCGCTTGTGCGTGCGAATTTCAAATTGTTCCATCGATTTTTTATCAACGTGCGGAGAACGGTTCACGGTGAATTTCTCGATTAACGTCGGCAGCGGAATCGGACCCGCCACCCGCGCTCCCGTTCGCTTTGCAGTCTCGACGATCTCCACCGCGGATTGATCGAGCATGCGGTGATCGAACGCCTTCAAGCGAATCCGGATGCGCTGGCCATTACTCATTTGGCCTCTTTCTGATCAAGAATGGCCGGAACCAGATTGGCCGGCACCGGTTGGAAATGGGAAGGTTCCATCGAGTAACTGGAGCGGCCCTTGGAAAGTGAACGGATGGCAGTCGCGTAACCGAACAACTCGGCGAGTGGAACCTCGGCATGAATGATCGCGAGATTGCCGCGGGTTTCGATGCTGTGAATGCTGCCACGACGTCTGCTGAGGTCCCCGCAGATATCTCCCTGGAACTCGTCCGGGGTGATGTTTTCGACTTTCATGATCGGCTCCAACAGAATCGGTTTCCCCTGCTTAAATCCATCTTTCATGGCAAAAATTGCCGCCATTTTGAATGCAAGTTCGCTGGAATCGACTTCGTGGAACGAACCGTAAACGATATCGACCTCTACATCGACAACAGGATAGCCGCCGAGCACGCCGTTGAGCACTGCTTCTTGGATTCCCTTTTTGACCGCTGGAATGTATTCACGCGGAATGATGCCGCCGACAATTTTATTCTCGATGAGGAGACCTTTGCTGCGCTCGGCCGGACGTACATCCACTTCCACGTGTCCATACTGACCGCGGCCGCCGGATTGTTTAATCAACTTGCCGACGCCGTGCGCGTTCGTGGTGATCGTTTCGCGATAGGCGATTTGCGGCTTACCCGCGTTTGCGTCCACTTTGAACTCGCGGAACATGCGGTCGCGAATGATTTCCAGGTGCAGTTCGCCCATCCCGGCGATAATCGTCTGACCTGTGTCTTCGTGCGTATAGACGCGGAATGTCGGGTCTTCTTCTGCAAGTCGCTGAAGCGCAGTCGCCATTTTTTCCTGGTCCAATTTTGTCTTAGGCTCAATCGCCATCGAAATGACAGGATCAGGGAAAGACGGCGGTTCGAGAAGGATCGGATGGTCCTCATCGCAGAGCGTGTCGCCGGTGGTGATATTTTTAATACCAACGATGGCGGCAATATCGCCGGAGTAACACGTCTCAATGTCTTCACGTTTGTCCGCTTGAATCTGGATTAAGCGCGAAATCCGTTCGCGCTTGTTAGTGCGCGGATTGTAAACCGTGTCGCCCTTACTTAGCGTGCCGGAGTAAACGCGGAAGAAAACCAGCTTCCCGACAAACGGATCGCTCCAAAGTTTGAAGGCTAACGAGCAAAAGATGCCATTGTCATCCGTGGGCACTTCTATTGGCTCCCCGGTATCTGGGTCTTGACCTTTCGCGGGCGGAATGTCGAGCGGGCTTGGAAGATAATCGACCACTGCGTCGACCAAATATTGAATACCGATATTCTTCAGGGCTGATCCGCCAATGACCGGCACAAACTTGTTGGCAATTGTTTGCCGGCGAATCCCAGCCTTCAATAGCTCAGGCGTGACTGGTTTTTCATGGATGACTGCTTCGGCGATCTCGTCATCGATGTTTGAAACTTGTTCGACCAGATCGTTGTACGCCTTGTCAACAATCTCAACATATTCCGTTGGAAGATCGGTGACTTCGTAGGTCGATCCGAGCTGATCGTTCTCGGAATAAATGATCGCTTTCTTATTGATGACGTCGAGCTGGCCGCGCAGTTGATCTTCCTTGCCCAGTGGCAACAAGACCGGCCATGCGTTCGCGCCGAGTTTTTTGTGGATGCTTTTCACCGACATTTCAAAGTCTGCACCGACTCGGTCCATCTTGTTGATGAACGCCAGACGCGGCACGCTGTACTTGGTCGCCTGACGCCACACTGTTTCCGACTGGGGCTGCACGCCGGCCACACCGTCGAAAACTGCGATCGCGCCATCGAGAACGCGCAATGAACGTTCCACCTCAGCGGTGAAATCGACGTGTCCCGGGGTGTCAATAATATTGATACGCTCCTTGATCCCTTCGAAAATTTTGTAAACGCCTTCCTCCTTGCGTTGCGACCAGGTGCACGTTGTCGCAGCAGAAGTAATTGTAATTCCGCGTTCGCGCTCCTGCTCCATCCAGTCGGTGACCGTGGTGCCTTCGTGCACCTCGCCCATCTTGTGGATCATGCCGGTGTAAAATAACACCCGTTCGGTGATGGTCGTCTTGCCGGCGTCGATATGTGCCGCGATACCGATGTTTCGCGTTCGTTCCAGCGGGAACTTACGATCCGGCGAATTTGGATTTTTCGCTTGGCTCTTTTTCTGTTCCATCGTCGCCGTCGCCATAATCGTCACCATCTGAAATGCGCAAACGCGCGATTCGCTTGCGCCATTTTATGAGTGTCTTCGCGTTTCTTGATGGCATTCCCCTGGCCTGCCGCGGCATCCTTTATCTCGTGTGCCAGTGCCTCGGCCATGGGCATTCCTTTGCGGTTGTCCGCGTATTGGACGATCCACCGCGTAGCCAGAGAAATCTGTCGAGCGGGCGTCACCTCCATCGGGACCTGATAAGTTGCCCCACCAACCCGACGTGATTTTACTTCCAGTCGCGGACGGACATTTTCGATCGCCTTATTTACGACTTCCAGCGGATCGACTGAATCAGAACCTTCGCGCGATTTGTCGATCGCCGTATACACGATTCGCTCCGCCAATGATTTCTTGCCGCGCTTCATCACCGTTGTAATGAGGCGGGCGACCGCCGGACTCCCATAGCGGGAATCGACATGCTCCTCTTTTTTGTAAACTCTTTTCCGTCGCGACATTGTCGATCTTCCTGTCCAATATTATTTCTTTTCCGGGGCGGCCTCTTTCGTTGCACCGCCTCCGCCACCACCCTTGGGGCGCTTCGCCCCATATTTGGAGCGGCCGCGCCGGCGCCCATCAACGCCCAGCGCGTCGAGCGTTCCGCGCACAATATGATAGCGGACACCCGGCAAATCCTTCACGCGTCCCCCGCGTACGAGCACGATCGAGTGCTCCTGCAAATTATGCCCCTCGCCCGGAATGTAGGCAATCACTTCCT
>JBKPLX010000015.1:0-8347 GCA_046731855.1 Verrucomicrobiota bacterium | reverse complement strand
GATCGGCTAACGGCACCGGAGCGCCCACATTTCGCTCCCAAATAATGGTGCCATCGACAGCGTCGAGCGCATACACATTATTCGATTCGGTCACCGCAATGATCATGGGGCCGCTTGGGCCGCCCTCGATGTAAAGCGGTTGGGCATAAACGTCACCGACGATTGTGCCATCAAAGTCTAGGTCGCGTGTTAGGCCCGCGGCAGGTAATGGCGTAAAAGCCGAATCGATGTAAAGACCATCGCGCGAACTATGGTTGTGATACTGGGTAACGTTGACATGCGCGTCTGTTGGAACAATTGCGCTCCACATCCCAGCAATGACAAGCGAAGAAATAGAAAATAAAGCTTTCAAACGTCTGCAGTCGATAACCCCCAAGCGCTCCCTTGTACCACAAAACCCCGCGTACGTGTCAAGTATTCCAACAACGGGATAGTAATAATCAGATTGCTTCTTGCAGCGCGATTTCCGTTGTAGAAGCGGCTGGCCTCAGCCGCAGATTCTGGATCTATGCGTGCGCGTGGACACGCGCCTCTACAGAGGTGGAACGCTTTGTCGTTAAAGTATTGGTGCTGGGTGGTTCGCCTCAGGCGATCGGCTGCCTGTACGAGCCGACTTCGCAGGCGACACGCCTGCCGCTACAGACTTCTTTGCCATCGGTCCGAAGCGAAATTGGCTTTTTCAGGATAAGTCGATCTGCCTTGGCTGAATGCCATGACACCAATCACCAATCAACGCATCATCGCGGATTCTCGATCTGCGGCCGAGGCGATGGATCCGGACGCGGTCGTCGCGACGGGCGAGGCCTGGGTGTTACCCTGGGTGTACCACTAGGCGTAGCACTAGCTGTGGCCGTTGGGGTAGCTGAAGGCGTGACTGTTGGCGTTCCTGTCGCGCTGGGTGTGGGGGTTGGTGTCAGTCTAGGAGTAGAAGTTGGAGTCGGCGTCTGCGTTGGAGTAGGTGTGGGCGCCCCTTCTGGCAGCTTAAAAGCATACACCTTGTTGTCCGCGGCAACGTAAATGCGCCCGCGGGCAACAATACCGGTTGTGCTGTACGAATGCGTCCCCGCCATCAATTCGTTCGTACCGCCCCCGGCATAAACAACAGCACCGGTGTCTCCGTCGTAACCGTGTAAGCGCTGGTCGCCACTGGCACCTACGACCCAGACGATCACGTTATTGGTGCTATCCGTAGACGAGACAAAAGGTGACCCGCATCCGTTCCGGCTCACACTCCATCCGACGGCGATGGCAGGTGGACTGGTTGTAGTGATGCGGAAAGTCCGAAGTGTGTCGCCGGCGGCGCGCAAAGCAACATACGTGCCTTGGTTAGTTCGGTAGCTGGCCGCTGCCTGAATTATGTAGCTAAAGGATTCCTGTGCTGATGCTATCGGCGCAGTGATACCACCAAGGTTATCGCGATTAAGTAGATACGCGTGTAGATCTTTGCCCATTGCTACAACGAGACGCGACGGCGTTGCGCCCGGCACGTCCACAAGCAACGGGCCCGAGGAACCAAGATCGACGTCGCCACCGTCGAGTTGAAGCCAATTGGTAGGCGCCCAGTAATCGCTGGTATTACCGCTAAAGATCGGGCCGGGCTGAAAACGAATCACTGCTTCGCCGCCTCTCCAGGTCTGTCCTGTGTTGACAGTGTTACCCGTCGTAACGAAAGGATTGTTGCCATCGCTGGCGATGCCGCCCACTCCCCATATCGCGCCGCCGTGGGTGCCGGCAGCGGTGGCGGCGGCCCACGCCGTAACGCTAGCTGGGTTATTTATTGGCACTCCCACCAGCCAGCCGTGATAAACGTCGCAATCCCGCATGCTCCCATATCCGACATAAAGAATGTTGCCGACGATGGCGAGCGCAGGTCGTTGCTGTTGGATCGCTGCAGTGAAGGTTACGCCGTTGTATGTAGCACTCGCCTCCACATCCACGGGCCAGCCTGGATTGATGTCGCCGGTGTCCACGTTAAGAGATAAGATGTAATGTTTGATGGTCTCACCGCCATCGGGCGTGGTCATTGCAGCCAAAAAGAGCGCCCGTGAATTAATATCGACAATGGGCGTGCCGGTGATGCCCACGGGATCAAATTTTGGAGGGCAGCCAAGGTCGGCCTCCGGTACTGGAGGCCCCACATTGCGCTGCCAGATAACGCTGCCATCGACAGCATCCAGCGCATAAACATTGTTCGATTCCGTCACTGCAATGATCATTGCGCCGTTTGGACCGCCCTCGACGTAAAGCGGCTGCGCGTAAACGCTGCCTACGATCGTACCGTCGAAGTTTAAGTCCCGCATCAGGTTCGCCGCGGCCGATTGCGTAAAAGCCGAATCGATATAAAGGCCATCACGCTTACTATTGTTGTGATACTGGGTCACATTAACCTGCGCGTTTACTGGAGCAATTGCACTCCACAAACCTGCAGCGGCAACGAAAGAAATGGAAAATAGTGTTTTCAAAATGTGCGCAGTGGATAACCCGCGCACCCTCTTAACACAACAAGCTGCCTGCTTGTCAAGGATGATCGGATAGAAGAAGAGTAATATCGTGTTAAGTTTTCCGACAGTGCTTGTTTTACACAACCTACACCATCCATTGAAAAACTTGTTGAGTAGCATTCATCCCGATGGTGTCATGGTTCACGGGCTCCGGTCCTTTGGATAGCTTCGTAGATTAGCGTAAGCTACTAAATCCAATATCGCTTGTTTTTCTTGCTAAGTTATAACAAGTCATCACCGCGCTACTTCTCGCGTCACTAATCACTCGTAGCAATCTTAGAATGATAGCAAGGTCGCTTCGCTGCACTGCCACTCTAAGCTGCTCGAAGAAGAAAACGGCGACGCACCACGGCAGCTGTTAGCTATACCAACACGGCGACGCAACCCCGTTGCTACAACAAGGTCGTATTTATTGCGATGACTGCTAAATCACCGATCAGGCATCACCGCGAATTCGGAACCTATGGCCGAGGCGGTGGAGTCGGACGCGGCCGCCGCGTCGGGCGAGGCCTCGGTGTTACCCTGGGAGTAGACGTCGGGCTCACGCTTGGCGAGGGGCTCGTGGTCGCTGATGGCGTAGCTGTAGGTGTTGTGGTCGGTGTCGGAGTAACAGGAGGCGTTGCCGTTGGAGTTGAAGTCGCCGTGGCGGTAGGAGTCGGGGTAGGTGTTACGGGCGGTGTTGCCGTTGGAGTTACGCTAGGTGATGGCGTAGGTGTGGGCGCCCCTCCTGGGACATTGAACTTATAAACTTTGTTGTCATTGGCCACGTAAATGCTTCCGCGAGCTACCATGCCGCTGTTCCATTTACGATCGCCAGTCATCAACTCATTGTTTCCGCCGCCACCAAAAACAACAGCGCCGGTATCGCCATTGTAACCGTGCAATCGATGGTCCCCTTGGGCACCAACCACCCATACGATCGCATTATTTGTTCCATCAGTTGTTGTAACCCAGGGCGATCCCTTGCCGTTCTGGCCGACGTTCCACGCGGAGAGTATTGAAGGTGGACTTGTTGCAGTAATCTTGTAGGCCTTAATTTGGCTGCTGTCTTCAGCGCGAAAAACAAAATAGGTTCCTTGTGCGGTCGTATAGGTGGCAGACGATTGACCTCTGAGGGTGCCGTCAACGCCTAGCGACGTTACCGGTCCCGCGACGCCGCCAAGGTTGTTACGGTTAACCAGATAAGCATTGCCGTCTTTACCCAAGGCGAGAACTAACTGCGAAGGAGTCGCGCCAGGCGCATCGATGAGTATGGCGCTGCAGCCACCAAGGTCGGTATCGCTGTTATCGAGCGACTGCCAGTTGGCCGGTGCCCAGAAGTCAGTGGGGTTACCGGTAAAGACCGGACCTGCTTGTAAGCGGACAATCGCTTCTCCACCCTTCCATTGGTCACCTGGGTTTGTAAATGTGTTTCCCGTGATCACAAACATGTTGGTGCCGTCGCTGGCAACTCCAGAATGCCCCCAGATACCTCCGCCATCTGTTGCTGTCGACCAGCCGCCCACAATCGCAGGATTGTCGATATGCACACCCACTACCCAACCCTGGTAGGGTGTGCAATCACCGAAGTATCCAGAGTAAGGTACGTACACAATCCCGTTCACAAGTGCCAGCGCACCTCGTTCCTCCTGGCGCAAGGACGTAAATCCCAATCCCGCATTATTCACATCCACCGGCCAGCCGGCACGGGTCACGCCCGTATCTACGTTTAGTGAGTAGATGAAATGCTTAATCGGACTGCCGCTGATCAACGCGTCGAAGAAGAGCGATCGCGACGCGAGGTCGACAACGGGAGTGCCAATGATTCCAACCGGGTTTTCGTTGCCGCACGGAAGACCTGAGGTTACCGCCGGTCCGATGTCGGTGCGCGACCAAATCACGGTGCCCGTATCGGCATGAAGCGCATAAACGTTGTTCGATGCGGTCACGACAATGATCATTGGCCCGTTTTTACCGCCCTCGATGTAAAGGGGCTGGGCGTGCACGTTGCCGGAGATTGTTCCGTTGAAGTTCATGTCGCGCGTCAAGTTCGCAGCGTTACCCAGCGTGAATGCGGTATCGATATAATGTCCGTCCCGGGAAAGATTGTTGTTTTTCTGGGTGACGTTGACCTGCGCGTTTGCCGGAAGGAGCGCAGTCCATAAAAGAATAACGATCAGTGATAAAGAGAAAATCAGGGTTTTCATAGATCGACGGTTAAGGCAGCCCTCCCTTCTAAAACAGCGCGCTGCGCTCGTGTCAAGTATTGCAAACACGTAATTTGTAACAATCACGTTATCTTTTGCACCAGAGGCGACCGGACATCGCTTCGCGAAGCTGCCACGGGGCGCTACGGCTGCTTCGGCAGATAGCACTGGCAAGGCGATGCGAGGACGCATGCGCACTCCGAAAGCTTCCGCGAAATGCAGCAAGCCTGTTCCATCGATTTCCCACGAAGTGCTTTGGGAGTGCGATGTGTCCTCGCATCGCTTTCATTCCAGTCGGCCCGCGCGTTTAGCAGCAGCAAATATTTACGTTAGCGATTCTGTGCAACCACTTGCGCAGTCCGCTCTTTCATATCTATCTGCTCGGTGACCTTCTGCAGGCCCGCAGTAAGCGCTTGGATTTGCTTTTGCTGGCACGCAATGGTCTCTTCCAATTTCTCAACTTTACAATGCTCTTTGAGAAACTCATTGAGCAACATCGCGTTCACCTGTTCGTAGCGAACTGATTCGGGCTCGCCGTTGGGATTGCGTCCCACCAGATCGGGATTCACCTCAGCTATCTCCTCGGCGATCAAACCAAACGCAATCGTCTGGGTAACATCAAATTCCTTCTTGTAGCGGAAGCTGACCGGCCTGAGCGCGTAGAGCACTTCGCTGGCGTCGTCTATCGGCTGGATGTGATGTTTGAACCTGGCGACGATACGTTCGCGCGGCCAAGTCTACCGTCGCTGGTTATGGTAACCAGGTCGGGGTCGGTACCGACTTGCGGCTGAATGTTGGAATAGATCTGGCCGATATAGCAGCTATTACCAATGTTTTGACCAGCGGTGCCGATAGCAATCACATTACCGGCCGTGGTGACGGCGCTGCCGGCTCCTCTGCCCAGGTCGGTGTTGAAATTGCCGGTGGTGTTGGCCGAAAGTGCAAGGACTCCATACGCCGTGTTGCTGTCGCCCGTGGTGTTGCCGAACAGAGCGCGGTAGCCGCTGGCCGTGTTGCTCTCGCCTTCGGTGTTACTACCGAGCGCTTCGAAACCAGTAGCCGTGTTTACAGCACCGGACGTGTTACTGACCAGCGCGTCCTGACCGTTGGCGGTGTTGGAGAAACCCGTGGTGTTGCTATAGAGCGCTGAATTACCGGTTGCCGTGTTGGAGGAGCCGGTATCATTGCCGTTAAGAGCCAATGCACCAACGGCCGTATTGTGGCTACCAGTCGTGTTCTGATTGAGCGCCTGAATTCCACCGGCCGTATTGTAGCTGCCGGTGGTATTATGAAAGAGCGCGACGGTACCGATGGCGGTGTTGAAGTCCCCCGCATTGTGATAGAGCGCTCGGTAACCGGCGGCCGTGTTATTGCCACCTTCGATGTTGAGAAACAGCGCCTGATAACCATCAGCCGTGTTGCCATTACCTGTGGTGTTGCTAAAGAGCGCTTGCTCGCCATTGGCTGCGTTAAAGCTGCCCTCTGTGTTGCCGAACAAAGCGAATGCTCCGGCTCCGGTATTGCTGACGCCAGTTGTGTTGCTCAAAAGCGCTCCGGCGCCGGTCGCCGTGTTTTCGGCAGCGGTGTTGGCCAGAAGCGGCCCGGCACCCATCGCTGTATTGAAGTTGCCTTCCAGGTTGCTTATGAGCGAGAACAACCCAACTGCCGTATTGTATGTTCCGCTCGTGAGACTAAGAAGAGCACTTTGCCCCTCCGCTGTGTTGCCACCGGGATAACCTCCATCCGGTGGCGGATTAATTGCCTGCGCTTTTGGAAAGAACCCAACGCAGGTGAGCGTGAGTGTAATGACACGGAGGTATTTAGTTGTTGCCTTCATCGCTCCGACTCTCGCAAAAAAACTCGCTGACTTGCGAGATCAAAATCTTCGCGGCGCTAGCTGTAGCCGGGATCGGCGATCCCGGCGGCAGTCCAGCCTTTCAGGATGACCGGCATCGCCGATGCCGGCTACAGCACTTACGAGCCGGCTTCTTTTGACGGCTTTTTCGCAGGCGTCTTGGTTTGCGCGGGCGACGAACTTTTCTCGGATTCCTTAGGTGCGGTGGATTTCTCTCCGCCAGACGAGCTGGCAGGAGACTCCTTTTTGGCCGCTTCTTTGTAGGAATCACTTCGGTAATCCGTGATGTAAAATCCCGAACCTTTGAAGATCAGACCTGCGCCAGTACCGGGCAGGCGCTTCACCTTGCCATGTCCCCATTCCGGCAACCGACAAAGCTCTTTCGGGCATTCGCGATATGGTTCGTCACGCATCGACTGGAATGCATCGAAGTTCTGACCGCACTTTTCACAAGAATACTCGTAAGTTGGCATCAGGATTATGGATCGGTCTGCTCTGCGGATAACTCTCGGAAGTCTGCATTAAACAACGTACAATTCAACCTCAGGCCGATAGTGGATTGACGATGGCCTCTGCTAACGCATGCTTGTGAGTTCAACGGCACAAATCCAAACTTAGAAACCAATATTCCAGATAAAGAGGACAAATGGCGGAAGACAAAATCCTTACCAAGCACCCACTGGGGAAGAGCGGGAAAAATATCAGCAAGCAAAAGTATGAAACGCTCAAGGACACTATCCTTTCGGCCTTGCGGAACGGGGAACTTACCCACACCGAATTATTCGGTAAGCTTAACAACCGCTTAAAGGACAAGTTCGCGGGAAATGTAAGCTGGTATGGAGAAACGGTTAAGCTGGATTTGGAAGCTAGAAAAATAATAGAAAGAACGCCGTCAAAACCTCAAAAATATCGGCTGAAACGGAAATGACGATCATGGCAACCAAATCAAACAACTACGGGGTGAACGAAATCGCGGAGCTTTTCCCGACCCTGATGGAAATTAAGGACGAATCACTGCGGAAAAACGTCGCCGCGGTATGGAATGAAGCTATTACTACGGGTTGTGGAGGGAAAGGCTGGACTTTCGATGAGCTCCGGGCCGTGAAGTTTACGCTGCTGGCCGGCGATATCGACATGAGGTTTGTCGAGCATCTTAACTCTTGCGCAAGGCAATGCATCGCCATCGCGGACGTACTGGAGACTTCGTTCCGGTGCGACATCCCTGTCCAGCGCGATCATCTCATCGCGGGCGCGTTGCTGGCCGACGTGGGCAAACCACTTGAGTACGACAAGGACGCCTCGGGCAACGTCGTTCAGGGAAAATTTGGGCAGCAGTTACGTCATCCATTTAGCGGCGTCGCACTGGCCCACAAGCACGGTATTCCCGGCGAAGTTCTGCACATCATCGCCACGCACAGTCATGAAGGCGACAAGGTGGAGCGCTCGATCGAGTCGATCATTTTTCATCACGCCGATTTCGTGGACTTCGATATCGCAAAACTGCTGGGCAAGCGCGCCGCAAAGAAGTGAAGACGCGGACGGGATCGGTGATCCGGGGGTGAGACATCATCGTCGGCTACAGCAGCGCTGGACGCGCTAACTCAGGTTGGGTATTTTAAGAAAGGAACCGATATGGGCCTGACTCTTGTTGAAAAGATCGCCGCGCGCCACGCGGATGGGTTGGCTCCTGGCGCATCAGTTCGCAGTGGCGATTTCATTTCCATTCGCCCGCGTCACGTGATGACACATGATAACACCGGCGCGGTGATCCCGAAGTTTAAGCAGATAGGCGCGAAGTCGATCGC
>JBKPLX010000014.1:0-22341 GCA_046731855.1 Verrucomicrobiota bacterium | reverse complement strand
TTCGTTGGCCTCGTTAAAAACCGGACCAAAAAACAAACGCAGACAACGAAGGTCTAGCTCTCGCGGCTTAATTGATCGCGACGTTTGTCGTGGGACGCCTGCTACGACGGCAAACGTGGACAGCAGGCTGGCGAATCGGTGGAGCGACCGTGCCGGTTCGTGAATCGATTTCGTGGACGCTCGGGAGCCGGCAATGTGCCGGCGCATGGCTTGGCTCCTCAGAATTTATCGTCGGATAAACATGTAGATGTTTGCGCGGATAGCGACGGGGACAGGGGTTCAACTCCCCTCGCCTCCAGCCCCGAAAGCTTTCGGGGCTGTCACGCCGGAACTTTAGCGTAGGCGAACACGCAGACGATGGAATAGCTATGTTGCGAGCTGCGGCTCGACAAGCCACCTCATTGTGACTGTGATTTCAACCATTCACTCCAAAGCTGCGGCCGGCCATTCGGGTTAGCTCGAGCATAATCGTAAAACACGCGAACAAATGCGATCCGATCTTCTACGTAAGGAGCTTTCCAGTTCCCCGGCCCAACCGGACGCAGTAAATCGTAGTCGAACGAGAGTAGTTTCTGACGGCGCACAATGTCCTCTAGCGATATATGAGTCGCGTTTCGCAGCATGTCGTACAGCACCATGAAGGTGGTCGTTCGCCCAAGTCCCGCTTCACAGTGAAAATGCGCCCAGGCGTTCTTCGGAAGTGCGCGAACGGCAACAATAAATCGATCGACCGCGTCGTCGAGTGGTCGCGTATGGTCGGTAACAGCGACCCGCACATAACTGATGCCTGCAGACGACACAAGATCCCGTTCGGTGCTGGCTTCTTTTACGATCACCCGTTGCGGGACGGCAGAGTCAGCGTCGCCCTTTTTGACCTGCGCACCTGGCCGAACGGCAATTTCGCTCCCTGGTCCAAGCGATTGCGCCCATGCAGCTTCGGCATCTTCGATTTCAGTCTGCCTGCGACCGACATTCGCCCAATCGCGCGTCGCAAACCAACTAACGGGCAGGCCGTTCACAAATATGTGTGTTTCTTGTCTTAGATCGAAAATGGTGACCGAACCATGCATTCGCGTCAGCAAAAGCTTGAGGTTATCGGCTGTAAATTCTCCGCTGCCAGAGGCATGAAGATCGAACAATCCGCTGGTCGAAGGGGTTTTGCCATCGCTCATCTTAAGCGGATCATCAGTTGTGCGGACGTTGCGCGGCAAGGCTCTGGCCAGCGTTAGGTCAATGTCCCAAATCAGCACCGGCGCGTTCGCAGAACGCACTGGCGGATTCTTTTGAACGAGCGCGACCACGAGAAAAACGGGAGAAAAAAGTAAACAAAATGTGCCGAGCCGGACGCCAGCCAAATGAGCGATGAAATTCATGCGGGCCGCGTTCAGATTGGAGACCAACGTTTCCCGAAGGCAAGGAATTTTTACGGATCCACATTCCAAACTCGCAATTCGCACGCACTGACTTAATTCTGGAATCATGCGGGACGCGCTTACTCCGATGATGCAGCAATACCGACGGCTCCGAGGCACCATCCCGGCCGATACGCTCTTGTTGTTCAGGCTCGGCGACTTCTATGAACTGTTCTTTGAAGACGCAAAGGAAGCCTCGGTCTTGCTGAACGTTGCCCTCACCAAACGCAATGGTGTGCCTATGTGCGGCGTGCCGTATCACGCGGCGCAAACTTACATCGCAAAGTTGATCAAGGCGGGCCGACGCGTGGCCATCTGCGACCAGATCAGCGAGCCGCAACCGGGAAAAATCGTTTCCCGCGATATTACCCAAATCATCACCGCAGGTACGGTAAGCGACCTCGACCTACTCGAAGCGAAACGCGCGAATTACCTGGGCGCGGTTTACGCTGATGGCGGCGCATTTGGTTTTGCCTACGCAGATCTGACCACCGGCGAGTTTCGGCTCACCCAGCTCCAAGATCGTCAATCGCTCCTTGACGAACTCGCGCGTGTTTCACCGTCGGAACTGCTCATCAGTTCAGAACAGAAAGATCATCTTGGCCAGATCGATCACGCGCTCGAGTACGACAACTACGCGTTCCTGCCCGAGCAAGCGATTTTTACGTTGTGCGAGCATTTCAAAACGAAATCGCTCGATGGATTTGGGTGCGGAGAAATGTCGCAGGCGGTCGCTGCCGCGGGCGCAATCGTTCATTATTTGAAGCATCAGCTTCGACGTAACATCGACCATCTCACCTCGTTGCGCTGCGACGCGCCAGCGGATTACGTCATGCTCGACGCAGCGACGCAGACGAACCTTGAGCTGGTTGAATCGCGCGGCGCACGTAACACCAGTTTACTCGCAGTCCTTGATCGCACCGTCACGCCGATGGGTGGCCGCAAATTGCGCTCGTGGATTTTTCAACCGCTGCGCAATTTGCATGAGCTCGCGCGTCGCCAGCAGATGATCGCCGATTTGTTACAGGAACCAGATCTGCTTGCCGCAATCCGCGCTCAACTGAAATCGATTCGCGACATCGAACGCGCAACGTCCCGACTGAGCCAGGCCTCGGGAAACGCACGCGATCTCGTGGCGCTGAAAACTTCCCTTCAGGAAATCCCGCGACTGAAAGATCAACTCCAACAGCTGATCGAACGAGTTGAGTTTGGTAGGGCGGGCTCGCCGAGCCGGCCGAACGTCGCAGAGGAAGACGGCGCGCCAAATACCAGTGCCGCTCCGACCGTTGGCGCCCTACCATTAAAATTGCGAAATAATATTCACGAAATGCCGGCGCTCGCGGAAAAGCTCGCAAGCGCGCTGGTTGATGATCCTCCTCTCGCGTTGAAGGAGGGCGGAATTTTTCGTGATGAATACGACGCTGACCTTGACGAGCTGCGGCGGGCGTCCCGCGAAGGAAAAAATTGGATCAGCCATTTGCAGGAGCGCGAGATCGCTGCAACCGGGATCAAGTCGCTTAAGGTACGTTACAACTCTGTCTTCGGTTATTTCATCGAGGTAACCAAAACAAACCTCGCGAATGTGCCTGTGCACTACACGCGCAAGCAAACTACGGTGGGCGGCGAGCGCTTCGTCACGCCCGAGCTAAAGGAAATTGAGGCAAGAATCCTCGGCGCAGACGAACGCGCGCGCCAACTCGAATATCAGCTTTTCCAAAAACTGCGCGACGAAACTCTGCACGAATTGGAGTCAATCCAGCAAACTGCCGCGGCCATCGCAGTTCTCGATGTTATTTGCGCCCTCGCTGAGACGGCGCGGTTATTCCGTTATTGCAGGCCGCACCTAAACGATACGCTCCGGCTTGTGATCAAAGATGGGAGGCACCCGGTACTCGACCAAAATTTGGTGGACGAGAAGTTTGTGCCTAACGACACGTCGCTGGACGGCGAGACCGTGCGACTCGCGATCGTGACCGGACCAAACATGGCCGGAAAATCAACCTACATTCGCCAGGTCGCCTTGATTGTGTTGATGGCTCAAATAGGCAGCTTCGTTCCGGCGGAGGGCGCCGAGATCGGGCTGGTCGATCGTATTTTTACACGGGTCGGCGCGAACGACGATATAGGACGCGGACAATCTACATTTATGGTCGAGATGAACGAGACCTCGAATATCGTGAATAATGCGACCGAGCGCAGCCTGGTGATTTTAGATGAAATCGGCCGCGGCACATCGACATTTGACGGCCTTTCGATCGCCTGGAGCGTAGCCGAGTTCCTCCACGACAAGATCAAAGCACGCACGTTATTTGCCACGCATTATCATGAGTTGACCAAACTCGCCTCAGAACGCAAAGGCGTTTGTAATTTCAACGTCGCGGTCCGCGAGTGGAATGATCAAATCATTTTCCTGCGCAAAATCGTTCCCGGCGGCGCCGACAAAAGCTACGGCATCCAGGTCGCACGGCTGGCTGGCTTGCCAAAGGAAATTCTCGACCGGGCGAAGGAGATTCTTTCGCAGTTGGAGAAACCGGATGGCATAACCGCGCCATCCGCCAAACCGCGAAAGAGATCGACGAGAACAGGTGCAAAAAATGAAAAACCACAGCTTGATTTGTTGTGAAATCGACTCGCCGCGGGCGGTGAAAGCAACGCGCGATATTTGTAAAGTGCAGCCGATCCAACCATCATTTCCACCCCTGAAGCGTACCCCGACGCAGTATTGCGTACTGTGATAAACTATCCGCGATGGCGTTTAAGACGGAAAAGGAACTAAACGAAGCGCAGCGCAATCTTTGGCTCAAAGCAGTAGCCGCGGTGGAGCTGCGCAATCTGGGCTACGCAGTTTCGCTTTTGCAGGAAATCCTGAAACAGGAACCGCAATTTCTGATGGGACGACAATTACTGCGGCGCACGGAAGTCACGAAAAACAGGTCAAGCAAAAGAAGTTTTTTGAATATCTCGACCGCGCCGATTGCCGTCATGAAAGCACAGCGGGAAATCAAGAAGGACCCGAAACGCGCAATCGAAATGCTGGAAAAGGTGCTGGAGGACGAGCCTTACAATCGACAGGCGAACCTCGCTTTGAAGGAAGCAGCGGCCGCGGCGGGATGGCCAGAGATTGGAGTCTTCGCGCTGCGAACGTTGCTCGAAGAAAATCCGCGCGACGTCAAGGTGTTACACGAACTCGGGCGTTTGTACCGCGAGCTGGGAGAGAACGATCAGGAAGTAGAAGTCTATAATCAGATCATCGAGCTAAATCCATTGGATGCCGAAGCGCTCCGTCGAGGCAAAGACGCGGCGGCCCACGCATCCATGAAAAGCGGCGGATGGACGCAGGCTGAAAGTTATCGCGATCTGATCAAGGACAAAGAGATGGCGGTTTCTCTCGAGCAGCAAAACCGGATACGGTTGACCGGCGAATCGCTCGAGCAACAGATCGCCGAAACGCATGCGCGTCACAAGGCCGAGCCGACAAACGTCGACCTTGCGCGACGCTTAGGCATGTTGAACGAGGAAAAGGAGGACTTGGAGGCGGCGATCGACTGGTATCAATACGCGGCCGATCTGACCAAAGGCGCGGACGCTGGACTAGTCCGGAAGGCTTGCGATTTGAAAATCAAATACCTGGAGCGCGAGATCGCTGCGCATGAGGAATTCCTGTCAACACACGATGCAGCCCATGAGTTACATGCGAAAAAGTCTGAAGACCTAAGGGCTGCCAAAGCGAAACGCGCAGAAATGCTTATCGCCGATGCACGTGAACGGATCGCTCGAAATCCGACCGATCTTCAGCTTCGATTCGAATTAGGCGAACACCTCGTCAGTGCCGGACGTTTTCGCGAAGCCGTGCCGGAGTTGCAGCGGGCACGGCAAAATCCGCACGCGCGTTTGAAAGCGATGAACCTGCTCGGTTACTGTTACGGCGAGCTTGGGATGCTGGACCTTGCAACTAAGCAGCTGGAAGAGGCGTCAAGAGAAATCCTGCCGATGGACGCGATGAAGAAAGAGATCGTCTACAATCTTGGACTTGTTTACGAGCGGATGGGCGAAAAGCGAAAATCGCTCGCCTGTCTGAAACAGATTTATGAGGTCGAACACGGATACAAAGACGTGGCGTTCCGCGTAGAAAGCTCGTACGAGCAGAATATCTCCTAAGCGTAATCGGGTGCGGAAAAACTCCCGGCAGCCTCTCCTATTCTTTTATCTGAACACGAGCATAAAATAGAGAGAACACGAATCGGAACTGACCACGTCCGAGGTGATGCCGATTTTCGATTCTTAAGTGCCGGATTGTTCCGGCATGTTCCAAAGGGAAAAAGATATGAAAAGGACAATCCCAGTTACCTCAAAGTTTTTCGTTCTTCCTCTGATAGTTGGATCGTTCTGCCTGGCTGGGGCGGCTATGGCACAAGATGATCCAGCCGCGAAAAGCTCTTCAGTGAGCGTAAAAGACAAGACTTTCATGAAGAAAGCCGCCAAGGGCGGGATGATGGAAGTGGCCATGGGAAAAACGGCTGAACAAAACGCCCAAAGTGAGGATGTAAAATCATTCGGCAAGCGAATGGTCACCGATCACAGCAAGGCGAACGACGAGCTGAAATCGATCGCCCAGCAAAAGGGGGTGAAACTTCCAACTAAAGAGCCCACCGGAAAATGGAGTTCGGACAAGGCCTACATTGAAGCGATGGTGAAGGACCACGAAAAGGACCTGGCCGAATTTCAGGAGGAAGCAAAAAACGGGAGTGATCCCGAGGTGAAAAAGTTTGCAGAAGACACGGCGAAGATGGTTCAGGAACACCTTGATCTGGCCAAAGAGACTCAGGGCAAGCTAAAATAAGCAAACCGTACTGACTCCGCGATGCGGCACGCCTCCAAACCGTGCCGCATTTTTTATGGTGCAGACTTTTCGAGTAGTGCACCGGGATTGAAAGAGTTGCGCTCCCCAAAAGCGTCTTGGCTTTTGCAATCCAAAACTCAATCCTTTAATCGATGCGCAAGACCAAGATCATTTGCACACTGGGTCCGGCCACGGAAAAGACCGAAGTGTTGCGTCAACTGATCCAGAAAGGCAGCGATGTCTTTAGATTAAACATGAGCCATGCCAGCCATGACTGGGTCCGTGACATTGTTCCGCGTGTTCGAATGCTGGCGCAAAAGGCGGGGCGGCCGGTTGCCCTCTTGCTCGATACGCAGGGCCCAGCCATCCGGACCGGTGACCTGAAAACCGCGCTGCACTTAAAGCCAGGCGACATTCTGGAGTTCACCGTGCGCGGCGCGAAGAGCAAAGAGCGCTATTCGGTAGACGTGAACTACGGCGGGTTCGTCGAGGACGTGTCGGTTGGCAACACGATTTTGGTTGATAATGGCTTGATCAAATTGCTCGTGCTCGACAAGGGAAAAAATCGCGTGCGTTGCAAGGTTTTGACACCCGCGATACTCGGTTCGCGACGTCACATTAATCTGCCTGGCGCCCGCGTGAATCTCCCTTCGCTCACAGCTAAGGACCTGGCCGACATTTCCGTTGGCGTTGAAGTGGGCGCTGATTTTATCGGGCTGAGTTTCGTGCGCGAAAAAAGAGACATCGAACAACTGCGAAAACTCCTGTCGCGGAAAAAGAGCAGGGCGCAGATCGTGGCGAAGATCGAGGATCAACTGGCAGTGCGATCAATCGACAAGATGATCGAGAGTGCGGACGTAATCATGGTCGCGCGCGGCGACTTGGGAATCGAATGCCCGATGGAAGATTTGCCCATCATCCAACGCCGTATTGTGAAGCATTGTCTTCGCCTGGGCAAGCCGGTCGTAGTCGCGACTCAGTTGTTAGAATCGATGATCTCCAATCCTCTGCCCACGCGCGCTGAGATCACCGATGTGGCAAATGCAGTTTTCGAAGAGGCTGACGCTCTGATGCTGAGCGGCGAAACGACGATCGGGCGTTACCCGGTTGAATGCGTTGAAGTTTTGCGGAGCGTGGCTGTGCGCATCGAGCGCAGCGGTGGCGCAGGTTATGCAGAGAATGCGCTCTTGGAAAACGTTCGGCAGAAAATGGTAGCTTCGGCCGTCGCGCTGGCGAATTCGCTCCGAGATTCAAAGCTGATTGTCTTCACCTTGCAGGGACGAATGGCGCGGTATGCTTCAAATCTGAGGCCGCAACGCGCACCGATCTTTGCTTTCACTCCAAGCGAGGAAGTCTATCGGCAACTCGCGCTTTATTGGGGAACGTTTCCTGTCCGTATCGATTTCACCGGCAACCCGGACAGAACAATCGCAGCAGCCGAGAAGTTTTTGCGCAAGAACAAGTTGGCTACGGCCGGAAATCGTATGGTGATTGTCAGTGACGTGCGGATGGGCCGCGCACTAATCGATTCGATTCAACTGCGTGTGGTGCAATAACAATTGTGAAAACAAGAACGCGCGGACTCACGTCCGCGCGTTCTAAATATCAGTCCCGCTTAAGCTTCTACCGGCAACTCCACGTCGACGGGGCGCTCCTTTTTGCTGAGTGCGCGGCGCAACTTCGAGAGCGCAATGTTTTGCAGCTGACGAATTCGTTCGCGGGTAACGCCGAATTTCTTACCCACTTCCTCGAGCGTTTTCGGTTTACCGCCGTCAAGACCGAAGCGCTGGAAAATGATTTTCTTCTCGCGGTCATCGAGGACGTCGAGCAAGCCGCCGACTTCGTTGCGCAGATTCTTGTCGCGCAGTAGTTCAAACGGTGTTTGCGCGTCCTCGTCGCCGACAATCTCGCCGAACTCGGTGGAATCATCGTCGCTGATTGGGGCATCGAGCGACGCTGGGCGAATCGAGACGGTTTTTAACTGTGAGACTTTTCCGCTCGCAATTCCGATTTCGTCACCCAGCTCTTCGTCGGTAGGCTCGCGGCCAAGCTCCTCGCTCATTTGTAAAGAAACCCGGCGCATCTTGGAGATCTTGTCCACCAGATGCACAGGCAGACGGATCGTCTTGCTCTGGTTTGCCAGCGCCCGTTTGATGGATTGTTTGATCCACCACGCGGCGTAGGTGCTAAGTTTCCCGCCCTTAGCCGGATCGAAACGTTCCACGGCCTTCATCAAACCGATATTTCCCTCTGAGATCAGGTCGAGGAGCGGAAGCCCAAGATTCGCGTAGTCGTGTGCAATCTTGACGACCAGGCGCAAGTTGGACCGGATCATCAGCGCTCGCGCTTCGCGATCACCTTTTTTAATTTTAGCGGCCAGCTCGATCTCCTGCTCCGGAGTCAACAAAGGGATTTGCCCGATTTCGCGCAGGTAAATCTTAATTCCGGTATCGCTATCCTCAGCAGCCATATAACTCTTTTTCATCAATCATTTGGGGGATTCGAATCGACAACTCCCCTGCAATCATGGAGGCTTTGTCGATCACGCGTTCTACCATCCTGGAAGTATTTAACAAGGTTAAATATTCGGAATAACGACAATCGTTGGATGCCTCCTGTTCAATCTTTTTGGAGGGTCATATTCGCCCTCTTTTCCTAGAGTACTCCTTATATATTCTACGAAATCTGCAGTCGTGAGTCGCCTCCCACTTTAGAGGGATATTTGACGCTTTTCCGCGCGGCGATTTTTTGCGACTCTGCAATGGCGATGCTGGCGAAAATTTACTCCGCAGCTGTCTATGGCGTGGACGCATACGAGGTCGAAATCGAGGTCAACGGCGCCGGCGGCGATCCGAACATCGTCATAGTTGGACTGCCGGATGCCGCTGTGAGAGAAAGCCGCGATCGGGTCACCACGGCCATTGCCAATAGCGGGTATTACTGGCCCCGCGGTCGCACGACGATCAATCTTGCCCCGGCCGACATCAAAAAAGAAGGACCCAGCTTCGACCTGCCAATCGCCCTTGGAATGATCGCGGTGACAGAAGGACTAGACAGCTCGCCGTTTGAAAACTTCAGCTTTGTAGGTGAGCTCGCTTTGGACGGCACGGTCCGAGCCGTGAAAGGCGTTTTGCCCGTCGCCTTGGAGGCGCGGCGTCGCGGCAAGCGGGCGTTATTCGTGCCAGAGGCAAACGCTCTCGAAGCCGCAATGGTCGATAAGATCGACATCTACGGCGTGCAAAATTTGCGACAGACATTCGCGTTCTTGCGCGGCGAAAGTCCGTTGCTTCCAACGCGCGCTGATTTGACCGGATTTTTTGCCACCCACCAAAGCTATGACGTCGATTTCGGAGATGTTAAGGGCCAGGGACACGTCAAACGCGCGGTTGAAGTGGCGGTAGCCGGCGGTCACAACGTCTTGATGGTCGGACCGCCCGGCTCGGGAAAATCGATGCTGGCGAAACGTATCCCTACCATTATTGCACCTCTTTCCCTCGAAGAAGCGATTGAGACGACAAAGATTCACAGCATTGCCGGGCTGCTCGATACCGAAAAATCCTTCGTCTCTACCCGACCATTTCGTCCACCCCACCACACCATCAGCGATATTGGGCTGCTCGGCGGGGGCGCGTTTCCAAATCCGGGCGAAGTGAGTCTCGCTCACAATGGTGTTCTCTTCCTCGATGAGCTGCCTGAATTCAAAAGATCGGCGCTGGAAGTAATGCGCCAGCCGCTCGAAGACGGAAAAGTTACCGTTTCCCGTGCCGCCGGCAGCGTCACTTTCCCCTCCGAGTTCATGCTCGTCGCCGCGATGAATCCGTGCCCGTGCGGCTATTTTGGCGATCTGAAGCGCGAGTGCCGTTGCGGTCCGGCCCAGGTGCAACGTTATCGCCATCGCGTTTCCGGACCGTTGCTGGATCGCATCGATCTGCATATCGAAGTGCCAGCCCTGGAGTATCGAGATGTTGCCAGCGAGCGCGCTGAAGAAACGTCTGCCACGATTCGTGAGCGCGTTATCCGCGCACGTCAGCCTCAGCAAGAGCGGTTTCATGGCGACGCAAAGGTAAATTGCAACGCCCGCATGGCCACGCGCCACCTTAAGCAATACTGCAAACTCACTCAGGATTCGCAGGAACTGATTCGCGTAGCCATGAGTGAATTGAACCTAAGCGCGCGAGCTTACGATCGGATCCTGAAAGTTTCGCGCACTATCGCTGATCTCGATGGCAAGACTGACATCTCGGCCGAGCATGTGAGCGAAGCAATTCAATATCGGACATTCGATCGCACCCTATGGGTATAAGTTTGAAAGCGATCACCATTTTCTGCGCCGCAATCTTCATTTTTGGAGGATGCAATCGCTCCAATGTAAAGGTTTCGGGGCCGTTGCAGCAACGCGGCTACATCTGGCAGCGCGAATGGACCTCGGCGGTAACTGAGTCGCTGCGTGAAACGCAACGACGACTGAATGGTGTTGTTCTGCTTGGCGCAGAGATCAACTTCGGCGCCAAAAGCCCGGAGATCGCCAAAGCGTCGATCGATTGGGAAGCAGTGCGGCGCCAAACTCAATACTGTTCGGTCGCCCTTCGTGTTGCGCCTTTTGCCGGACCATTTCGCGCGGGTGACGCGCCGGCGCGCGTAATTGTCGATGTTGCGAAGCAACTCCTCAATGACGCTAGGGCGCACGATGTGAAGATCGAAGAGTTTCAATTTGACTTCGACTGCGCGCAAAAGAACCTCGGCGCTTATCGGACATGGTTGTGGATGTTGCGGCCAATCGTTCACCCGGTCCGGTTTGCGATTACGGTGCTGCCAGCGTGGTTGAACGATGCAAATTTTCTTCCGCTGGTGCGCGAAACGGACGGCTACGTGTTGCAAGTTCATTCCGTCCCGGTTTCAGCGAGCGGCAGCGCGACACTTTGCGACTCAAAATTTGCGCGTGAGTGGATCTCTCGAGCTGCGAAATTGGGGATGCCGTTTTCAGTCGCACTGCCAACATATCGCTGCACCGCTGGTTACGCTCCCGATGGAAAACTTTTGAGTGTGGCAATGGACAGCGTCCAGCCATCCTGGCCGCCGGGCACGCGAGTTTTGGAATTCGGCGCCGACGCTGACGAAATCGCGGCGCTCGTTAACGAATGGCAAAAAGTACGGCCGCCGCAATTGCGCGAATTAATTTGGTATCGCGTTCCGATTGCGACTGACACGCGCAACTGGCGCTGGCCGACGCTGGCGGCAGTGATGGAAGGCCGGGCTCCGAAACATCAACTCAGCGTCGGGCAGAAAGGCGGGAATCCGATCGATCTGTCGATTGTGAATGCAGGCGAAGCGGACGAGCAATTAAAGGTGAATGTGATCGCGAAATGGCGCGAGGCAGGATTGGAAGCCTCCGACGCACTTTTTGGTTGGAGCGTTCGATCTGAAAATGGCCTCGCCGTGTTCAATTCTGTTGCGCAAAACGGGTTTCGATTACCACCGGGTGCGACCCGCAAAATAGGTTGGCTTCGGTTCGACCAACCGACTAATCTGCAAATCGAATTCTCAAATCAAAGTGAGTCGCTTCGCTAAATTGTTGGCGGCAGCTGGGGCGACGCTGTGCTTCCTGGGCAGATTGCACGCGACTGGATATTACGGCCCCGATTTCTACTTGGACGAGGGCGGCAAAAACGTGGGTGGATCGCCGGAATTTTACTGGGGCTTGGAAGTGCGACGGCTCGCGAAGGAATTTCATCCATCTGAAAAACGCGTCGTTTCAGAAAAGGCCGAGCGAAAAAGCGACGAGGAAACGTCGGATAACATCGCCCTCAGTCAGGCGACCGAAGATGCCGATCTTAAAGATTTTGATGCGGCACTGATGGAAGAACGAATCAAGCCGCCTGATCCAACGAAAGCAAAGGAGCAACACAAGCTCGCGCGGGAAACGATTACGTCGACATCTCCAACTGGTGAATTCGATTCAGAGTTTGCGGATTATCATCGGGGCGCTGGCGCATTCCTGAACAAAAATTGGGACGAAGCACGCAAGGCGTGGGAGGATTTACTTAAACGTCCTGAGCAGGACCGACATTATCGCACGGTGTGGGCTGCTTTCATGCTCGGAAAACTTGGGCTCAAAACGAACGATTACCAAAGCGCGTCACAATGGTTTGAGCGCACCCGTGAATTCGCGAAAGCCGGATTCGTAGACTCGTTAGGCTTGGCGGCGGAAAGTTATGGCTGGGAAGGCCGCGCCGAATGGAAGGAAGGACATCCCGAGAAGGCCGCTCCCTTATTCTTGACGCAACTTGCTCTTGGCGATCCGAGCGCAGTCGTTTCCCTGAAAGCGCTGATTCCTGATCGCGAGCCGGTCGGAGGACTGTTGAATTATGGCCCTGAATTGGACGAGAGAAATGCCTGGAACGATGTACAAAAAAAGGAGGAAGAAGAGAAGGAGATTTCTAAGTTAAAATCCGCGGCGCAGGATCCGTTGCTGCGGCGACTGGTGACGGTGCACATTCTGGCAACCGCCACCGCGCCCGATCTTTATTCGTCTGATGCGGAAGCGGCGCCCGTGAATCGTTGCGCGCGCTGGCTCAACATTATCAAACAAGCGAACCTTCCCCGCATTGAAGACGCGGAGTATCTCGGTTGGGTCGCATACAACAACGGAGATTACAACGATGCAGCGCATTGGTTGGAGTTGAGTAAAGGCGACAGCGGCGCTGCGCTGTGGTTACGAGCAAAGTTGCAACGTCGCGCTGGCAAACTCGCCGAAGCCGCAAAGACCATGGCGCAAGCAGTGGAATCGTTACGGAATGCACCGGCCTACACCCCGACTGAAGGCACTGACGAGAAGTGGACGGAGTACGATTATTTTCCCGAAGGCCCAAATTGGGGCTGGGGCCAAAGCGCTCATGGCGATCTCGGCGGACTCCGCCTCGCACGCGGCGATTTTGTTCAAGCTCTCGATACGCTTTTCAAAGGACACCTTTGGAACGATGCCGCGTTTGTGGCAGAACGCGTTCTCACCACGAAAGAATTGAAACAATATGTCGATGCTTTGCCCAAGACTCCGCCACCGAAAGAGGGCGAAGATTATAATGCGAAGCTAAGGTACTTACTCGGCCGCCGGCTGGTTCGCGAACATCGTTACGCTGAGGCCGGGCCGTACATGTCGCCACCTTACGACAAAGTCCTGGAAAAATACGTAAAGGCGTTGAAAGACGGCGCCAACGAAAAACTTTCCAAAGCCGACCGCGCGCACGCATGGTTTACCGCAGCATGGCTCGCGCGCTACGACGGGATGGAATTGATGGGGACCGAGGTCGCACCGGACGCGTTCGTAGACAGCGGTGCCTTTGAATTTCCCGATCTGGCCAAACAGCGGCGTTCTGGCTTCTACCAGCAGGTCTCGTATGACAAAGATGGCAATGAGAAAAAGAAGAACGTGCCGATCGCGCTGGAAGCGTCCCAAAAGGAAATTCAGCGGCTCACGGCGAACAAAATCGAGCCCGACACTCGTTTTCATTATCGACTGATTGCCGGCGCGCTCGCAATCAAGGCCGCGGCGTTGTTGCCGGACAATTCAGAGGAATTAGCGGATGTTGTAAATCAGGCTGGTCTTTGGGTGAAAGATCGAGACGAGAAGACCGGCAATCGTTATTACCAAATCATCGATCGCCGTTGCGCGAAAACGAAGATTGGCCAGGCCGACATGGCGAAGCATTGGTTTGTCGATCAAAGCGGGCCATGGAGCACGGCTGAAGAAGAAGCGTATCGAGCGATGCACAAGGAACTGGAGCCGGAGCGCTCGGGGGAATAATCCGTTCCTTAGAACGTTTCTTCGGATCGAGCCCTCGTGGCGTGATCGTTCACACTTGCTGATCGATGTGCAGCGCCCGCCGGCGGCTGGCGCTCCTGTCTGTGATCGGCGATCGCTTGGGCGCCCTGATTACGATTACGAGCATGAGCAAGAGTTAAGAGTTTTTGAATCCAATCGGCGAGTGCAGCGCATCCCAAAGAAAACAAAACCTCTCGAACCATGAAACCAATGCCCGTAACGACTTCCAAAGCTGGACGCCACGATTCATTTGATCGCGGGGGTGGCAAACTCCGTCGCCCACCGGTTACCGATTACAGTTATCACTCTGGAGCGTTCGACGGATCGAGCGCGTATCATTTGCCTGTTCGTGCGCAATCGCTTTGGAGCATCGCCGGCGATTACTTGAAAGTCGAAGCGCGCCACGACTTCTGGAGTGAAGCTACGCTCTTTGCATTCATCACCGTCACTGCAGCTCTTCCCTTGATGAACAACCTGCACGCGCTGATAGAGTTCGTGCGTGCGATCATTTTTCACTAAGAAGCGTCACTTTCGGCAGCTTATTGTCGTGCTGCTGTTGTCGCTTGCCGGCTGCAGCTCGGACACCGATACCGTCCTGGAGGAGACTTTCGACCACCTCTACACGATTCAGCCGAGCGCGGACATAACTGTTCAAAACCGTGATGGCGCCATTCTCCTGTACGGATCGGATACAAACGAAATTCGGGTTCAAGCAACGAAGAAAGCTTATAGTCACATGCGGCTGAAACAGATCGCGATCGATGTCTCTGTGCAGCCAACCTCCGTTTCAATCAGGGCCAAGCTTCCTCCCAAGCGGGCGTGGGCTCTTTTTGATCGCTCGGGCACAGTTGATTGCACGGTCGTGGTTCCTGCTGCCGCCAACGTATCGCAACTGCGCCTTGATGCGGGCGAAGTTTTCGTGGAGGGAATGCGCGGACGGAGTGTGCATGCCAGCTTAGGCGATGGTCGCATGTTCGTTCGTAACTGCTTTTGTGACATCGACCTTACGCTGCAGCGCGGCAATCTATCCGTGTCCTACGACTGGTGGGAACATGGAACGTTTTCCGTCCATGCAAATGTCGCGCGCGGAAACGCATGGGCGTTTCTTCCCAGTGATGCCGCCTTTCATCTTGTCGCCGAAACGCTGCATGGAAGGCTGGCTAGCGACTTTGATGATACAGCTGCGCAAACGGCGTCCGCAGGACCTGAAAAAATCGATACGCTCGTTCACGGCGGAGGAAAGGCCGCAATCAAGGTGCGTACGGTGAACGGCGACGTTAAGATTGTAGAGGCAAATCCATAAGGCTTCGCTTGCGTCGGGTTGGGCATCGAGCATCTAGTATGTACACCTTCCATGCCCTCGTTCGACATCGTCTCTGAAATAGACAAACAGGAACTTGATAATGCGGTCAATCAGGCGCGCAAGGAACTGGCGACCCGCTTCGACTTCAAAGGCATAACAACCGAGATACTTCTCGAGAAGGATAAGATAACGCTCACCGCGCAGGATGCAGGTCACCTTCGAGGATTGCGGGAAATTCTGATCGGCAAGCTTTCAAAACGCGGTGTGGACTTGCGCAATATCGAGCAGGGAGAGCCCGCAGTTTCATCTGTCGGCCACGCCCGGCAGGAATTAAAGATTCAACAAGGTTTGGAAGGAAACAAAGCAAAGGAAATTATTCAGGCGATTAAGTCACAGGGTTTCAAGGTGCAAAGCCAACTGCAGGATCAGCAGATTCGAGTGACCGGAAAGAAGAAGGACGAGCTCCAAGCAGTGATCCAATTTATCCGTGACCGCGATTTTGGCGTCGCCACAAATTTCAAAAATTTCCGAGACTGAACCCTGTAGCCTCTTCAGCTATCCGCCTTGCACCGGCGGCATGATCGAAACTTCGTCTCCCGGAGAGAGTCGGTAATTTCGATCGACGAATTCCACGCCTGCGCCGACCAGAATGCTTTTGTCATGCTGGCGAAGCCCAGGTTGTTGGACGTAAATTTGCTCAAGCAATTCGCGGACAGTTGCCCCGTCCGCAACATCGATATCCAACTGGCGCATTCCGAGGAGATCGCGCAGCTGAGCATAAAATTGCACTCGCACTTTCATCTGTGGGGTTACTTCAGTAATTCCTTCCGCAACACGCCGATATAAGGAAGATTGCGATAACGTTCCCTGAAATCGAGCCCGTAGCCGACAACAAATTCGTCTTCGATTTCGAATCCAACATAATCAGTATCGACTTCCCGTGCGCGTTGTTTCTTTTTGCTCAACAGCACGCATACCCGGATGCTGTTCGGTTTCGCTGTTTCCAACGTTTCTCTAATGGCTGCGAGGGTGTGACCACTATCCAGAATATCATCCAGGATCAAAACGTCTCGGCCCGCGACGTCCGGGACGGTGATCTGCTTGAAGACGACGTTGCCGCAGCTCTGCGCTTCTCCGTGATAACTCGCCGCGCTCAGGCAATCCAGCTTCAAAGGAAGCGGGATTCGACGAAGCAAATCAGCGACGAACATCAAGCTCCCGTGCAACACCGCGATCACGGTCAGGTCTCGCTCGCGATAGTCGTTTGAAATTTGCGCCGCGATGTCATCCAGGCGCCGATGGATTGCCGGCTCGTCAAACAATACGCGCTCCAGATCGCCCTTCATCAACACTACTAGGCCATCAGCTGCCGCACGGATCAACGCGCGATAAGGAAGTCCAGTCTATGTCGAAAGCGTGCCGCCGACTCAAGACAATCAAAAGTGTGTCATCCTGAGCGTAGCGAAGGACCTCGCATAAGTCGCCAGCGCTACGCAAACGTACGTTGTGTGATTCGATCCCCCTGTCAGGTCCGTCGAGTTCTGGGCGGCTCGGGATGACAAGTGCGTGCGTTGAGGCTTTGTTCGTTCCTGTATGCGCGTTCACCATGATCGAATTGAAATTCGTACCAATGGAAAGGGACTGTACGAAATCACGGACGAAATGCAGTCAAAGATCGATAAGCTCAGTGTACAAAACGGGACGGCGACAGTCTTTGTCCAGCATACCAGTTGCAGCGTGATCATCATGGAAAATGCCGATCCGACCGCGCGACGTGATCTGGAAGAATTCTTTAATCGGCTGGTGCCCGAGGATGCGGACTACTTCACACACGCTTCCGAAGGCAGCGACGACATGCCATCGCACATCCGCATGGTTCTGACGCGCACCAGTGAAACGGTGCCCATTGTCGATGGAAGAATGCAGCTGGGAACCTGGCAGGGCATTTTCCTCTTCGAACACCGGCGCGCGCCGCATCGACGAAAACTTTTCCTGACTGTCATTGGCGAATAGTTAAGACGCAAACGCCGCGCCGCCCCGAAACCTTTCCGAGGTCAGCGCAGCGCACGATTCCTGCCGCCCGTTGAACATCAAGGCTTAATCATTATTTGAGCTGACTTAGATTCGCCTACTGCATAGCCTGGCCCAGGTTCAAGCATTACTATAACGCTGCACGATCGACGGAGCGATAATGCCCTCGGATCAGGTAAGGTTTGAACCAGCATTACTCCGTAGCCGGATTGTCCGATGTAAGCCGGAGAGATAAGCGGAACATAATCAACTCCTGGAATAGCTGTGCCGCTGACACGGAAGTTTACGTACATTCCGCCGAAGAGAACTGGATTCATGTTCAGAACGAACGAACCAAGCTTCCCCCGTGTCACATCCCCTGTGCTATGAATAGTGATAATCGGGACTTTTTCATCCTCGCCATACACCTGCGTAATCGCGCTCCCAAGCACGAGCACTGAGGCGAGACTAACAAGGATTTTGCTGATGATTCTTGTTTTCATGTTATTTGATTCCTTTTGTTGTTTCGGCCTTCCGTGATCTCGCATCATTGAGAACTCATTTCTGGCCGTTCACAGAAGTAGTGCGTAAAGTCCGGCTCGAGGTTACGTGGAAAACTTGGGAACCTCTTCAAACGAGAAAAACAAGGCCAGCGACGACTCTATTTCGCTCCTACGAGGGAAGACAATGTTTGTTCTCTTTGTTGCCTTCTGCTGGAAAGATGTTGAGCGAGCCATGTTTTCGGCTGCTTTAGAGAAAATGCAGGCAGCAAACGCCCGCCGGAGTTCTCACCGCGGAAGGAGGACGGGCCTGCGGCTCCACTTTCGCCGCCACTTCGCTCCGGCGTTGCAGGCCCGCCTCGAATTGTTTTGGCCGTACATGACTTCTCGTTATCGAGAACTCACTTCTGGCCTTTCACCTTAGGTAGTGCGTAAAATCCGGTGCGAGGTAACACGGAAGGTTTGGCTAAAAAATTGGCAGGGGGCGGTTCGCGGAACCGCCCCCTGGGCGATTAAGGTCAATCGCCCTATCCACTCTAGCTCCTCACTGACAACACGGTATTGGCTGGAAGGCGAGACATGCGAAGCTTTCATCGAGAGCACTTTTGGAGGCAAAGGTGCTTCGCGCTCCCTGCTGCGTGAATTTATAGATGGCGTTGGGAATGGCAGTGCCGCTGCCGCTCACGTTGCCCGCATCCACCACCAGCAGATTGCCTGCGCTGTCGAAGGCCAGGCTCTGTGCGCTGCCCGGCACCGATCCAAACATCGTTCGAGCATGCCGGCGTAGAACTCCAGGCGGATTGTATCTATAGATGTTGCCGCCCGAATCCGCCAGATACAGATTGCCAGCGCTGTCAAAGGCCAGGTCCGCCGGGCGGTCACGAGGATCCAACACCGCAAAGGCGGCCCGAGACCCGTTCGGTTTGTACTCATAGATGCGGCCTTGAGAGATGTTGCCGATGGTGTTATCGACCACATACAAATTGCCCTCGTTGTTAAACGCCATACCTACAGGATGGTGTAACCCGGTGGCAAAAGTGGCTCGCGACCCGGTCGGCTTGTATTCATAGATGAGGCCGTGATCATAATCCGCCACAAACACGTTGCCTGTCCTGTCAACCGCAAGGTATGAAGGATAACTCAATCCGGAGGCCAAGGTGGTGCGCGCTCCGTTCGGGGTAATTTTATAGATGGCCGCCTCGCCGCGCAATCCGCCGCGGTCGTAATCCACCACATACAGATTGCCTGCGCCGCCAAAGGCCACATCCCAAGGATTAGTTAATCCGGAGGCAAAGACGCTTCGCCCTCCGTCCCAGGTGAACCTAAAAATCGCGCCGCATCCCCCAAGGCAATTTTTTGACGGTTCGCTGCCCGACACAAACAGGTTCTGCGCGGACGCACTGGAACAGATCAAAATAACTGCTCCAAGACACGCTACACTACTGAATACCTGTTTAGCCAGACCACTGGCAAATTTGAAGTTAGTTTTTGTTAGTTTAGTTTTCATAGTTGTTCCTCTGCATTGTTTTTGTTTGGTTGATTTGGCCCGTCACAGAGGTAGTGCGTAAAATCCGGCGCGAGGTTACGCGGAAACTTCTGGAGATGGGCCGCTTTTAGAGGCGGTCACGGCTGCTGGCGACCCTTCAGTGTGGCAAGTACCCCGCCATGGCGGGTGGCATCATGAACTGATCTTTCGACTGTAGCGTCCACGAATGTCCCGAAAACGATGGTGTCGTCGGCGATGTTGTTGTTTGGGGTTGCCTTTGCAGTTGCAGTCGGTGTGGGACTTGGCCCGGCTTGGCAAAGATTGCCATCGAAGCTAATGGTGTGACACCATCACTGGCGTAGCCGCCACCCAGCCTGATGTGGAAGAGGCCGTTGCTGTCGACGGGGAAGTTGCGGCGTGCAGTGGTGAATGGCAGCCCGTGGACCAGGCATTGCGCCGTTTTAGCTCGACGACAAAATTCTAAGATTCACTTCCTGTTACTTGTTAGGTCCGATCTGCTCCGGACCTGAGAGCAGCTGCTGGAAATCCGGACGGTTACGGATGGGATCCCAGACTGGGTCAATCTTCAAAAGAGCGATGGACACTGCCCCGCCCGCCGGGATGGAGAGCAAACGTCGAAGCCTGTTAATGGCTTCCTCGGGGGCGCCTGCACGCGCCTCGATTTGCGCGAGGCCGAGCTGGAAATTTGGACCCTCCATAGCATCTTTTTCGACGGGCAATGAATCCGTCGCTTGCTTAGAAAGGCGCAGAGCATCGGCATAGCGTCCGAGTGCGAGGTAAACCCAAGCTAGCTCCGTCATCGCGAAAGTGTTATCCGGCTCCTGTCTGAGCTTGACCTCGAGTAAGGGCAGCGCTTCTTCTCCCGCTGATTTGGCTGCCTCCGGCTCTCCCGCGAGCACACGAAGGGCGGCCCGCCCGGCAAGCAGCTGGAGATGCGCACGATCGTCGTTGCCCGGCTCCTTCTCGAAATTTCGAAAAGCAGCGGTGAAACGTCTTTCGATCACGTCGAGATAAACCCACATGCCACTGATACTTGCAACATAGCCATCTATAGCGAGTGACTCGCGCGTGACTGACGTAATGCCCTCTGGAAGACCATCAAAAGCTCGCCGGGCCGAGTCGACGTCGCCTGTCGCATTCAGGCGAGAGTTGAGAAGGTATATCGCTGCCACCACGTTGTGCGGATCGATTGCAAGAGCTCGCAATGCGGCACGCTCCGCATTTTTCCACAGACGCAAGGCCAGATAAGTCGCTCCGATATTGCGCGGGATTATGGCGTCGCGCGGATCGAGTTCCTGCGCTCGTTGAGAATCCGCCAGCGAGCGCTCCCATTCACCGCGTCGGCGGTAAACCCACGCGCAATACTGTCGAGCCAAAGCATTATTGGGCTGCAACTCCAGCGTGCGATTAAACTCCGTCAGCGCCATCTCGTATTGGCGATGACCCCAATAAAAGAATAAGCCCAGCGCAAAATGCGCTTCAGGCGAATTTGGAGCCAGCGCCAGAGCGCGGTCGATGAGCGACTTTGCCTCCTCTAATTCCAATCGCGCCAAAGGAGAGATGAACCAGTGTCGCGATAGTCGACTGCGTGCGAGCTCTGCGGCGGCCTCGGCAAAGTTCGGATCGCGTGCCAGCGCCTGTCGGTAAAACGCGTCGGCACGATGGTAGGCCTGTGCGGTCGGACTGCTTTCGGCTTGGTGAAGCTCATATTCGCCTCTCAAAAAAAGATCGTAAGCTTCCGTGTCATGCGCCCGGGTCGAGGCCAGAGCATGCGATTCGTCTGGCGAAAGATTCGCTTGCAATGCCTCCGCTATTCGTTTGGAGATCTCACTTTCAACCCCGAAGATGTCAGTCAACTTCCGGTCGTAGGTGTCTGCCCAGAGATGTGAATTGGTTTGAGTGTTAATCAACTGCACATTGACCCGCACTTGGTCGGCCGTTTTTTGCACGCTGCCCTCAACAATGTTTGCTACGCCAAGCTGCTTTGCGATCTCTCCAAGATTGCGAGACTTGTTTTGATAGTGCAGCGTGGAGGTCCGCGAAATTACTTTTAAGTCTGCGATCTTGGCCAGCCGTGTCAGGATTTCATCCTGAATACCGGTCGCGAAATAGGCGTTATCTGGATCAGAGCTAAGGTTGTCAAACGGAAGCACTGCGATTCCCTTTTCGGGCGCAGCACGAAGTAACTCGCTTTCAAAAACGTTCCAGCCCATCACCGCTGCCAAAGCAACCAACGATACGATCAAGGCAGCAATAGCTGGTTTCCGCCGCATCCATTTGCGGGTGTGTGTGAAAAATCCACTTCGCTTCGCCTGGATCGGTTCGTGCTTTAGCCAGTGTTCCAGGTCTTCAGCCAGCGCGAGAGCCGAAGAGTAACGACGCTTTGGATCTTTCTCCAGACACTTCAGGCAAATGGTCGAAAGCTCGCGATCTATTTTGGGGTTTAGCATGCGCGGTGGTCGCGGCTCAGTGTCGAGAAGGAACTTGATGGTCTCGTAGGTTGTACTGCCGGCGAAAGGTGGATGGCTGGTGAGCAATTCGTAGAAGACTGCGCCAAGTCCATAGACATCTGTGGCCTTGCTGACGGCTGCGTTGTTTCCCGCAGCTTGTTCGGGCGCCATGTAACTGGGTGTGCCCATTACTTCCAGGGTGCGCGTTACGGTGCTCTCTGTCCCAAGCAATCTCGCAAGGCCAAAATCGGTCAGATGCGGTTCTCCCCTTGTGTCCAGCAGGATGTTTCCCGGTTTGATATCTCGATGCAGTATTCCGTGCTCATGCGCGTAATGAACAGTGCCCGCTACCTTTGCGATTAATTCGGCCGCCTGCCGGATCGACATCGGTGCGCCCCTGACTACTTCGTCAAGCTGGCCGCCTTTGACAAACCTCATACTGAAGTAGCAAAAGCCATCGCGCTCGCCCACTTCGTGGATAGGAACGATCCTCGGGTGAT
>JBKPLX010000013.1:0-12382 GCA_046731855.1 Verrucomicrobiota bacterium | reverse complement strand
GTTGTTCGTGAGCGGAAACCCGAACGGCGAGCTTGATTTTAAGCGCGTCAACAATGGAGCGAGCGATTTCATCCTGAAGCGCAAATACCCCTTCCATCTCGTGGTCGTACGTTTCCGTCCAAAGGCGAAAACCGCTGCGGGTATCGATCAATTCGGCCGTCACGCGAACGCGGTTAGCTTCGCGGCGCAAACTTCCTTCAAGCACATTGCCAACGTTTAACTTTTCGCCAACATCCCTCGCGTTCGCGTCGCCCTTGAAGGAGAACGATGAGGTTCGGCCGACCACGCGCAACCCGTCGACATTCGCAAGCGTGTGAAGAATTTCTTCGCTGATGCCGTCGCCTAGATATTGCTGATCTTTGGTCGTGCTCACATTCACGAACGGCAGAACGGCGATACTTTTCTCCGGTGGATTGAACGGCAGCGCTCGAAAAATTTCGCCGCGAAACAACCATACCGTAGCTGTGCCGAACAGAAGACCGGCAACGCCTGCTCCAACCAGTTTCGGGTTACGACGCGACCAGCGCCAGATCCGCGTCGGAGGTGACACCGGACGAGCGGCGATTGGACGGCCGCCGAGCCAGCGTTCCAGATCGGCTGCGAGGTTTCCGGCGGACTGGTAGCGCGCTTTTGGATCACGTTCGAGACAGCGTGAACAAATCGTCTCCAAATCCCGATCGAGCGATGGTGCCAGCGAGCGCAGTTTAGGCGCCTGCGTTTCAGACGCTTTGCGAATCACGGAAACCGGATTGGAACCCAGGAATGGTGGACGTCCAGCAAGCAAGTTGAACAGAACTGCGCCGAGACTGTAAACATCGGCAGCCGCCGTGAAATCTGCGGCTGCGCCACCGGCCTGCTCGGGCGCGATGTAACCTGCGGTTCCGAACGTAGTCAGCGACCTTGTAAGATCGTTGTTCGCGTCCAGTAGTTTTGCCAAACCGAAATCGCTCACGAGTGGCTCGTCGCGATCGTCGAGTAGAATGTTTCCCGGTTTGAGATCGCGATGGAGAACTCCACGGCTGTGGGCGTATTCGACCGCGCGCGCGACCTTTGCCATCAGTTGCACACACTTCCGCGGTTCATCGCGCAGAGAAGCAACGTTCTCGCGCAAACTTCCCTTCTCCGCGAACTTCATGCTGAAAAACGGCAGGCCGTCCTCGCTTTCGCTCACTTCATAAATGGGAAGGATGTTCGGGTGATCCAGACTGGCCACCGCCTGTGCTTCTCGTCGGAAACGCTCAAGCGCTCCGTGTGAATCAGCGCGATAACTAAGGACGCGCTTTACCGCGACGATGCGCCGGGAATGTCGTTGCCTGGCGCGATAGATCACACCCATGCCGCCGCAACCGATCTGCTCGAGAATTTTGTAATTTCCCAGGAACCAGAACTTGTGCGGCGCGTCCACCTCGGCGAGAACGCTTTGATAAAACGCCTGAGACACGTCGTCACCGCCTTCCAATCCCTGGCGCAGGAGGCAACTCACGCAAACTCCCGTGTCGAGTCGCATGGTTGCTCCACACCCCTCGCATCTTGCGTGCTCTTTGGTAGCGCTCGGAAGCGGATCGGAGCGTGGGTCTGAATCTGTCATCGAAATTACTCGCCTCCTGTTGCGAGCGATGCACACAGGTAACGGATCTCGTCGTCCACGTCGGCCGGGTTCTCGACGGTTTGCGAGACTTCAGCGCGCAGCAGACTGCGGTAACGCTGGCGCATGTTGTGCAGCTGTTTTTTCACGGCAGTATCAGCCATCCCCAATTCGGCCGATAATTTCGCATAGGACACTTGATTACGCACGTCTGTAAGGTGAGGGCTTAGGGCTTGGAAAAGCCAGAGCTTGCCTTTGCTCTCGCATTCTTCGCGCAGCCGTCGCAGCGCTTGTTCCACCACGGTTGTCGCCCAATTAAGATCGAAGAGGCGCTCCGGTGGCAATGATTCGAGTGCTACCTCCGGAACGGATAATTGCGATGGCGATTCCACCATCCAATCGTCCCACGAAATGAATTCCACATCACCGCCACGTTTGCGGGCATGAGTTTTCTCAGCGGTGTTGATAAGGAAATTTTGGAGCGACCTCAACAAAAGCGAACGGAACCGACCGCGATTTCGATCGGCGTGCTGCAGCCAATTGTGTTCAAGTATTGTGACAAAGAAGTCTTGCGTGAGGTCCTGCGCATTCTCAATTGAATAGCCGCGGCCGCGGACAAACAAGAAAATGGGACGCCAATAACTCCGGCAAAGCTCGGCCAGCGCGTCGCGCGCCTTTTCCTGTTCACTCTCCAGACTTGCGGCTGAAAGAATCAGGCTCCAGCGGGTAGTGACAAACTCACGCTGTTCGTCCAGACCCTGCCGGCCATTCTTCCCGTTCACTAAAGAACATTGTGGTTCTCTTTCTCGTGTATACAAGCATAAACGGTGAATACGTGGCCAACCGCAATCGGTTAGCGAATCTTTACAACGTGTACTATGAGCACACTGACCCGCGATCCTACTGCTTAATGACTCGGGTGCATTTGCTCGGTCGGTCGCGTTTGCATCCGTCCGTACTGCGCTGATCCCAGCATTGTCCCGAGAACGTGGACACTGACCGAATGAGGTTACGGTAACATGATGACTAAGCGGATCGGGTTTGTTATTTTCGATGGCCTAACTGCGCTCGACCTGGTAGGGCCATTCGAGACCTTCGCAGTCGCGACCGAGCTCTCGTCATCTAATAAAAACGGCCGTGCCTACGATCTTGTGATGGTTGGGCTGACTAGCAAGGCAGTGGTGGCGGAGTCTGGGATGCGCTTTCATCCTGATACCACAATTTTGAGGGCTCCCGCTCTGGACACTCTGATCATACCAGGTGGGGAAGGACTGCGTCGTGCCGACGTTGCGAGCAAGATTTCCGACTGGCTATATTTCAAGACATGGAACTGGGAAACGGGTTTTCGTTACGCTCGCAACGAAGGCTCGTCACTGGCTTTAGGCAACGTCAGCCAGCCCGGACTGCGCGATGCCTTGCTGGATACCGACCCGGCTACGGCCTTTAATCCCTTCGGTGGCACGTCCAGTATTAACTCCAACGCAGCAAGGAACCGGGTTTATGTCAACCTGCATAACACGGCCACCTATGAGTTGCCTTTAGCGTACGCCACGATCAACGGCGACCTGTTTAAACTGCCTGCCGGGCCGGTCTCGTCTGCTATCGGCGGCGAGTATCACGGTGAGCGATGGGATAACAAGCCCGATTCGTTGAACACGACGTTTAGCTCGATTGGCGCCACAGACTTGGAGGGCTCAAGCGTGAACAGGGATGTTTGGAGTATCTACGAGGAAGTGCGGGTGCCCTTCACCAGTCCCACATGGAACTTCCCCGGCTTCTACAGCTTCGAAGTTGACTTCGCCGAACGAGAGGAATGGTACAGTCAGAATACTTCTAACGTCCTAAGCTCGAACACACCGCAGGGGCACAGCACCTATGATGCGCAGAAACCAAAGGTCTCTTTGCGCTGGCAGCCGCTCGATCCAAAGTATATCGGGGCATTGACGCTACGCGGTAGCTACACTGAGGCGTTTCACGCGCCAACGCTGCTTGAGCTTTCGCCCGCAGGTGCGCAGAGTTTCCCGCTGGTGGTCGATCCGTTCTCGTCTCAGACTGAGCCGCAGGTCGAGGAACGCCAAAGCGGAAACCCGAATCTGCACCCGGAAGTGGCCTATGAATGGACCTATGGAGCTGTTTACAGCCCCAAATGGCTTAAGGGGCTGACCCTCAGTGCCGATTGGTGGCACATTGACATGCGCGATATCGTTTCGATCCTCGGCGCGCAGTTCATTATCAACAACTTTACCGGCACTGACCTGGTGCAGCGTGGGCCGAGTACAATTCCCGGTGAGCTTGGCCCAATCAACCTCGTCATTGATCCGAACGAAAATCTTGCTGGCGCGATTTTCGAAGGTCTGGATTACGAAGCGATTTATATCCTGGATTCGACAATCTTCGGCCATGGCGACTGGGGAAGACTGACGACCACAGTGAATGGCACCTGGTTGTCCCGAGCTGAGCTTCAGCCTGGTCCCGATACCAAGCGGTTTGGTATTGCAGGCCAGTTTATATCTACCTCATTTAGCTTGACCAATTCGCTGCCACGAAACCGCGCCAACATCAGTCTGTTCTACGATGGCCCGGTTGACACATGGTTGGGTGGTCTCGATGTCGGTGCGGTTGTTCACTGGATTGGGCAATACGAGGACGACAACGTGGACGTAACCGGGAACAAGCCACAGACTCCACGAACTGATCCATTAACCGGCAAGGACTCGCCGTTTGTGCGCAAGATCCGTGAGTGGGTCACACTCGACTTGATCTTGAACTATACGTTTAACTTCCCGGCACCAGCGCCGGCGGAGGTACCTGGCTTCGCCAAGGACGGCGGCAAAAACGTAAAGATGAACGACGGCAAGGAAAAGAATGTCGTGCCCGTGTCCACGGCCGAGTACGGCTGCAGTAACTGGAAATGGTGGCTCAACAACACCACTATCACGGTCGGTATGCAGAACGTGCTGGACGAAGATCCGCCCTTCGTACTCGGGGCCCTTCAGAACGGCTACGACGAATCGCCAACCACCATCAAAGGCCGGTTCTGGTACGTCGGACTGAAGAAGAGATTCTAGTTTTCTCCGTTAGTTAGGTTATATGGAGGCAGCTACGAATGATTTCTAGCTGCCTCTTTGTTTTTCCAGCAAGGAGTCCTTGGCGGAGGGCTCGAACCACGCGATTTTGCGAGAATTGTCATGCCGAGCCGAGTCGCCTGCCACGCCGTAGCTTTACAGCGAAGGCGGGAGGCATCTCTGGATTTTTCTTGCGGCACACAAAAAGATTTACGCCTTCAATTCAACGCTTAACGCTTACGCTTAGCGTCAACGCCCAATGCTCACTGGAAAAGAGTGCCGGCGGAGGGGCTCGAACCCACACGGCCTTGCGGCCACTGGATTTTGAGTCCAGCGCGTCTGCCAATTCCGCCACGCCGGCGTTGCGGGAAATTGAAACTACGAATTCAACAGCGAAGCTCAAGCGCTTCCGACGGGTAACCGCTTTGCCGTGCGAAGCGTGGCACTCGTGGCAACACCAGACCGGGTTCGCGTCGCCCCCGGCAATAATGCTACAGCATCGCGTCGATCACGCGTAAACCGCGCGGTGGCCCGAGAATCTCGCGAAGAATCACTGCGTTACGTAAGCCAGACGTCGACGTAAGCAACGTGACTATGTGCGCTCTCGGTTCCTCCGTCTTAACAATTGGCCGCGTTCCTGCCGCGTAAGCTTCCCGTGCTTCGCGAATTTCAAATGCAGGAGCGTCTATTATTTTTGGTGGAATGTTTTCTTCCACACGCCTGATAGCTGGCGGCGCGGGTTTTTCTTTCGGAGTAGCCTCGCGTTTGCGGGGCTTGTCTCGTCTTAGTTGCGAAAGCGGTGATATCGGCGGCTGCACCGGCGCAACGGGACGGGGTGGAATATTTATCCGCGGCACGACTGGCGGTGGCGGTCTTGAAGTTGGCGGTTGACCAAGCGCTTCCAACAGTTTGCGAATCCGGTCTTCGTCTGACTCCGTCGGCGCGCGCTGCAATGGGGTAGGCGTTCGCGGTGTCGATGTGGGCTTGCTCTGATTTTTGCTTTTTTTGCCTGCTATCTTCGCCAGGAACTGGAATAAGACAGCGACCACGACAAGCAGAAGGAAAAGCAAATTATCGAAATTGGCTGCGATCATTGATTGTCGTTAAATCGTTAAGACGTCGAAGCGTTAAAGGTCATACGCGAATCACGTCCCTTCAGTGCGCGGCCTTTCGCCGCCGGCAATTGATTCGCGCATCGACGTATCTGCCTGCACATTTTTCATCCGGACATAATCCATTACGCCAAGATTACCCGAGCGAAATGCATCTGCCATCGCCTGGGGAACGAGCGCTTCGGCTTCCACCACTTTGGCTCGCATCTCCTGCGTCTTGGCACGCATTTCCTGCTCGACAGCAACCGCGGCCGCTCTGCGCACCTCAGCTTTCGCTTGCGCAACACGCTTGTCGGCCTCGGCCTGCTCGGTCTGCAATTTCGCGCCGATGTTATCGCCGACATCTACGTCGGCGATATCGATCGAGAGAATCTCAAACGCTGTATTGCTATCGAGACCTTTGGCCAACACTGTCTTGGAAATGCGGTCGGGATTCTCCAGCACTTCCTTGTAGGAATGGGCTGAACCAATCGCGCTCACAATGCCTTCTCCAACGCGGGCGATGATTGTCTCTTCGGTCGCGCCGCCAACGAACCGATCGAGATGCGAGCGCACAGTGACCCGCGCTTTGACTTTCACTCCGATGCCGTCCTGTGCGACGCCGTCTATCGTGCCGCGGCCCATTGCAGGATTAGGCGCGTCAATCACTTTCGGATTGATGCTCGTGCGCACTGCTTCCAGGACCGTTTTACCTGTGCCTTTTGTGGCAAGATCGATTGCGCAAGCCCGGTTGAAATCGAGTGAGATTCCTGCCTTATCGGCAGCAATCAGAGCAAGGACTACATGGCTCACATCTCCGCCTGCCAGGTAGTGAGCTTCCAAGGGATCACTTCGAACATCCAGACCCGCTTTCACTGCCGTAATGCGATTGTCCACGATCAAACCGACGGGCACCTTGCGTAGTCGCATTCCGACCATTTTCCCCAGACTCACCGGCGCATTTGCGATCCGCGCCCGGAGCCAGAGACCAAAAAAGTTAAAAAGAACAACCGCCAGCACGAACGCAAACAGCGCCAGCACTGCGACGCCGACAAGATAAAGCGATTCCATAGTGGAGCGGAGCCTATCGGAACCGAAACGACCCGGGAAGTTCTAATTGGTAGGACGCGCCGTGCTCAACATGCTCGCAAATCGCATTTGGCTTTCGCCGCCTGACTGATCGTCTCTGGAGAAGCCGATTCATCCGTAGACCTCCCTCAAGAATCGCTGAGTTTTTTTGCTAGCCTTACTCGGCGCTTTTCGATACAAATGCACTTCCGATGATTTCGCCTTTTCGAGGGCCTCGTTAGAGAACTCGAGGTTATTCTCACATGCACACGCTTGAAGAGTGGCAGCAATGGTATCAGTCAGTGAGCGTAATAGAGCCACGGCCTCGCGTGCCTCATCGGCCATCCGAGGAACCTATGCTCGAGGCGTGGGACAACCGTTTAGCCGCGCAGAATGTGTACTTTGATATGTGCATTGCCAAACACATCGGCCACGCGCGCGTTGCTGATGAGAAAAGCGTCGCGTCCCTTCGAGTCGATCAAGGACTGGCGAAGCCTGCGATAGAAAAGGCCGTCGGCGCGTTCATTCGCGACGGTTCTTGGCCGGCCTTGACACATCGCGAGTATTTGCATCTGATCGTCCGCATTCAGCTCGCTCGAAAAGTCGTCGCAGCGATTCGCGATGGCACACCTCAGGGCATGGTCGTTAAGAGCCAAATGCCTGACCTCGCAAATCGCGAGTACGCGATCCGGTGGTTTCTTGTCGATCTTTGGAATTTGGCAGGCAAAGCGTTTCTTGCTGCGATGGCCCGCGATTTCCTAGAAAAGCGAACAGAACCTGCTAGCGATGGAAGCCAGGTCGAACAAATGGCTGGCGAACCAACAAATTGACCGGCGATGTGGTGCTCGGGGCGGGACTTGAACCCGCATGCCTTTCGGCATACGCCCCTCAAACGTACGTGTCTGCCATTCCACCACCCGAGCTCTACTCGTGTAAGCGCCAAAACTTTCCGCAGTCCGAAGCAGCTGGCAAGTTTCGTTTCCGTTTGTGCTGATGCTTGTGCTTGAAACTTGAGTCCAAACCGTAACGGGCAACGATTGCGACGGTGGAGAATGAAATTCCCGTGATTTCCGATTAAGCTTCGAGGACGAGCAAGAACATGAGCGAGAATAACGACGGGGAATGGATCAAAATCGACTTGCACATTCATACGCTCGATGACCCTAAAGACGCGGTGGATTACTCGGCGCATCAATTGCTCGAACGCGCGCGAACACTTGGCTTTCGCGTCCTTGCGATCACCTTGCATGATGCAGTTTTCAATCGACAGGAGGTATTCGCCGATGCAGCGGCCATGGGTATTCTGCTCATCCCTGCCGCGGAGATGCGTCTGCACGGCGCAGACGTCATCGTGCTAAATGTGAGCGCCGAAGAAGTGGCAGAGATGAAAAGCTTTGATGATCTACGGCGCTTGCGGGCGCGGCGCGGCGACTCAATTTTTACGATTGCGCCGCACCCGTTTTACATGTTTGGGGGCTCGATCGGATCGCGATTGTTTCAAGAAATAGATTGCTTTGACGCCATCGAGTTCTGCCATTTTCACGTGGGCCTTCTCAATCCGAATCGCCGTGCCAAAAGAGCGGCGTCACGCTTTGGCAAACCATTGATCGCCACGTCCGACGCGCATCGGCTGCACGCGTTTGGCCGCCACTATACGAGTATTCCCATGCCCTCTGAGTTGACTCTCGAAAATATTTTCGCGGCCTTGCGCAGTGGTCCGCTTCGCCTAACGAGTCCTGCTTCTAGTTTTAGAGATCTTTTGAGCGCCATCTATTTTGTTTTCCTGGCGCATCCATTTCGAGTGCGTAGGAAGATCGCCGCTTCCAAGAGACAATCTTCGAGTGGCGAAAAGCCGGTCGCGTCTTAGCCGGAAGGCGATTCGGGTGCAAGGTCGTAGATTGCGCCCCAGTCGCCCGACGCTATGCGGCGCGCCGTTGTTTCCCATGGGCGCTTGCTTCCCTGATAATTCGCCGTCTCGTCACGACCCCAGAAAATGTAGCGGACACCCAGAGCTTTGGCGGCTTCCTGCCAGTTCGGCGCCCCACGCATTAAGGCCGTCAGTTGCTTGTTGGGATTGTCGTAGTCGAATCCTTCCGTCCACAGATGGCCAGGATAACCGAGGACAACTTTGCGGCCCTGGAGCAAGAGCGGATGATTATAGGTCGGGTAAGCGGCGAAGCGAGCCTCAACCGGCAAGGAGCGAACCGCCGCGCCGATCGCATCGAGTCTTGCGCGGTCAATGAGTCCAAATCCTGGATGCCCTGCAGCCAAGCCGCCCAGCAGCGCCACAAAACCGGATGCGAAAAGTGCAACGCAGGTAACCGCTCGTTCCGGAAAGGCCCAGCGACCAATCAAATCGCTCCACAAAAATGGGAGAATAAGAAAGTAACCCCAGACCATCAGTTTTAGATTGTCCCAGTCCCACGGCGCGGTTTGAACGAAATATCCAATGGCGAAGATCACAACCGCCGATAGCACAAACACGACGTCCGCCGGTGGTTTCGTACCCCAGCGCCAGCCGGCCTTCCAAGCGCGCCAGCCACACAGTCCTACCAATACCAGCGAAAGAAGGACCCATAAGCCAAAGTTCGTCAGCCAGAACTGGAAGAACGGTGCGATCACGCCGTTCCATGTCTTTTGCAGTAGTGAGCCGAATGCCGTGGCAGATCCAAAATTCGCAGCGCCACCCATCCGAAAGAAGGGAGCGCCGAAGTCCGCCGAATCTTGCACCCAGCCCGGGTGCCATTTCACCATTGATTTTGCATGGAACTGGTCGGTAACCAGCCAGACGAAAAACGTCGCGGGAATTAAAGCAGCGCCGAGCAGCGAAACGGTGTGTCTGCGTATCGGCGCCTCACTGAAAATTTTTGGCCACGCTACCCGTTCGAACAGCAGGGCAACAAGCAGCACGATTGTCAGAGCAATAAAGGTGTGTACGTGAAACAGTGGCATCGATGCGTAAAGAGAGAGTTCGACCCAAAATGGTAGAGGGCCCTTGCGGTTGCCGCCGGTCTTAACCGCAGTCGGAGAGGTGTTGCCGGCGGCGGGTGGGCCGGGGTCATGGCCCCCGATTATAGGACCTTCACGAAAGTATTTTTCACGCCAATGCCACAGGAGAACCAGCGCTGCCGGGATTGCGTAAAGCCATCCGCGCTGAGTCACGAACATGGAAAGAGGAATGCTTTTCCAGGCGATTTTGTTGCCTCCCTGATAATCCAAAAACTTGAGGGTCTTCAAAAACTGGAAGCCAGCTATTCCGCCGTTGAACAAAAAACCTGCCACACTAAAGGTGCCGCCCCATCGGAAAAACGCATAAAACGTTGCCAGCGAACCAAGCAATCCAGTCCAAACCAGTCCGCGCATTAGATCGACATGAACGAGGCAAAGCAGAGCGTTGAACAAATCGATCCCCGCCGGATACCTTAGTTTGCTCAAGGCGTAGATCGGGCTGTCCGGCCAAATCTGAACGCCATTGGCGAAATTTCTGATCAAGGCGATGTGGAGGGAAAGGTCACCTAGGTTATTGGGCGATTGAATCTTCAATTCACTGCCGTCGATATAGAACAGCCAGCAAAACGATCGCACGGCAAACAGAGCGAAAACTGCGGCCACCAGCCAGAACCAGATTTTTCCGTAGCGCCAGGTGGTCTTGGAAGGGCTTGTCTCCAAATCGCCTTTTTTAGCAGGGTCAGAAGTTCCTAGCCAGGCAGCCACGGCAAAGGCAACACCGCATACCAGCGCTAGAGCCGCGCTCAATACGTTCAGGCCGTGGCCAGCCATTCCCAGAAGGAGGCTGCAAACAACCGACAAATTGACAAAGGTTAGACCTGCCGAAAGCCACTTCATCGAAATAAGCTGTTATCTAGGCGGTCCCTTCCCAACAAACTCCGGGTTTCTGCCAGGAAAAATTTCTTTGAAGACATCGGCCTTTAAGTAAACCTTCGACGGATCCTGGTAATTGCGAACGGTAACCGTGTCGGTGTAATACGTGCCTTTCAACTTCGATTCGACGTCTTTAATCTTGTCTTGCTGCACCAGGAGAAAATCACCATCAAGATTAGCTGGCATGTTTCCTCCTTCGTAGTAGCCGACTCGATCGAAGTCGCCGAGCATCCACGGTAGCGGATAAGTGCTGGTGCGGATGATGTGGCCGGTCAGGTGATAGTAGACCGAATTCCGTTTTGCCAATGTAAGAAGCGGTTTAGTAAATTTAAAGACGTCGTTGTACGTCTGCACGTACGCGTAAGGCTCATCGGGCGAGCTGCAGCGAAAGTAGTTTAGCCAGATGCATGAACCGAGCGAAATGCACAAAAGGACGCCTATGGCGCGATACGCGATTTGCAAACGTTTTGGACGAACCAGCAGAATCGCCGCGCCAAAGATAAAAAGAAATGGCCATCCAAAACTGATAATGCACCAGGGCGTCTTGTATTTGACGTAGCTATAGGCAATGAGGGTTCCCACGCCGTAGATCGCCAGATAACGCAGACTGAGATTCTTAAATTTTTGACAAAACGCGCAAAGAATTAATCCGGCCAGCATTGGCAGCTCGTAGCCGACAAAATCAGCGCGGCCGCCTTCCAACGATGGGCCCATCAATTTTAACCAATAATCCCACGGTTTTTCATGACCGTGACCGGCGGCGCCAGTCTCGGTCCAGGCCTTAAACGCTTGAACCAGACCTTTAACGCCATTCCAGTTGAGGAAAAATCCCGAATAGAAAACGACGATCGCGGCTGCGCCCAAACCAAGGACCATCGCAAGATCGATGTAGCTCCAAGTTTGCTTTGCTGGCTTGGTATCCGGAACGCGGCTTAGAGCACAGGAAACCATCAGAACTGGAATGGCAACCACCGCGCAGGCGACATGAATTGCGTAAGTTTCCTTGGTCAGAATCATGCCGGTGAGTCCCATCCCTGCGTACCAGAGGTAATTTACCCTCCCCGATTTCCAAAGACCCAGCAGTCCCAGGATGAACATCGTCGAGAAGAATTGCAGCCACACTTCGTGGATCGCGTATCGTCCATAGAAAACAAATCCCGGAGAGACCGCCATCGCCAGCGCCGCTATTCGGCTCACGTTTCGTCCGACTACTGGCTCGAACTTCAAAGTCAGCCAGACACACGCAATACTCACCAGCACGACAGGCAGCCGCAGCGCCCACAGATTCCGCCCAAGCAAACTCTCCGAGAACAGCAGGACGTAAAAGTGCAGCGGCCCGTGATAATTGGTCGGATCGTATCGGTAAAACCCGTTATGCAGAACCTGATCCACGAACCAGCCGTTGATGCCTTCATCAAAATGCGGTGGCTTGATACCCAGCAGGAAAAAACGCAGGAACGCTGCCAACCCCAAACTCAACCACGGAGCCCAACCTGTCTCTGCCAGGCGGGCTTTCCACCCTTCCAGGTAATGGCGCAACCCTGCGACCGCGGGAGAATATTCTGCTGGCGCGCTGCCTTCGGCGCTGCTAGTACGCGCTGCCATGCGCATCCTTGTAACCGGTGGCTGTGGATTCATCGGGAGCAACTTTATTCGGTATATTTTGCAACATTACAAGCCCGCGTACGTGA
>JBKPLX010000012.1:0-12875 GCA_046731855.1 Verrucomicrobiota bacterium | reverse complement strand
GTGCCTGGCTTATGTAAATCGTCTTTGACCTCATCCCACAAAGCAGACATACGCAGGGATTTTTCGAGACGTTCATTGAGAAATTTCTGATTGCGTACTCCATTCAAGCGCAAGCCAATGACGACGTTTTCGCCGATCGTCATAGTTGGGAAAGGATTCGATTTCTGAAAAACCATGCCGACGCGACGCCGAACAATCGCCGGATCGATCATATTCGAATAGAGATCATCGCCATTCAGCAGGACGGTGCCTTCCATACGCGTCCTTGGCGTCAGCTCGTGCATGCGGTTGAGAGCCCGGAGAAAAGTCGATTTTCCGCAACCGCTCGGTCCAATGATGGCGGTGACGGCGTTCGAAGCGACGTCAAGGGTCACATTATCGATGGCGCGCTTCTCGCCATACCAGATCGAGAGATTTTTCACTTCAAACGTGCATGCCGCTGGAGTCTCTGCTTCGGGTGGGGGTGCGGTCCCCTGTTCCATACGCTCCATAACGGTTCGTTCGGGTGTTTCCATAACTAGATTCTCCATTTGCGAAAGCCTTTAAACGACCGACGCCGTATGTCCTCGAGTCAAAATTCTAACCAATATATTAACGCAAAAAACACCGGTGACGAGCACCAGCGCGCCAGCCCAGGCCTGGCGATGCCAATCGTCATACGGAGAAATGGCATAGGTAAAAATCTGCAAGGGAAGCGCGGCGATGGGCTGGCTGAGGCTGTGATTCCAAAAACGATTTCCGAAAGCGGTGAAAAGGAGCGGGGCTGTTTCGCCGCCCACACGAGCGAGCGCCAGCAGAATCCCAGTGATGATCCCCTTGGACGCGGTCTTCATCACAATATGGACGATCGTTTTCCAACGGCTAACGCCAAGCGCGAGCGCAGCTTCGCGGTATCCATTTGGCACAAGAAGAATAACTTCCTCTGTGGTCCGCAGAATCAGCGGAATCATGATCAGCCCCAACGCGAGACCCCCAGCGTAGGCTGAGAAGCCTTTGAAGCGCAAAACTACCAAGCCATAAACCACGACGCCCCAGGTGATCGACGGGACGCCGTTGAGCACGTCAGCAAGAAAACGAAGAACAGAATTAATCCGCGCCGAGCCGTATTCCGCGAGATAGACTCCACCCAGCACACCGACAGGTATTCCGATCGCACCGGCGAGAGCGAGCAATTCGAGCGAGCCGATGATTGCATTCACCATGCCGCCGCCAACGGCTCCGACCGGCCCAGGTAATTTGGTGAAGAAGTCCCAATTCAGCGAACTGGCTCCGTTGACGACAAGATGAAAAAAAACCAGACCCAGCGGCGTGATCACAAGAACGGCCGAAACGAAGGCAGTTGTCGAGGCCAGCGCGCTCTTGAATTTCCGCCACGTATGGTGGTCTGATCGTCTGGTATCCATAATGGCTACTGCACGGCGCGCGTTGCCGATGTGGTGGCGATCGTTCGCAAGAGCAATTGGGCGAGAAGATTCACAAGAATGGTTATTCCAAAAAGGACGAGCCCAATTTCGAACAACGCCTGAAGATACATATCCGTCGTCGCTTCGGTGAATTCATTGGCGAGGACGCTGGCCAGGGTATATCCCGGCTTAAAAAGCGATGCTGCGATCTGCGGTGTATTGCCAATCACCATCGTTACGGCCATCGTTTCGCCAAGAGCGCGTCCCAGACCAAGAATCACCGCGCCGAACAACCCTTTCTTGGCATAACTGAGCACCGCGATTCGAGTCGCCTCCCAGCGGGTTGCGCCGAGACCGTAGGCAGCCTCCCGTTGCAAATCCGGTACACTGCGCAAAATCTCTCGCGAGACCGAAGTGATGATCGGCAGAATCATTACGGCAATAATAATGCCGCCGGCGAGCATGCTGGGCCCGTAGATCGGGCCGCTGAAAAACGGTGTCCAACCGAAGACTCGTTTGAGCCATGGGAAGGGATAATCGCGCAACCACGGAATCATTACGAAAATGCCCCAGAGTCCGAGGATGACACTCGGAATTGCCGCCAGCATTTCGATCAAAGAGACGAGCGGTTGGCGAATCCAAAGCGGCGCGAGCTCGGTAAGGTACGCCGCCGTTGCGATGCTCAAGGGGACCGCAATCACCAATGCAATGAGCGAAGAAACCAGCGTTCCGTAAATGAAGGGCAGCGCGCCGAATTGCTCCGCGACCGGGTCCCACGTTGATGTAGCGAGGAAATGAAAACCGAATTTCTTGATAGCGACCGAAGACCCAATCCAGAGCTGCCAACCAATCAGGATAATCAGCACCACCACGGCCAGTGCCATCGCGAGCGTAAGCCACTCGAATGCCTTATCCCCAAAGCGGGATGGAGACGCCATGCGCGCTTGGACAGAGCGCTCTTCCACCGCTATCGATGCGGCTACAGCCATAAGAACTTAATACTTTGATTAGCAGCGGCAGGCCGCTGCGGTACACCCCTTGGTTACATCTTGATTTCGTCGATTCGTTTGAGAACGCGCTGTTGCACGCTCTCCGGCAGTGAGGCGTAGTCGAGGTCTTTGGCCATCTTTTCGCCGTCCTTCATCGCCCATTTGAGAAACTCCACCAATTTCTTTCCTTTCGTCGCATCTTTTTGCTGTTCGTAAACCAGCAGCCACGTCGCACCGGAAATTGGATACGCATCCTTTCCCGGCGCGTTCGTCATAGAGAACCGAAAATCATCCGGAATATTGGCCGTCGCGATCGCAGCGGTCACCGAATCGATCGTCGGTTTCACGAATTGACCTGCGGAATTTTTCACCTCCGCGTAGGGCATTTTGTTCTGTGTCGCGTAAATCAGTTCCACATAGCCGATCGCGCCTGGCGTTTGCTTTACCTGGCCCGACACACCCTCGTTTCCTTTGCCGCCGATCCCAGCCGGCCAATTAACAGAAGTATTATTGCCGACTTTCTCCTTCCATTCGCCGTTCACTTTGCTGAGGTAATCGGTGAAAATAAATGTGGTTCCACTGCCATCTGACCGATGTACCACTACGATCTCTTGGTCGGGCAATTTTGTCCCGGGATTTAATGCTGTCAGCTTGGGGTCATTCCATTTCTTGATTTGGCCGAGAAAAATTCCGGCAATCGTGTCTGCGTCGAGTTTCAGCGCAGGATTTCCTGGCAAATTATAGGTTAGCACCACTGCGCCCGCGACCGTGGGAATGTGAAGAATCTTCCCCGGCGCTTTGGTCAAGTTGTCATCGGTCATTGGTCCATCCGAGGCACCGAAATCGACTGTTTGCGCGAGGATCTGCTTTTGACCTCCGCCTGATCCAATGGATTGATAATTGAACCGCACCGAGGGATCGACTTTAGCGTACTCGTCGAACCATTTTGAGTAGATGGGATACGGGAAAGTTGCGCCTGCGCCGTTGATCATCAGCTGCGCCGAGGCAGTCGCAGTAACTCCGGCTAACAGCACTGTCGCTAGAATTTTGTGAGCAAGTTTGGGACATTTCATAGATTGGGCAGCCTGCCGTAGCGCGCGCCGAAGCGTCAAAATTTTTAATGTTACTTTTGTGTGACAGGCTTCGCCGGTTGAGTCGTAAATCGTTGAAACCGCGAACGCTGAATTGGGTTCAACGCTTCAAGGATCTAACCGCGGGGCGTCTCTGGCAGCACGACTCGAATTGTGGTACCACATCCCAGCTCGCTCTCAGCCTCGACGCGTCCACCGTGTAACTGTGCGATATGTTTCACAATCGCCAGCCCCAGGCCGGTGCCTCCCAATTCGCGACTGCGCGCCTTGTCAGCGCGATAAAAGCGCTCGAAAATTCGTGGCAAGTGCTCTTTGCTGATCCCCAGTCCGTTGTCAGTGACGCTTAGCACCATGTCGGAGCCGAGACGTGTCGCTCGCAAATAAATCTGTCCGTTCTCGGGTGAAAATTTCACCGCATTATCCAGCAGATTGTATAGCACTTCCTCTAGACGCGTTCCGTCAGCGTGAAGCGTCAACGCCTCCGGAGTCAAATCGACAATCACCTTCAGATTTTTAGCGGCGAGTTTTTCCTTCCAATCGCGGACGAGGTTATTAAACAATTCATCCACTTGCACGGCACTGAGCTCCAGTGTTGCCTGGGACGACTCCAGCTGGGCAAGACTTAGCAGATCATCGACCAGGCGCTGGAGTCGTTTGGAATGCCGCTCCATGACCGAAAGGATCCGCGCAAGTTCCTCTCGTGACGTCTCCGGCTCATCAAGCAGAACCTCGATGTAGCCGCGCAAAATCGACAACGGCGTACGGAGTTCGTGCGAAACGTTCGCCACAAACTCGCGCCGGATTTGGTCCATCTGCTTCAAGTCGGTGATGTCGTGGAAAAGCACCACCGCACCGGCCATTTCATTCTCAGCTTTTTTGATTGGAACGGCGCTGACTTCGATATGCCGCTCGCTGTGCGTTCGCGAATCCGCCACGCTGAACTCGGTTCGCATTGTCTCACCTGTCTTCAGCGTTTCCGCAATCAGTTGATCCAGCGTGGCGTGACGGACGGCCTCGACCAAAGGAACGCCCGCTGCCGGATCCCGCAGATCAAATAGTCTTTGAAAAGTCGAATTCATAAGCGTAATGCGGCTGCGCGCATCAACTACGAGCACGCCGTCCTCCATTGCGCCGAGAATGGTTTGCGTGTCGGATTCGCGGCCCGCGATCTGGCGTTCGAATTCCTGCTGCCGCGCAAAAATAGTCTCCAGCGCCAGGCCAACGCGGTGAGAGTCTGCTCCACCGTTTATCAGAAATGTCGATGGACTTTCACCCCGGGCTATTTGCGAAACGAGCTGCTCGATTTGCGGCCACGGCGCGGCCCATTTTTGCCAGAGAAGCAGCGCTGTCACCGCGAACAAAGCGCAGAGCACACCGAGGATTAGCCAATACATCCGGCCTTACTTTTCCTTCATTCGATAGCCGAACCCACGCACGCTTTCAATTGCATCAGCGGCTTTGCCAAGTTTCTTGCGCAACCGTCGGACGTGCGTATCCACGGTTCGCGTGTCAATGACACTTTCGTAACCCCAAACGTCGTTAAGCAAACGGTCCCGCGCTTGCACACGACCCCGTCGCTGAATCAGCGTGCGCAGAAGTTTAAATTCAAGGCTGGTGAGATTGATTCGCTTGCCGTTAACAGAAACTTCATAGCGCGCCGGATCAATGGTAATGGGGCCGGCTGTCAATCGGTCATCGTCGTGTTTTGCCTCTCCGCGACGCATGATCGCTCGAATGCGTAGCACCACTTCCCGAGGACTAAACGGCTTTGTTACGTAATCGTCTGCGCCAAATTCCAAACCGACTATCCGGTCGACTTCCTCGGCCTTAGCCGTGAGCATCATGATCGGGACCTGGCGAGTTCCCGGATCGCTTTTCAGAATTTTGCAAACTTCCAGCCCGGGCATTCTCGGGAGCATGAGATCAAGAATAATCAACGCTGGCTTTTCGCTGCGCGCTTTCTCGAGTCCGGAAGCGCCGTCGGACGCCGTCGAGGTCGTGAAACCGGCTTTGCGCAAATTGAGCGCGAGAAGATCGACTACATCGCGTTCATCCTCGATAATCAACACTGTGTTCCCAGACGCGGGTTCCATGGCAGTTCGCTTTATCGCCGAAACTGTTTCAATTTGCCAGTGAAGCTTTTTGCCAATTCAAATGTTGCCCAGGTTAGAGAAACCTATTGCGAAGAAAAGGTCCTTCGGTAGGCTCCGGTTCCTGTCACAGGGCGCCTCGATCTATGTGTTTAAATAAAGCTCTGGAGATTGTTTTAGCAGGCGATGGTCGGGAGAAGCGTCTACAACGTTCAGCCTCACAGGTGAGATTTTCCACGGAGAAAGAAGCAGCCCTGTGCTTGGCTGAAATTCAGCACGTACTCGCCGCGTACGCTTGCGCCGGCAGGGAAATTACGATGCACATTGCCGGAAGTCGCCGAGTCCGATGGCCTTAAAATCCTCTTACACCATGGCCGAAGCACACCTCGGCAAAATGACCCCTCCTACTCCCCAGGGGGAGAGCCGACTTTTGAATAAATCTTCCTATATCGCTACCACGGCTCAGGCACTGAAGAACTACAAAGCAAATGAGGCACGCTGTTGGTATCAGGCCAGCGCTGACCCGGATGATCCTGCCGGCAAATATGCCTTTCAGAGACTGCGTCACGCTTGGTTCACGCCCAAAGTTGATCCCAAGTTTAAGCTGCGCCGGGACGATAAATTTTACGCCATCGGCTCATGTTTCGCACGCGGTCTCGAGAACGCCCTGGCAGCGCACAAGATCACTGTGGAAAGTGCAGCGCCGGAATTTGCGGCGCTTCAGCCGGCCAACAAGGAAGTTTCAGGACTCGGATTTATCAATAAGTACAATACCTATTCTATATTGAACGAACTACGCTGGGCGCTGGATCCGGACGCGGAATTCCCTCGAGAGTCTATTGTCCAATTGACAGAGACAACCTGGGACGATCCACACACTGCCCCGACCCTGGAGTTCGCCGACCTGCAAGAAACACTCGAGCGCCGCGCGTTAATGCAAGCGGTTACCAAGCGCATAGAGAATTGTCGCGCCGTGATCCTAACACTTGGGCTTGCAGAGGTGTGGCGCGATGCGAAGGCGAATGTCTTCATCAATCGAACGCCCATTCCATCTTTTTTGGAGACCGAACAAGATCGATACGAATTTCATCTTACCAACTTCACCGAAAACTTGGCCAATCTGGAGGCCATACACGCACTGCTAACCCGGTATGGACACCCCGACGTTCGTATCGTCGTTACAGTCTCACCAGTCCCCTTGATGAACACCTTTTCAACTATGGATATTGTCGTGGCCAATACCTGGGCCAAGTCTCTCTTGAGAGCAGTTGCCCAGGAATGGGCTGCTTCGCATAGCAACGTGGATTACTTTCCAAGTTACGAGATTGTCCAAAGCTCAGATCGGGCCGCTGCGTGGGAGGGCGACATTAGGCACGTCACAGGCGCTGGAGCCCAGCACATCATGAAGGTGTTTCTGCAAAACTATCTCGATTAACGTCGGTGATACTTAATTACTGAGGTAGTTTCCGAGGTATGAATCATTCCCTCCCAACGCTCTTGCACTTTTGGGAATCAGTACTGGCCATACGCTGCGATGAAATACCTGTTTCCATGAAGCGTGCAACATCACGCAGTGTCACCTCACGTCGTGTGCTTTATCGGCGCCAAAAGGGCCCGTTTAAAGAATGAGCCAACTTGCTCTGATGCCGCGTTAGATCACTGAGACCTTACTAGTTCCAATGCTTTCGGGCAGTCGTAGACGCATGTTACTGGATGTCGTTCACTCTGACCTGAGCTTGCGGTCCCTATCACGCCGAGAACGTCTCGTGTTAGGGGCGATATCTCTTTGTACATTGGCACTGCTCTGCGCTCTTCAACACAACCGGGTATTTTTTGGGGATGAGATCGGTACGCTTAATTACCTTAAAGAAAGTCCTGGCTACATCCTGACCCATTTCGGGACCTGGCTGTCGATGAATTATTTTATTTTGGTCGAGAAGGGCGTCGCATGGCTGTCTGGTGGAGCGGATTGGCGGCTAACTCTGCTTCCGATGGCAGCAGCCGTCGCAATAATTCCGCTGACCGCTTCGCTCGCCCTCAAATTTACCGGCTCCGCACGCACCGCACTGGTTGCTGCCAGCTTGGCAGCATTCAATCCTTACCTTGTGATGTGGGGTCCAATGATTCGCGCCTACTCGCTCCTAGTCGCCCTCAGTCTACTGACAATTATTGAATTTTTTCATTGGTACCGGCAGCGAAACTGGTGGAGCGGCGCCCGATGCGCCGCTGTCGTTCTCCTGCTCCTGCTTGCGCATCTCAACGGTGTTTACACAGTCGCATTTCTTATATTGCTACTCGGGGTCGAAACCGCTTCCGCTGGGTGGTCTGGCGGCCGAAAGTTTCTCTGGGAATCCAGGACTCTTTGGATTCCGTTAGCTGGAGCGGCTGTGGTAGCGGGCGCCGCTTACTGGCGTCTGCTACCTGATATCGTGAAGGTTAGCAGGGAATGGGGAACCGAGACGCCGCCGACGAGTATGGGGTATATTCCGCAGGTCTTCGCTGTGTATGTGGGTGGTGGCTATGGTATCTTTTTGTCTGGTCTATTGCTGCTCGCTGGCAGTTGGTCGGCTGTGCGAGAGAAGCGGGCGCTTCTTCTGCTATGTGGAGCAATCATTATGGGCCCCATCCTTATGTCTTTGCAAGGAGTATCCGTTCAATCGTCGGCCGCCGCCCGCTATCTAATTTTTGTTCTGCCCTGGCTCCTAATATTGATGGCAGAGGGTGTCGATTGGTTTGCGAGACATCTCAGTGTACTGAAAGCCGGCACTGTGGCGGCTTGGACTGTCACTTCTCTAGTTGTTTTGTGTTGGGTGCCCTCCATCCATGGGCGGTTTGTAATCAAAAGCCAATGGCCGTATGCCAGCGTGGCAAAGTTTCTGCATACGCAAATGCGGGAAAACGACGTGATCGTCGCAGGATGGAGCATGGCATTCACATTGGGGCAGTTCTTCGACGACTCGAAAGATCGCATCATGCTCCCTGACAAATATGTCAGCGAAGTAGCGACCCGGCTCGATGCTCCCCTCCAAGGCCGCGTCTTTTACGTAACGTGGTTCGGTCTTTCAGACGGTCGCAAGGCGAACATCCGACGTTTCGGGGGATTGGAAGTTACGACCTATACCGGTCATACGGCGTCGGAATTGCTCCAGCAGTGGCGGGAGGATTTGTTAGGTCGTACTAATGGCCGCGTGGCGGCGCCTTTTCATAACGATTATCAGCTGCTCGCGCTGCTCGAAGAACGGCTACCCTCTGGTCAGTCGGCTGATCACTGGCGCTCGCTGGCCGAGCGTTGCCGCGCTCAAAGTTCATCCGAGTATGTTCCAAAACACTTATTAAAGGCGACACGAGCCGTAATATTTCCGTGAGCTCTGGTTAATGTTTACTTGATGGCGTCGCAGGTGATGTCTCAGCCTCAAAGCTACCGGCCACGGTGAAAAGGACACGTGCTCGTGAGATCGTGTGCTATTAATTAAATGTCACATGACCGATTCGGTGGACCTTAGCATCGTGATGCCTTGCTTAAACGAGGCAGAGACGCTCGCACCTTGCATTGAGAAGGCGCGGCTTGGCATCGAGCGTTCTGGCGTGCGGGGTGAGATTGTTATCGCCGACAACGGTAGCAACGACGATTCAGTGCTAATCGCGGAGAAACTCGGAGCGCGCGTTATTCACGTAAAGGAAAAAGGATACGGCAACGCATTGCGCGGCGGCATTCAAGCCGCGTCAGGGAAATGGATTGTGATGGGCGACGCCGATGAGAGCTACGATTTTTCAGAGACCGACCGCTTTGTGAAAAAGTTCCAAGAAGGCTTTGACCTGGTCGCGGGCTGCCGTCTGCCGCGCGGAGGCGGAAAAATTCTGCCTGGCGCAATGCCGTTCACACATCGCTGGTTGGGGAACCCGCTCTTTTCGCGAATGGCCCAACATATGTTTGCCGCGCCTATTCACGACGTTTATTGCGGCCTGCGCGGATTTACACGGAAGCTATACGATCGTTTGGAGCTTCGGTGCGACGGAATGGAATTTGCCACCGAAATGATCATTAAAGCCAGCTTACACGGCGCGCGCATGACGGAAATCCCGATCACCCTACACCCCGACGGCCGCAAGACACACGCACCGCACCTGCGAACCGTTCGTGATGGCTGGCGCACTCTGCGTTTCTTTCTTGTGTTTAGCCCGCGATGGCTCTTTCTCGTTCCGGGTTTTGTTTTCGCGCTGATCGGGCTCGTTGGATATGCTTTGGCATTGCCAGGATTGACACTCGGCAGCGTGACCTTCGACGCTCACACACTCCTGTTCTCCAGCCTGGCTATTATGATGGGTTATCAATCGGTTCTGTTTGCTATTTGCGCCAAGGCTTTCGCTATCGGCGAAGGTCTGCTGCCTAAGGACCCGCGCATTGATCGGTTTTTTAAAGTGATTTATTTGGAACGAGGTCTTGCCATTGGTGCTCTGGCTTTTTTAGCTGGCTTGACCTTGTTAGGCGTGGCTGTGTTGCAATGGAAGGCTGCCCATTTCGGTCGTCTCGATTATGCTGTCACCATGCGCTGGGTCATTCCAGGAGCGACTCTGACCGCGCTGGGCTTTCAGACTGTGCTTTCAAGTTTCTTTGTGAGTATTCTGGGAATGAAGCGTCGTCTATGAGCCAGTTTTCGATAGTAGCAACGCCGGAATTTGTGGTCACCCCTTTCTGATCTCTGCCCTGATCAATGATCCCTAGTCAGTTTGGCAGGCTGGAATAGGTGCCTGGGTGACAACTATTATTGCAAGACAATTTCGTCCCAAGTCGTTCGGTTTCTTCATCAATATTCGTCGGATGCAACAAAAATGGGTTTAATCGAAGCTGTTCATGGACGATACGTCCATAAGAGGCGCACTTTGGTCCTCAGCGATTGGTGTTCCAGACTTATACCGCTTAATTCCAAAGTGCTGGATGTCGGTTGCGGTGATGGCCGGCTCGCTCGCCTAATCGCTGAGAAGCGCCCGGATATTTCGATTCGCGGGATCGATGTCCTCCAACGTAACGATGCCGTAATACCTATCGACACATTTGATGGCAAGTCCATACCTTATGGTGAAGACAGTTTTGATGTTGTGATGTTTGTTGATGTGCTTCACCACGCGAGCCAACCAATGACACTGCTTCGAGAAGCGGTTCGTGTCGCCCGCCATGCTATTGTTATCAAGGATCACCTTGCCGAAGGGAGCTTGGCTCACCTAACTCTGCGGGTCATGGATTGGGTAGGAAATGCTCGCCACGGTGTCGCCCTCCCGTATGACTATTGGTCATTGGCGAAATGGCATCGTGTATTCGACAAGCTAGGGCTTAGAATCAACTCCTGGGAATCGAACTTGAAGCTCTATCCGCTTCCGGCCGATTTGATCCTGGGACGATCTTTGCACTTTATCGCGTTGCTGGGAATGCCAAGTGAAAGTGAGGTCCACGTTCGACATGACAAAATCCAAACAGAGGAAGCCGGCTGAGCAAAATCACATTCCTCATGATCCATGGGAGGAGGCGTACCTGCGCTTTGAAAGCCCCGAGGAAGAAGTCCGAAAATTTAGTGAACGATTAAAATTTGTAGGTGCCATGAAATGGCCGCGGGATGCGAAGATAGTGGAGTTATTTTGTGGACGGGGAAGCGGATTAAGAGCACTGCATCAGCTTGGCTTCAGCGAGGTCGAAGGAATCGACCTGTCGCCTTCCCTTGCTGCCGAGTATGCCGGCCCCGGTAAGATTTTGGTCGGGGATTGCCGGCAGCTTCCATTTGAGAATGCCAGCAAAGATATTCTTATTGTCCAAGGCGGCTTGCATCACTTGCCCGTGCTCCCTGATGATCTCGATCGAGCACTTGCTGAAGGGTCGCGCGTGCTCAGGCGAGATGGCTTACTGGTAGTGGTCGAGCCGTGGGCCACCTTCTTTCTTTCCGTGGCCCATGCGCTTTGTCGAAGCCGAACCGTCAGGAGGCTATCACCAAAGATCGATGCATTAGCGATTATGATTTATTACGAACGACAAACCTACGAACAGTGGCTGAGCCAGCCGCGACTTATTTTGGAATCACTGCACAAAGCCCTTCGATGCGAGCGCTGCAATTTTAGGTGGGGAAAAATCTACTTCACCGGTCGGAAAAGAACGTGAGTACTTATAAAAGCTGCCCGATCTCGGCCACCGCCCACCACCCCTTGCCACAGGTTGTAAAGCTACGGAAACCGCAAAGGTACCAATTTCGGGATGATTGTATGATCATTTCTTAAAACTTCGGGTCATATGAAAAGACCGGAAACAGAACGGCCGCAGCGATGCCGTTTGCTTGACGCGATTTGCTTGGCCGTTCTAATCGCCTATTTCCTCCACTTTGCTCTGCCAGCGTTACGCGGCGGTTTTCGTGAAGACGAGATGATGAACATGGGGATCTGCTGGCAAGCCGGCGCATTCAAATCGCTCCTGGCAAACATCGTATTTTGGAAAGTATTTTATGTTGCTGGAGTCGCCCTTTACGATCTTCCGCTGTACCTGTATCGACCGGGAGGCGCGCTTTACTATCTGCCGCTTTACCGGTTCTTTGGTCTGGACCCTTTGCCTTACCGAATTGTTCAGGTCAGCATTCTCGCTGCGTCCATTCCCATAGTCTATTACCTGAGCCGACGACTCGCGTTCTCGCGCTTGATCGCCTTTCTCGCTGTTCTTGCTCTCTGTTACCACCCGCGGCTTTCCGGCCTCGTATTTGTCGGCGCGTTCATTTATGACGTTTTATGCGGATTCTTTTATTTTGCGGCATTGGCCTACTACATCCACATCCGCGAGAAAGACGTTTCTCTTAGGCCGCTTCAATTGTTGGGATTTCTAGTCCTGTATGTCTGCGCGCTCAACTGCAAGGAGATGGCAGTTACGCTTCCGGCGATCATCCTAATTTACGAGTTTCTGAAATCTCCGCGCTGGCCGAACTGGAATGCATTCTTGCGCTGGATCGGGTCTTATGGCCCACCGTCGCTGATTGCTGGATTACTCACGGTCTTCTATGTCTACGGGAAAACGCACGGCAGCGGCACGCTGGCAACTTTGGATCCTTATCGGCCAAAATATTCATGGCATAATTTCATGGCTTCCAACGCCAGTTTTGTTGGGGAATTGTTGTTTGCCGGGCGCACGATTACTCCAATAACGCTACTAGCTTTGTGGGCGTTTGTTTTTATTTATGCCTTCATACGCCGAGATCGCATGCTTAAGCTGATGGCATTCTGGATAGTCATCGTGCCCCTCCCACTGGCGTTTATCGTTCCCATTCGCGGCGATGC
>JBKPLX010000011.1:0-10249 GCA_046731855.1 Verrucomicrobiota bacterium | reverse complement strand
GTGCTGATCAGTGCAATCATCGAAGTGATTCTTCTCATTTGCGCGATCGTATTCAGCAAACTGACAATCAAGATAGACGGCGAAAGTTTGGAGGCCTCTTTCGCAACGGGACTCATTCGCAAGAAAGTGCCGCTAGCGGAGATTGCCGAATTCGAACCAGTTCGGATTTCCTGGTGGCACGGCTGGGGAATTCATCTGACCCCGTACGGTTGGCTGTACAACGTCTCGGGATTAGACGCGGTGGCCATCACACTGCGTAATGGTCGCAAATTCGCGTTGGGTACCGACGACATTGATGGGCTTGTGAATGCCATTCGGCGTTTCACAGCCGCGAACTGATTGTGCAGGGTTCAGTCCCTCACTCCCGGAATCGCTATTATTTGCCAGCTATTTCGCCAGTTCGCGAAACCAATGCAATGCGATCGAGGTTTGCGCGCCATTGACCTCATGGCCGCCACGAAAAGTTCCGATTCGAATCCGCTTAAAGCCTGTTCGCTTGATCATACCCACGACCGCGTATTGCTGCTCCAAGGTTGCGATTCTGTCCTCGTGCCCGGCACTGACGTAGATGGGCGTATTAAGAAAGTCTGCGCCTGGCCGCAACGTCGCATATCCGTCACTCAAGTGGTCTTCGTTCGCGCCTGTCATGTAAATTCCAATGATGTGACAACCGTTTCTTGCAAGGAAAGGCGCAACATAACCAACGCCCTTTCCCCCACCGGAAAACCCTGCACACGCGATTGGCCAGTTCTTCGATCCAGGAAAGCTCTGGTGTAGCGCGTCGACGGCAGCCATTGTCATGGCCTCGCGCCATGCCACGTTGTCGTTCTTTGCGTGTTGCGGGCCGTCCCCCGCGAGCAGCACCCAGCCTTCCGCAAGGCCGACTCTCCGATAGAAATCAACCAGATCATCGCGATTCTGACGTTTAAAATCGCTCGTGGAACAGGTCACCAAGACCGGCCAGCTTTTTGTTGGATCAAAATTTGCAGGCGTTGCCAGCACGGCGACTGCGTTTGCCGGGACCGGGTTACCGCCCTGCCCAGCGTATGATTTTTCCACTGAGTTCAGGGGAACGTTGGCCTGGACCGTTGAGCCTGGAGAAACGGGAACGCCGCCGAACTTCAATGAAGCTCCCGCAGCAGCTACGGCTAACGCAGAAATAACGTTTAGCGCTACGAATATCTGGATAGCTATGATTAATCTCTTCAAAATTGCATGAACCTAGTGGACGGTCGTTCCGCTCCTTGAATTTGTCGAGTCGAGGCGTCGCTTCGCCTCAGCGAAATATACGTCGTCGATTTCGAATCCGATGAATCTCTTCACGCCACAGCGCTGCGCGGCGACGGCGGAATTTCCTATGCCGAGAAACGGATCAAGCATCGTGCGGACGCGCGAAGCTCCATGCAAGTTGATGCACCATTCGGCTAACTGAACAGGAAACGTCGCTGGATGCGGTCGCTCCTTTGCGCGACTCTGAATTGTCTCGTATGGAATGAACCAGGTGTTACCGCGACAACGTAGATCACTTCCGTGGGTGTGCGACCAGCGCACGATGTTGCTTTTGTCCTGGTACGGAACACCGAGCGCAAGCCGATCGATTTCAACTTGTCGGGACTTCGCAAAATGAAAGATGTACTCGTGACAATCGTTAAGAAACCGCTTCGAATTGATTGGCTTAAAATGGCCGTGCGACTTGAGATCGCCGTTTCGATCTTCAATTGTGATCGACTTGATCCAGTGAATCGTGTTTTGCAGCACGAATAAACCGCGCAATGTCATCGCAATTTCGTGGGGCAACATCGGGTTGGACGGCGCGGCGCCGATATTAAGAAAAAACGAGCCGTTCGGTTTTAAGACGCGCCGGATTTGTGTCGCCCACTCCGTGCACCACTTCAAATACGATTGTCGATCTTTGCGATCAGAATATTTCCGATAGCGAATCCCGAGATTGTATGGCGGAGACGTAACGACAAGATCGACACTTTCGCTTAGCAATTGCGACATCCCCTCGATGCAATCTCCGCGATGAAGATCAAATTTCGGCATCAGCTGAGAATGTGGCGTGATTGAGCCGTAGTACAAGCTAAAAATGGCCTGCTTTCTGTAGTGGCAGGCGTGTCGTCTGCGAGAACAATGCGGCACGTATCTCTACAGCATGACTCCGATACAGCCTGCGCTCGGCAGAGATCGACATTCGCACCTTGGTGCGAATTCGTTTATTCTCTACCGATGTCGGACAAACCTTCGAAGCTGAAGATCGCTGACCGTGAGTTCACCTCACGTTTGCTGGTCGGCACTGGGAAATTCGCGTCGAACGAATTGATGCGCGACGCGCTCATTGCCAGCGGAACAGAGCTGGTGACAGTGGCGCTGCGACGGGCCGATATTTCCGGCAAGCACGATCCGTTTGCGAACATTCTTGATTTTATCGATCCAAAACGTTTTCTGCTCTTGCCGAACACAAGCGGGGCGCGCAACGCTGACGAAGCTGTGCGCCTGGCACGACTAGCAGCGAGCGCGGGCTTGCCGAAGTGGATCAAGCTCGAAATTCATCCGGACCCACGTTATTTGCTGCCCGATCCGGTGGAGACCCTGGCAGCCGCGGAAATTTTGGTGAAAGAAGGATTCACGGTTCTTCCCTACATCAATGCCGACCCGGTCCTGGCGAAACGATTGCAGGACGTCGGAACCGCAACGGTGATGCCGCTCGGTTCGCCAATCGGCAGTAATCGCGGGATCGAGGCGCGTCCCCAAATTCAGATCATCATCGAGCAAGCGACAGTGCCAGTAGTGGTCGACGCCGGCCTGGGCGTACCAAGTCACGCGGCTGAAGCGATGGAGATGGGCGCCGATGCGGTTCTGGTTAACACGGCAATCGCAATTGCTTCCGATCCGGTTCGTATGGCGAAAGCATTTAAAAAAGCCATTGAGGCGGGTCGCGAAGCGCGCGAAATCGGATTGGGCGAAAGGCTGGATGTCGCGGCAGCGACTAGTCCGTTGACGGGATTTCTGACTCGATAATTTCGAACATCGCCGGCAGCACCGCTTCTTAACTCGCGCGCGTTAATCTAGTCAAAGTCAGCAGGCAAGTTCGGGTCTCCGGCGAAAGCGAATGCCCGTTTCAGCTGCGCTAATAAGACTCGTGATTCTGAAAGAGCGGGTAATTCAGCCTGATCAAAGAAGGAGACTCCGTCAGTCTCAAGACTCGTCCTGGCCGAACCTCCTACAAGCTTACACAGAAAAATCAGCTTATAGACATGAAAAGGACACGGAGGATGCCCTTGTCTATCGCGATCGTAAATCGCAATCAACCTAACGGCACTCACATCATACCCGGATTCCTCCTTTGTCTCCCGCACAGCTGCTTCGCTTGGGGACTCTCCGGGATCAACCCACCCACCAGGCAATGTCCAACCATCGCCTCGCTCCTTTACAAGCAATATTTTGTTTTCTGAGATAACGGCTGCTCGCACGTCGATTTTTGGAGTTGCCGGTCCAGTCTCGCGTCTAAACATCGCCTTGATGATCTGCGGTTCTCCATCGGAGTATCTAGCGGCGATCTCGGCTGCTACGTCCTCAATCTGTTGATAGCGCTGCAGGTCGAATTCGTTCTTGCAATAGCTTCGCCCATTTTGCGCAATTGATTGAAGCCTGCGGACCCATTTGACCCACTTCGTGCTCATTAGCGGAATTTCCAGATGCCACCCAAGAGTCGCTGAACCGCTACAGCGTCGTCTCACTTACGAGCGCTTCGCGGTGTCTGATGCCGCGTCTGGTCTCCTTTTGGAGTCGTTTCAGGCGGCTCGACAATGCGACCTTCGTCGCTGAATTCATCCGATCAATGAATAGGATTCCATTGAGATGATCGCCTTCGTGTTGAATCGCGCGCGCAAGAAATCCGGTCGCTTCGATTTCAATTGTGCTGCTTTCCAAAGTTTGCGCGCGCACGATCACCGACGTCGCCCGTTCGATGTCACCGGTGATTTCCGGGAAACTTAAGCAACCTTCTACTCGTGTTTCGGTCGCACCATGCAGCTCAATTTCCGGATTGATCAACACCAGCGGCATCGCAGTCTTCGGATCAACGTCTTTGCCATTCACCTTCAACGTACTCGGCCGATCTTCGACTAGCGAAACGTCGAGCACCGTGAGCTGTAAGGCTTCACCGACTTGCTGCGCTGCCAGGCCAACACCATTCGCCGCGTGCATCGTCTCGATCATGTTTGCGGCCAGTTCACGAATCCGATCGTCGATGTTGTCGATCGATTTGCCTTTGGCCCGCAGGATCGGGTCACCGTACTCAAAAATCGGCAGGATCATTTCTCTTCCCGCGTAAACGCCGGCAAATTTCGTACGCCCGCCAGCTTCAGCGCGTCCATAACCTTAATAATCGTGCCGAAGGAAGCTTTCTTGTCCGCTTGCAGCGCGAGTGTGGATTTGCGGTTCTCCGGTAGATTGCGCACGGCGCCCTCCAGTCCCTCCACGTCGACTGTTCGTCCATCGAGTTTGATTTCGTCATTTTGATCGATGCTCACGATAGCGTGTTCAAGCTCTGCAGGCTGTTTTTTTGCTGTTTTGGATTCCGGCAGATTAATCTGAACTTCGGGCTGGTCCTTCTTAAAAGTTGTAGAAACGACAAAAAAGATCAGCAGGATGATGAGAATATCGACAAGCGAAACGATGATAATGATGGGCGCTCTGCGTTTTCGTACTGCAAACTTCATGGTGTGAAATGCGCCGCGCGCTTCACGCTACCGGCGTCGAAATCGGCATCGAGCTGGCAGCGGTCCCTTTTGCCGGCCCGAATTCACGCGAAGACCGACCGTAATAGCACTTGTTAATCAATTCGACGACCAGCGTTTCCATTTCCACAGACATCACTTCAACTTTCCTCGAAAAATAGGTGAATCCGATCAGCGTCGGCACAGCGATCGAAAGTCCAAAAACGGTTGCGTTCAACGCTTCGGAGATGCCGAGCGCGATCTGACGCGTATCTGACGAACCCGAGCTCAGTCCGAGCTGGGAAAAGACATGCACCAGCCCGGAGACCGCGCCGATAAGACCGAGTAGTGGCGCAATGCCCACGATGACCTCGAGAATGATAAGACCTTTTTCCAGCCGCACCATCTCGTGACGAGCACGAGTTTGAACCGCTTCCACATTTTCCGAGCGTGGACTGCGCAAATATTGCAACGCCACGCGGGCGATCCGAGCCAGTGACGAACCATCATGATGCACGATACGCGACAGCCGCTCCGGACTTTCACCGGGGGTCAACCGTTCTATTTCGATCTCGATCAAAGGCGGCATGACCTTGTTCCGTCGCAAACCCAAGCCGCGCAAAATCATTATTGTCACCGAGACAATTGAGCAGGCCAGCAACGGCCACATGAAAAGGCCGCCTTTCGCAAAGAATCCAAACACAGTATTCACGGTTTCGGGAGTCTCGATGGTTATTGCCGCCGCGATCATCCGTTTGGATAAACAGTGAAGCCTAGGCCTTCCATTTCCAAGCCCTCAGGCGGCAAAGCGTTCGCCACCTCTTCAGGGATCGGTGGAAGTTGCGCTTCGAACACCGATTGTACACAAATGTTCGCGAAAGCCTCGTTCGAACTATTCTCAGTAATTTTCAAATCCTTCACTTTTCCGCTTCGATCGATGAAAAACCGGACTCGCAGGGTGCCGATGTTAGCAAAATCCCTCTTTTGGTCCATAAAGGCGTACCACCGTGACCCGATTGCATCGATGATTCTCTTCTGATACCGACCGAGCGGCGTACCCAACGCATTCACAGCGGAGACCCCGTGATTCGTGATGTTACCGGCGAGATGAGTTTTCTGCTTCAAGCGGCGATATGCGGATTGCGGCTGCGACGCTGCGGTCGGGGGCTTAAGCGCAGCAGCTGACCGCTGAGTCAATAATGCAAACTGCTCAGCGGCGGTAATTGGTTCTGGCTGCGGAGCGGTCTTTTGCTCCGGTTGTTGCGACGCAGCGGTCGCCTGCTGCGGTTGCGCTCCCTTTGTATCCAGTGCGTATGGATTTGTCTCCAAATCCATAAATGGTCGGTCTTTGCCCGTCTGCGACGGCAACGGCATTTCGCCGGCGGCTGCAAGCTCGCTTGCTCCAATCGAATTGGCGTTCGATTCAAATGTTTTCTCTTTGGGTTCGGGTGCTTTTTTTGATTCGTCTGTCTCGATAAACGCGGAATTCTTCTGGGCTGTAGGCGCCAGGTCCACAAAGGTGAGTTCAGCCGGCTTGTCCTCAACGGGAGTCGTTGGCGAGAAAACGCCGCCAAAGGCAGCAAGGAAAAACGCCACAAGCAGGTGAATGAGAATTGCCGCAAGCAGCGCCAATAGAACCGTTCGCGTCTCGTATTCGTGATCCCGAAGACTTTCGGGGTTGCCCGGCTGGGCAAGCATGATGTCAGCCGTCGTCATGAGAGCGGTTTCTCAGTAGTAAGGAAAAATCAGGCTTAGGGCTTTCTCAGCTTAAGCCTGGAACATTATCCCAGCCCTGGGGCGCTGACAACTTGCGCTGACCGGCCGCTCGCTTCCTGACCCGACCTTGCTGCCACTCCTGCTCTTGCTTTGGGCCTGTCAGGACCAAGGCGTGGGGACGGCCCGGCCCTCGGGCCGCACAAGGCGTGTTCTTCGGCGCGAGGCCGCGCCGCCTCCATCGTCCGAGTTCTTCGCCATTGTGGGTCCTCGCGAAGCCATCCGCGCATCCCTTCCTTTGTCATTCCGAGCCCCGAAAGCTTTCGGGGTCGAGGAATCTCGTGACACTCCTGACTTCCGCAAAGTCATCCGCGCATAGTGAAACAAGTATTGCTGCGCGTAACCGCCATGTTCGCCAAAATACGTTTCCGAAAATTCGCGCAGCCGCATTTCCGTGATTTTTCTCTTTCGCGGAAAGTATTGTTGTTTCAAAACTCTCTCGATCCAGACGTCGATTGGAAACGCGCGCAGGCGTTCATAGGCAAACAGCATTACGCAGTTGGCTATCTTGGCTCCGACACCAGGCAACGCGCAGAGCTTTTCTCTAAGATCGGGATCAGACCGAGCCGACCATGATTCCAGATCGCATTCACCTGAGCTGACCAGTCGCGCAGTCGCGAGTAGATTTTTGGCGCGATACCCCACCGCGCATTCGCGCAAATCCTTCTCCGTCGCTCCGGCAATACGTTGCGCCAGCGGAAACGTGTGAACCACATGATCGCCGACTTTTCGTCTGTCGCCAAAGCGTCGCCGAAGCGCTAACGAAATCTGACGAATATGTGCGACCTGTTTCATCGACGAACAGATGAACGTGGCAAGACATTCCCATTTCGGCTGGCGAATAATTCGCAAACCGCGACAAAAATCACGCGCCTCATTCATGATCGGGTCGTTGGGAAACGAAGCGCAAATGTCCGCGAGTGAGTGATCAAGCGCGAAATAATTTGTGATAAGCCGCCGCAAACTTGACGGCTTTAAGCCGTCGAGTTTGCCTCCGCTGTTCCGCGCAGCTAAAAGGTTTGCTCGCTGCGCGATATGAAAGGGGTGATCGCCGATCGTTCCCACGAATCCATCCGCTGCCTTTTCCCAATGAAACACCTGGCCGGAGTCCAGTGTCATCGCGAGTTTGAAGTCGGGTGCAGGAATTTCGATTAGCTTCATAAGGTGGATCGCGTTGTCCTCAACGCGATGTCAATCCGGGCGCCGAACGCGCAATCATTTTAGCATCGTCTTCAGGAGAAGCCCATCCACCTTGCAGTGAAGATCCAGCGCTTCGTCATTTAAACATCAGGCTTTTCTCCCGTTATTCGACATTCGGCATTCGTCATCGATAAATAGCATCGACATGAACGGCCGACTCGCCATCGACAGTGCGGTTTTGCTGCTCTATTTCGTTCTCATCATCTCCATCGGCCTTTACATGGGCCGGAAGGAGGAAAATCTCAAAGATTTCGCACTGGGTGGCCGCAGAATTCCGTGGTGGGCGGTGCTGGCCTCACTCATTGCTGCGGAGACAAGCGCCGGCACGTTTTTTGGAACGCCGGGGGAAGGCTTCAGGCATCGCGACTACACCTATTTACAACTCGCCTTTGGCACCATCATCGGGCGCGTTCTCGTCAGCTACATCTTCATCAAGCCGTATTACGATTACAAAGTCTATTCGATCTACGAATACCTGACCGCGCGCTTCGGAATTCCGACAAAAAATGCGGCTTCCGCAGTGTTCATGATCACGCGACTGCTCGCTTCAGGTGCACGGTTGTATGCTGCAGCCATCGCCCTGGCGCTGGCCTATGAAATGATCAGCGGCACTCGGCCAAACCAAACTCAAACTTTGTGGATATACGTCGGGGCAACGCTTACCATCGTGATCCTGACGGCCATTTACACCACTGCCGGTGGGATCAAGGCCGTCATCTGGACAGATTTAATTCAGGCTTCAATCATGATTGGGAGCGCGTTAATCGCGCTTGGCTTGCTTTACTTCGCAATTCCAGGCGGCTGGCATGAAATCTTACAACGCCATGGCGGCTTCGGCATTTCCGATTTCTTTACGACCGGTTTAGACCCGGCGAAGCACGGCTGGGACAAGATCAAGGGAATGTTTGAGACCGAGTACACGATCTTCGCCGGTCTCATCGCGTCCGTGTTCATCACCATGGGCACGCACGGCACCGACCAGGACATGGTGCAACGCATGTTGACCGCACCCGATATTCGTCGCAGCCGCCGTTCCCTGATTTTCTCCGGGCTCGCCGACCTCCCGCTCGCGTTCACGTTCCTCAGCATTGGATTACTGCTGTGGGTCTATTACCAGGCGCATCCGGATCCAACGCTGCCAAAAACGCCTAACGAGACCTTCTGCCACTTCATCTTGTATGAGATGCCGGTTGGCCTGCGCGGCCTGCTTATCGCTGGGATTTTCGCAACAGCAATGGGCTCGCTCAGCACTGCGATCAACGCGCTGGCCACGAGTTTCACTCGTGATTGGTACGAGCCTTATATCAATCCGGCAGCAACACCTGAACAAAGTCTTCGCGCGGTGCGCTGGGCGACCGTTTGGTTCTCGCTCCTGATGATCATCGTCGCATCGACGACATCCTATCTCGTGATCGTTCACCCGAACGTTCGGATCATTCCTATCGTGCTCGGAATCTTTGGCTACACGTATGGCTCGCTACTTGGGGTCTTTCTCTGCGGAATTTTTACCAAGCGCCGGGGCAATGATCGAGGCAACGTCATCGCGATGATTCTCGGTTTCATTGTGGTCGCGATTTTGAGCGGCTTGCCCAACAACATCGCCGGAATTTTCGGCGGCAAGCTCTACACCCAACCCAGCTGGCTGCCCGTAATGGAATTTCCCTGGTGGATCTGCTTCGGCACAATTGTGACTTTCTTCATCGCCATTCTTTTCCGGACCGGCCGCGAGCATCATCCACCGGGCGTTGTCTAAGTCGTGTAGCAAAGCGAGAATTGACTGGTGACGCGTTGCTAATTACTTGACGCGTAACGGCGATCCTTTATACGCAACATGCAACCATTGAAATCCCATGCCTCACGTCGTCACCGATAAATGTACCGGATGCAAGTTCACCGACTGTGTAGAAGTGTGCCCTGTCGCGTGCTTCTACGAGATGGAGAACCAGGTAGTCATTCATCCGGAGGACTGCATTGATTGCATGGCGTGTGTGGATGTATGCCCTGTGCACGCCATCTATGCGGAGGCAGACCTTCCGCCGGAGTTCACGAAAGATATCGAATTCAACGCGACCCAGGCTCACCAGATAAAGGATTCTGGAGTAGAGGCAATCACAGTAAAAAAGGACCCGTTGCCCGGCGCGAACGAGCGGAAAAAAGCATTGGGTTATTAACTCCGAAACGCCTGCGGTCATGCGCGACCTGCTGCCGGATATTCGTTATGCGGTGCGCGTGCTTTGCAAGTCTCGCGTGTTCACGCTCGTAGCTGTGCTCACGTTGATGCTCGGGATCGGGGCAAACATCGTCGTCTTCGGAGTGGTGAATGCGGTCTTACTGCATCCGCTGGATGTGAGCGACCCGCAGAATCTCTACCAGCTTCGCCTCAAGCCTTGGACGAGCTTCAAACTACTGACTACGGCGTATCCTGCGTATGAAGACTTAAGGCGGCGAAACACCACGTTCAGCGGGATGACCGGCTTTGATGGATTTGCTGAGGCGACCTTGAGGTGGGGTAATACGGTGAAAAGTGTCACCGGCTACGCGGTCACCGGCAATTA
>JBKPLX010000010.1:0-18831 GCA_046731855.1 Verrucomicrobiota bacterium | reverse complement strand
GGGCGAAGCAGACAGAGCGCAGACGGCGCAGTTGGAGCACACTTGGAACAACCAGGATATCCATTTCGCAAAAAATTTGCCGCTGCCTCATCTGGCCGCTGTGATTGAGCACTCAATCTTTATCGGGCACGACAGCGGAGTCTCGCACCTGGCCGCGGCCGCAGGCGCAAACTGCGTCCTGCTGTTCGGTCCAACCGATCCCAACGTCTGGGCGCCTAGGAACGAAAATGTGCAGATTGTCGTAGCGGAAAGCGGCAGACTAAATGATCTGGGAATTGCGCCAGTCCAAGCAGCCTTAAGCCGATCCTTGCGCGACGCCTCTGCCGCGCAATAACAATTTAAGTTTTAATCCTGGTAGCCGCGTGGAAATTTCTCGTGCCATTTCCATGCGCTTTCGATAATCGCTTCCAATGACTGGAACTGCGGTCGCCAATTGAGTTCCTTTTTAATTTTTTCCGAGGATGCGATGAGCCGAGGCGGATCGCCCGGCCGGCGCGGCTTTTCAATAGTGGCGATATTTCGTCCGGTGACTTTGCTGCAGGCTGCGATTACTTCGCGAACACTGGAACCGCCTCCCGTGCCGAGGTTATAAAAGGCTCTATTGGCTGCGCCGAGCGCCAGGATGTGTGCCCGCGCCAGATCCACAATATGGATGTAGTCGCGAATACATGTGCCGTCGGGCGTCTCGTAATCGGTGCCGTAAATTTCGACATTTGGCTTTTGCCCCAGCGCGACCTTAAGCACGTTGGGGATCAAATGTGTCTCCTGCCGATGATCTTCACCGAAGTTCTTTGTAGCCCCAGATGCATTGAAATAACGCAATGACACAAACTTTAATCCATGGATCTGATCGTACCAGTGCAGGATTTTTTCGAAGGCGAGTTTCGATTCGCCGTATGGATTGATCGGGCGCGCCGGCGTCGTTTCCTCGATTGGTAACCGCTCAGGCAGTCCAAAAATCGCGCAAGTCGAGGAAAAAACGATTCGCTGAATGCCGGTCGCAACCATGGCGTCGAGCAGATTCAACCCGTTGCAAATGTTATTGCGAAAATACTTCGACGGATCGCGCATTGATTCCCCAACGAGCGCGTTAGCTGCAAAATGCATTACGGCGTCCGGGCGCGCGTTGGACAGGGCAGCCTGAATTCGCGCGCGGTCGGCCAATTCGCCCTGAATAAAGATAGCGCGTGAATCGACTGCGCGCTGATGGCCTTCAACCAGATTATCGAAGATGGCTACTTCGTGGCCCTCATCCAGCAAAAGCTCGGCGCAAACACTTCCGATGTAACCAGCGCCGCCGACGACGAAAATTCTCATGCGCCGGGAAAATGCAGCGCGATTGGCCTTAAATCAAAGTGAACTGCGAGGAGGGGAGGTTTGTGCGACGGTTGTTTTCCCCTTCTTTTTCTCAAGAGCGGTCACCATCTGCTGGACCCGGCGATGTTTGGAGCGCGGTGCGAGCACTTTCAAGCTCTGTTCCTCCGATCCCCATTGCAAAATGTCGATGTCCACGTGGCGGACGCCCCAGCGTTTCATTTCCAGCCGGCTTGGCTTGTACAAGTCGATGGTGTCAGTCCCAACAAGTGCCCAACCATAGTCGTCTATAATATATTCCTCGTTCGTCGAGGCGACGCGAAACCGTGTGCCGAGCGGATAGCGCGACCAATCAGAGGCGGCACTCATCACCTGGCGGCCGGAAAGGTAAGTGCCGATTGCGTTGTGACATCCGCTTCCTTCACTGTGCGTGTAGGCAGTAGTCCGCACGTTTGGTATGTGACGCGCGCTGCTGAGACTTGATTTTGATTGCGTGGCACACCCAACAATTAGACAAGCGCCAGCTGCTGCCACCGCAAGGTTAAGGCACTTCGGCATTGGCAGTTTCAGTAGCAGTCCAAGCCGCCGAGGGCAAGCAATAAATTACGAAAATTCCCTAGGACTGAGAGGGCCGATTTCCGTGGAACCTTCGAGAATCGATCTCTCTGGCCGCCATGAACAACGCGGCTACAACATCACCGCGCGGTCGCTTGTGTTAACTCACTCGTGCAATGGGGACACCGCGTCGCCTTAATCGGAATCGTCATCGCGCAGGCCGGGCACTCCTTGGAAACTGGCGCAGCAGTTGGCGACGGCCTTTTTAATCTGTTCATAGCTTTGACCACGAGAAAAATGCAGAAGGCGACGATGATGAAATTGATCACAAGCGTGATGAAATTTCCGTAGTTCCAAGTCACTGCGCCTGCCTTGGCCGCATCGGCAGAGGTATTAAAGGAGCCGCCGCCGGGTGCAGCCCTGAGGATGAGGAATTTGTTGGAGAAATCGAGGCCGCCGGTAAGTAATCCCACCGGCGGCATGAGAATGTCTTTGACGAGTGAGTTAACGATTCCCCCAAAAGCCGCGCCAATAATCACGCCGACTGCGAGATCAACGGCATTTCCTTTAACGGCAAACTCCTTAAATTCCTTCCACATACTGTTTCATCCAACTAATCGGCGACAATGTTTACAAGCTTTTTCGGGACCACAATCACGTTGCGCACAATCTTGCCAGCAATGCGGTCTTGGATTTTCGCGTTCGCCAACGCGGCGGCTTTCATTTCTTCGTCCGTCGCCGACACCGACATCTTCATTCGATCGCGGACCCTACCGTTAATTTGAAGAACCACTTCCACTTCGTCTTCGACAAGTAACGTCTCATCGTAAGCGGGCCAGCTCTGTTTCGTAAAATCACCACGCGCGTCTGCAAACTTCGCGTTCAACTGCTCCCATAACTCCGACGCAATGTGCGGAGCGAATGGACTGAGCAAAACCAAAAAGCTGCGCATCGATGGCAACGGAATCGTCTCGGCGCCAGTGAATTCATTTACGAAAATCATCATCTGTGAAATTGCCGTGTTAAACGAAAACGAGTCGATGTCCTCCGTGACTTTCTTGATGGTGGCATGGGTCATCTTCTGTTGGGCCTTGTCTGCGTCGATCTGTTTGATTTTCCCAGATAATTCCCAGTTGCCGCTCTGGTTTTCCCTCATGAACAAACGCCAGACGCGCGCAAGAAAACGCGATACGCCCTCCACGCCGCGCATGCTCCACGGTTTCATCTGCTCCAGGGGTCCCATAAACATCTCGTAACAGCGAAAAGCGTCGGCGCCGTACTGGTCGATCACATCGTCCGGATTCACGATGTTCCCGCGCGATTTCGACATTTTCTGATTATCTTCGCCCAGAATGATTCCTTGGTTGACCAGCCGCTGGAACGGCTCCGGCTTCGAGACATAACCGAGATCGAACAACACCTTTTGCCAGAACCGTGCGTAAAGCAGATGCAGCACCGCGTGCTCGGTGCCGCCAACGTACAGATCGACGCCACCCGGCTTCTCGCCGCCCATCCAATAGCGCTCGGCCTGTTCGCCTACGAAACGCTGGTCATCGTGCGGATCGCAAAACCGCAGGTAGTACCAACACGAGCCTGCCCATTGCGGCATAACGTTCGTTTCGCGACTCGCTTTTTCGGAATAACGAATCCAATCTTTCGCCTTTGATAGCGGCGGCTCGCCGGTCCCGGTCGGCTTATAATCTTCCAGCGGCGGCGGCACGACAGGCAGTTCGCTTTCGCCTAACGAACGGTGATTGCCGTCCTCCCAGATAATCGGGAACGGCTCCCCCCAATAACGCTGCCGCGAAAAAAGCCAGTCGCGCAATTTGTAGTTGACCGCACCTTTGCCCAGGCTGCGCTCCTCCAGCCATGCAGTGATTTTTTTCTTTGCATCCGTGCTCGTTAGGCCGTTGATAATTGGCGAATTGACTGAGATCCCCTCACCAGTGAATCCAACTGCTGGTTCCTCCCCTGGTGGCTGGGCGACAACGACAACCGGCAGATTGAATTTTCTCGCGAATTCCAGGTCGCGTTCGTCGTGCGCGGGCACACCCATGATCGCGCCCGTCCCATATCCGAGCAGCACATAGTCAGCAATCCAGATTGGAATGCGCTCACCGGTCGCGGGGTTTACGGCATAAGCACCGGTAAAGACACCGGTCTTTTCCTTCGCCATCTCCGCCCTTTCAAGCTCACTCTTGCGGGCCGTCTTTTCACGATACTCCCGAACCGCTGGCCACTGCTCCTCACTGACAATGAGATCGACCAGCGAATGCTCGGGAGCGATCACCATGTAGGTGGCGCCGTAAAGTGTGTCGGGGCGCGTGGTAAATACCTCGATAACTTGAGACTCGAAGTTTGAAATCCGAAATTTAATCAGCGCGCCTTCGCTGCGACCGATCCAATTTCGCTGAAGTAATTTAATTCCTTCGGGCCAATCGAGTTTGTCGAGTTCATTTAGCAACCGCTCTGCATACGCAGTAATTCGCAGCATCCATTGACGCATCGGCCGCCGCACCACCGGAAATCCGCCAATCTCGCTTTTCCCGTCAACGACTTCTTCATTAGCCAAAACAGTTCCCAGCTCCGGGCACCAGTTCACCGGCACGTCAGCGACATAAGCAAGGCGAACTTCATCTGGATTTTTGCCCGAATAAGTTGAAATGGGCTCGGCTTTATTTGTGGCCGAATTAAACCAGGAATTATAAATCTGGAGAAAAATCCATTGGGTCCATTTGTAATAACGTGGATCGGTCGTGTTGATCTCACGCTGCCAATCGTAGGAAAAACCAATTCGCTTAAGCTGGTTCTTGAAGCTCGCAATGTTTTCGCGCGTAGTGATCGCCGGGTGCTGGCCGCTTTTAATCGCGTATTGCTCCGCGGGAAGGCCGAATGCGTCCCATCCCATCGGATGCAAGACATTGAATCCGCGCATGCGTTTGTAACGCGCGATGATATCCGTGGCAGTATAGCCTTCGGGATGGCCGACGTGCAGGCCTGCTCCACTCGGGTAGGGAAACATGTCGAGGACGTAAAATTTTGATTTGGCGTGATCGAAACCTTTCTCACCAGGGTTGGGCGCGTGAAAAACCTGCTGCTCTTCCCATATGGCCTGCCATTTTGGTTCGAACTCGTCGAATGGGTACGGTTTGCGGCGCTCGTCCATGGTTCAATCACGAATGGACACGAATGAATACGAATTCACAAAAAATCTCTTCATGCTCATAACTTTCCGTTACTCGCAGTCATCAGTGTGGATTAGTGATTAATCCTGAATCCTGTCAAACACGCATGCAATTGATTGTGGCGACGCGCAACATGCATAAAACGCGCGAGATTGAGCAAATTCTCGGATCAGGGTTCGCTATACGGGACCTGACCGCGCATCCCGAAATTTCCGAAATAACGGAGAGTGGAACATCCTTCGAAGAAAATGCAGAGCTCAAAGCGATTACAGTATCAAAAAAAATACCCGACTTGGTAATCGCGGACGATTCAGGACTGGAAGTCGAAGCTTTGGGAGGCGCGCCAGGAATTCATTCAGCACGCTACGCGGGCGCGAATGCGAGCGACAAAGAAAAGGTCGCCAAGTTATTGAGGCAACTTGCGAAAGTTGATCCGAAACGCGATCAACGTCATGCGCAATTTCGTTGCGTCCTGGCGGTCGCGCGTGATGGCCAGATCCTTGCGACGGTCGAAGGAGTCGTAGAAGGAAAAATCGCCGAACGACCGCGTGGCTCACACGGATTCGGCTACGACCCGATTTTTATTCCAGATGGATTCGAACAAACCTTTGCCGAACTGTCCAAAGAACTGAAAAACGAGATCAGTCACCGGGCAAAGGCGATTCGCAAATTGCAAGCTAAACTGCTGACTCTCTGCGGCGGAGTCTACGGCTTCGGTGCCGGCGGAGGCGCTGGTGGAGGAGGAGCTCCAGGAGGTTGACCAGCCTGAGCTCCCGCTGCTCGAATCTGGTAACCAACCTTGTTGATTCCAGCGGACCGCACTTTGTCCAGAACGGCAATTACATCACCATGCATGGCCATTAAGTCCGCGCTGATTGAGACCTTAATCTCTGGATTTGCCCGGTGAAGTTCAAAAAGGCGCGGTAACACCTGGTCATCGGTCACGACTTGATTGTCAAAAGTTACGACGTTGCCCTCACGGATCTTGATGGAGACATAGTCTTTTACCTGGCTTGGGGGCGGAGCAACTGCAGCCGGCAGATTCACCCGAATCCCTTTCATGTGCGTCTGGCTCAGACTCACCATCATAAAGCTAGCGAGTAGAAAGAACATGATATCGATCAAAGGGATGATCTCGATACGCGCTCTCTTTTTCGGGACCGGTGAAGAGACTCTCATATGTCAAAAATTTCAGATCTTCAGTACTGGGCGCCCGTCATTGTAAAAGTGATAGGAATTTTAACCTTGGAAACTGATCCCGGTTTAAATCGCCACTGCCTGAAGGCGCTTGTCGCTGCGTTATCCAGTATAGGATTTCCGATACTTTGTGCCATTGAAGCACTGGTTACGCTGCCGCTCCCGGGATCGACTTCCACCACACACACCCCGCTGCCTGTAACGTGCCGCGAGCGCGCTTCATACGGATACTGAGGTCGCGGCGCGTAAGTGGCAAGGGCTTTGGCTGAAGAGATCGACATCGCGCCAGGACGACCGGCAGCTTGTGGCGCTTTAATTGGCGTGAATTTCTGGGTCTGGGGCTTCTTTGGCGGAGGAGTGGTCTCTTCGACATACTCTGGCTTGATCTCCGGTGGCGGCGGAGGCTCCGGCAAGGGAATGTCTTCTGGGGGAGGCGTTGGCTCTTCGCTTGCCTGCAATGTTGCCTCCACGACCGCCGTTGGAATATCAGGCGGAAGCTCGGCCGGTTGTTCATGCTTTTGAGCAAGAGCAACCGCAGTAAGGTGAATTGCCAGGGCGGCGCCAAAAGCGCCCCAAAAATACCAAGCCTGCGGTGGCCGATAAAGCAGTGGTCCTCGTGCTTCCTCCGCCATAATCAATTACGTGCCGGCGCCCGGCACCCCCTTTAGCGCTTCGCTCTTAATTTCGAATGAGATTTTATAGAATCCCGCCGAGCGAAGCATATCGAGCAAATGAACAATGTTTCCATGGACGGTGTCACGATCGCCTCGCACGAACACTTTCGCTTCCGGATCCGATTGGTGCACCTGGATCAGGCGCGCTTGCATATCCGCCTCGTTCATTTCAGTTTTGTCGAAGAAATAATGACCATCCCTATCGACCGAGACGCTGATGTACTCGCGCTTTGTTTGCGTCTCGCCCGAACTGCCCGTGGGCAGGTTCACTTTAATGCCTTTCATATGCACCTGGCTCAAGCTCACCATCATGAAACTGGCGAGCAGAAAGAACATGATGTCGATCAACGGGATGATTTCGATCCGCGCTTTCTTGTGAGGAACAGGTGAGCTGACGTGCATGGAAAAATCCTAAATTGAAGACCGGGTTGCCGAGGCGGGTGTACCGTGCTCGATCTCCACTCCTCTGCGCTCCCTGTGCTCCTTGTGTTGTGCTTCGAGCATAACTTCCAGGTTCGTGGCTGCGGTTTGCAGTTCGAACTCTAGGTTAGACACACGCGAAGTGAAAAAGTTAAACGGAATCAACGCGAAGATCGCGATGCCAAGACCGCACGCTGTGGCGATTAGCGCTTCGGCGATACCGCCAGTGACGGCTTGCACAGCGAGTTCTTCGTTGCCCAGAAAACTGAACGACCTGATCAAACCGGTGATCGTGCCCAACAGACCGAGCAACGGCGCCAAAGTCACAAGCGTGTCCATGACTACGAGGAATCGACCAGCCCGCTTGATCTCGATACCGGCCGCCACCTGCAAGGCGCCTTGCAATGAGGCGTGCTGGTGATTGAGCCCATTCCACATCATGCGCAAAACCGGATCACGCGATCCTCGGGAAAGCCTCGATGCTTCCGCGACATCGCCGTTTTCAATTGCAGTGAACACTTTCTCGATCCGTTTTGGGTCCCGCCGGAACCATCGGCCGGTCCACCAAAGGATTCGCTCGATCACTACCGTAAGCGCAATGATTGACACGATCAGAATCGGCCACATCACTGGGCCGCCTTTGCGAAACTGGTCGATCAACCAGTTGCCGGCGCTCGTGGGCTGTCCTTCAGCTGCCGGCGAGGCGGCTGGGGACGACGGACTAATCGCGGTGGCCGCAGCGGGGCTCGTCACGGCGCCCGGGGCCGCCGGGCTGGTCACCGCTCCCGGTGCAGGACTCAACGTGACAGGAATCGAGGCTCCTGGTATGGCAGGCTGCTGCCCCTGCGGCACGTTCGTGGCCGGCGACTGCATGGGCGCAGCGGGATTTACAGCGGCGGGATTTGTCGGCGCTTGCGCTGCGGGACTCGTACCGGGAGCTCCGGGCTGAGATTGCACAGGTGGCGGAGATTGCGCCACGGACATTAGTACAAGTGCTAGTAAGCAGACTGAGGCGATGAATGGTGTTTTCATAGTTTTGTTAAATCAGGAATTTTGATGGAACCATTGCGGTACAGAAGTGCCTTTATCGCAAAATTACGACTGGCGAGTCCAGCAAAACTTTTCACTTTTTTGCTCCCCGAGAGTGTTCCCTGCTTCCAATATCACCAGAGGCAGGACGTAAGGCAAGTCTTTCACATTATATTCGTTGCGCAGAATCAAATGGACGTGCGGCTCAAGCGTCATGTGCGATCGCGACGCTGTTCCGCAAACGCGGCCAATCATCGACTGCTGTTTCAAGTTTGTCGCCGGGATGAATGGGACCGACACCGGCGGGCGTTCCAGTTAAGATAACATCCCCAGGCAAGAGGGTGAGCGACTGACTGGCGAAGGAAATAATTTGCGCAATCGAGTAAATCATTCTGCTGGTCCGCGTACTTTGGCGCATCTGTCCATTCTGCCGCAACTCAAGAGAAACATCGCTCACGTCGACATCTGCATAAACAAAGGGCCCAATCGGTGTGTAGGTATCAAATGATTTGCAGCGGCCAAATTGCTTCTCAGTCTTTTGTAAGTCCCGATCGCTGATATCCAGACCAATTGTGTAACCGAAGACAAAATCCAACGCCCGTTCTGCGAGAACATTTTTCGCGGGCTTACCAATGACGACTGCCAACTCTGCCTCGAAATCGGTTTGATGTTCGGGAAATGCAATTTCGATGGTGCCATCATGTGGCAACAATGAGGCCGGTGATTTGAACCAAATCAAGGGGGTGCCCAAAGTGGTCCGCTTCATTTCCGCAATGTGGTCTGCGTAGTTCAAACCAACCGCGATCAATTTCGATGGCGCCACGGGAAGTTCGACAACGACATTCGTTAGGCCGACAACCTCGCCCGTCGGCTCAATGTCGATCCAGAACGGATTCCTTAGGACGTGAACTTCGTCGCCACGAATCTGGCCGTAGAAAAATCTATCCCCAGATCTAAAACCACCGAACGTCCGCATGCGAATTTAAATTACGCGGTTTGCAGTATCCGTCATCCTGAGCAGAGCGAGGCGAAGTCGAAGGATCCCGTCTTGGAAGCTTAAAGGTAACGCAACGGGATTCCTCGACTGCGCTCGGAATGACGCCGTAAACTACTTTGGAACAATCCCAACAAAATCGCGCACGGGTTTCTGTTCCGGAATTGAAAACACGGTGCCGTTTTCCCGGGTGAACCAAAATCCTGTCGACGATCCGCCATCAAGATTTAGCGCCCGTTCAATTCTCAAATCCTCGGCGAACGATGTTGTCGCAACCATCTTCGATAATTCTGCGAGCGAGACGTTTGAGCAAACGCCCACCAACGCGCGATTGCCGGTTGTCGTCGCCGCAAAGGTCCGTCGGGCCGGACGCGAATCGTTCAAGCCGCCGATGGACTGCCCTCGGTCAACAAGAAACGGCCCGCACTGAATTGCCGCGGTTACCCCGGCGCGCCGTGAAAATTCGCGGGAGCGCACGATTTGCACCCCGCGCGATGAAGCGACAAGCACGCCGGTAATTAGCCGTGCGCGCTGAAGCGGAGCGATCATTTTCGCATTCGCCATTCGCAAACCGATTGGAGCAAACGCTTCATCGAAATACCCGCCATTCACTCCAGCCAGGCAACCCTCACGGCTCATCAGTTCACCGAGACCTGCGCCACCTTCATTTTGAAGGATCCGTAATGTGCAGGATTTCGTAGAAAAGACTGCAAGGTCGACAGTAATGCGTTCGCTGCCAGCGCCGTTTTCCAGAACAACGTGTCTGTGCACTACGCCGCTGCGTCCCGGCTCCGACGCACTGGAGAGAATCGCCCAGTCGGCCTGTGCGGTTGCCCCAAGGACAAGAAAGAGAACGGCGCATCTAAGTCGCATTGTCAGATGCCGTTTGCCAAATTGCGAGTTCCGTTCCCAGCTAGGGTTTACCGCCGTATTTCTGCAACAGCGCCTGAAAACGCGCATCGCCCCGCAAGCGATCCCAAATCGGATTCATTTTCAGGCCTTCCACGGTGACAGCACTCGGCCGGCTCAATAACCCATCCAGGATTTGAATTGCACGATCGTTGTCGCCAACATTTGTGTAAACCTCCGCCACTCCAACGGTGATCTCCGGCCCACCAAACGCATCTTTGCTCTCCGGGAGTAATTCAGTCGCACGCTGCGCCTCGGCCAGTGCGGCGTCCTTTTCGCCCAGGTACGATAGCACTTTGGCCAACTGAATGTGAGCATCCTCGGAGTCGGGGCTCCGTCTCACTCGTTCCTCGGCCACGCTTTTCGCTTTTTGAAAGGCGGCTTGCGCTGCCGGCTCGTCGTGGAGCGCCTTTCGCGCAAAGCCGATATAGTAATACTTGCCCCACAAGGCTCCCGGAAAACGGGCGAGCTCGTCGTCGGGCAGACTCTCGGCTTGTTGCAATCCTTCTTGGTACTTACGTTCCAAAAGAAAGACCTCCGCCCGCGAAGTGGCAGTCTTGAGTTTCTGCTCGTCGGTCATCGGAATCGATTTCACAGCCTCAAATGCCTTCTCTGCGACGCTGAAATCGCCTCTCTCAAGGAAGGCCAGCTTTGATTTCACCTCCAAGGGACCTGTTGCGGTCGGATCTAATACAAGGGCGCGATCGATGGTCTGGTTCGCCTTGTCAAAGTCGCGCAGCATCTGGTAGTTGAAGGCCAGGTTTTGCAGCGCCCAGATGTCCTTTGGATTTAGACTAGCTGCCTTTTCGAGATTGGCAGTCGATTCGGCCCATTTTCCCTGACGGCGTTGAATGGCGCCTAGCGCGAGGTAAACTTCTGATTCGTTAGGCAATCCGGTTTGCGCGATTTCGAATTCCTTCAGCGCTGCATCGTAATTGTTGTCGCCGTAATAATATGAAAATCCCCGGGCAAGATGCGCTTCAGGCAGATCCGGCTGCAATTGTAGGGCACGCTCTGCCAGGGTTCGCGCTTTTTCGCGGCGTTCGGGTGTCCGCTCGAATGTGTGCATGATCCAGCTTTCCAATTGCGAGTAGCGCGCAATGGCAAGGGCAAAGTTTGGATCCAACTCAACGGCGCGCGCGTAAAGCTGCTCGCTCTGTCTTAATTTCTCAAGATCCTCAAACGCGCAGGAAAGATTGTGAGCCTGGACAAAAGCTAGATAGGCCTCGCCGTTTTCCGTCGGTTTACGTTCCATCTGGGCTTTTTCGCTTGGCGATAATTGTGCCCGCAGCTCGGTAGCGATCTTTTGAGCTAGATCGGTTTGAATGGCGAACACATCCGTCAACTCACGATCGTAATCCTCTGCCCAGATGTGCTCGTCGTTCTCTGCATTAATCAATTGCACGTTAACGCGGACGCGATTGCCGATACGGCGAACGCTACCCTCCAAAATGGCACCAACTCCCAGCGCCTTTCCGATTTCACGAACATTCGATGCTTTCCCTCGATAGGGCATCACGGAGGTACGTGAAATTACTTTCAGGTCGCCGATCTTTGACAAGTTGGTAAGCACGTCGTCCTGGATGCCGTCCGCAAAATAGGCGTTCTCCTTGTCGTCGCTCAGACTTTCGAACGGCAGCACGGCAATCGATTTGTCGACCTTGCGCGCTGAAACGCGAGGCAGCAGAAAAAAACCAGCGGCAGCGGAAATAATCACGCCGGTCGCTACCAGCATGATAATGTTTCGGCGACGATGCGATCCGGGCACTGCCGGCGATGGTGTTGCGCGGACACCCTGCGGAGTAATGTCGTACGCCCAGGCCAGCATCAGCGCGATCGGAAAGCCGAGCAGCAGTAACGAGATCACCAAACGCAGCGCCCAGTTTGGCAATTCCCACGCCGGAAATGCAGCGGACGCCAGCTGTATGACGCCGCCAGCAGCGATGATGTAAGCCACCGCCACGCGGTACACCTTACGTCGCTTCACTTCTTCAAAGAAGCCGCTGCTCATAACAGGAGATTGGATTGAGCGGCACTATATTCAACGGCGACGAAATAGACATGAAAATGAACAGTGCCTGTCAGGTTCCGATGATGCCGGTTACAGACAGCGAAGAACAAAGCCGCGCTAGACTTTCGCTTCGTGTCTATCGATCAAAGCCTGAAAGCGTGGATCGCTTCGAAGCGGATCCCACATCGGATCAAGTCTTAGGAATGGAATTGTGATTCCATTCGGGGTACTCAGCGAACGCTCAAGAATCTGAAGGGCCTGGTCGGTTTCGCCGGTCCAAGTGTAGATTTGAGCGAGCGCAACTGTCGTCTTGGGCCCGTCAAGCGCGTCTTCAGATTCGGGCAGAAGTTCGACGGCCCGTTTGCCTTCGGAGATGGCCAACTCCTTTTCACCAAGCCCGGCCAGAATCATGCCGAGAACTACGTGCCGGGAGGCGTCATTCGGGCCTTCGCGCAAGGCTTTTTCTGCGATTGGTCGAGCACGTTTAAAGGCAGAGACCGCCTTTTCCTTATCATTCAAGAACGTATAAATCGCGCCCTCAAAAAATTCTCTTGGCTTATCATAGTGAAAAACGTCTTGAGGCGATTGCTTTACAAGCGCGATTGCGTCCGGGAATTTTCGCTGCAGCAACAAAAGCTGCACACGTGAGAACGTGACGAGACCGTCTGGATCGACACCTGCCGGCAATTGCGTGAGCTCTTTCTCCATCACGCTAAGATCTCCCTTCCAAGCAACCGCAAGGTTCGCCTTCTCCGCGCGGGGACCCAATGACTGGGGTGCAGCCTCGATCGCACGATCGAAAATCTTCTCCGCAGCTTCGAAATTCTTGTTCGCGTAATAATTGTCAGCAAGATTTTGCAAAACCCAGGCGTCCTTCGGACTGAGCGATGAGGCTCTCTCCAGATTCGCGGTGGACTCCTTCCATTTGCCTTGACGACGCTCAATCGCACCAATGGCCATATAAACTTCCGGAGAGTTTGGCAACCTCAGTTTTGCAATAGCGAATTCCTTGAGCGCTCCCTGATAATCGCGCTCGCAATAATAATAATAGAAACCCATCGCGAGATGGGCCTCAGGCAGCTCCGGCTGCAAACGTATCGCTGTCTCTGCTGCGACACGCGCTTTTTCCTTTCGCGCAGGCGTTGGATCGAAGTCGCGATAAGTCCATTCGTGCACCCGCGCCAATGCAGCAAATGCACCGGCGAAGTTTGGATCGAGTTTCGTTGCTTCGTCAAAAAGCTGTTCAGCCTTTTCTGTATTACTGCGGAATTTGTCCGGCCGGTAAAATATCTCGTGTCCCTGCATAAACGCCAGATAGGCTTCCCCGTTTTCGGTGGGTCTGCGCTCGATTTGCGCCTTCTCCATTGGCGACAGTTTCGCCTGTAATTCGCGTACGATTTGTTGGGCCAAATCAGTTTGAATGGCAAACACATCCGTCAGATCGCGATCGTAATCTTCCGCCCAGATGTGCTCGTCAGTGTCAGCGTTGATCAATTGCACGTTCACGCGAACGCGGTTGCCCATGCGGCGAACGCTGCCTTCCAGAATGGCACCAACTCCCAGCGCCTTCCCGATTTCACGAACGTTGGATCCCTTCCCTCGATACGGCATGACCGAGGTGCGTGAGATCACTTTCAGGTCGCCAATCTTCGACAAATTGGTGAGCACGTCGTCCTGAATGCCGTCCGCGAAATACGCGTTCTCTTTTTCGTCGCTCAGATTTTCAAATGGCAACACCGCGATCGATTTGTCGCACTTGGCTGAGACGCGCGGCAGGAGAAAGAACCCGGCGGCGGCGGAAATGGCCACTCCGGTTATTACAAGCATGACTATGTTTCGGCGACGATGCGACCTGGGTCCCGCTGGGGTTGGCGTCGCGCGAACGCCCTGGGCGGTGATGTCGTACGCCCAGGCAAGGATCAGCGCGATTGGAAAGCCCATCAGAAGCAACACGATCACCAAGCGCAGCGCCCAGTTTGGCAATTCCCACGCCGGAAAAGCGGCAGAGGCCAGTTGGATTATGCCGCCAGCAGCAATGATATAGGCCGCCGCGACCTGGTACACCTTGCGCCGCTTCACTTCGTCGAAGAAGCCGGTCATGGCTGCAGATTTGTCGATCGAGACCATAAATCAACGGCCCACAGCATTGACACACGAACTGGCCGCGGCGTTCACTTTATGCCAGTAGCCAGGACGGTCTGGAAGTGCGGGCCTTGCTTTTCCCGCGACACAACACTCACTTCAATTTGCCGGAAGCCGCTCTTTTCAAGGAGTTGGTGCAATTGCACTTCGCTGAACCCAAGCCAATGGTCTGCATATAAGTCCCGGGCTCGCTCGAATCGGTGACTCAAGAGATCGAGAATCGCCAGCCGGCCGCCGCGTTTTAGAATCCCGTGGGCCGCGGCGACAGCTTGCTGGGGATGAATTGCATGATGTAACGCCTGACTTAAAATTGCCAGATCGACGCTGTTTTTGGCAATTGGCGGATCTTCAATGTCGCCAAGCCGATATTCGAGGTTCTTGATTCCGTGTTTCTTCGCCAGCTGTCCCCCGAACTCAACCATCTTCGGCGAATTATCGATAGCGATGACCTTACGCGCGTTTTTGGCCAGCAGTTGTGAAAGGGTCCCCTCGCCTGCGCCTAGGTCGGCCACTGTCAGCGGCGGAAGCAAGGTAATGAGCGTGTGCGCGAGCGCTTTCCACGAACGACCCGGTACATAGCTACGTCCAAACTTGCCCGCGAGCTCGTCGAAGTATTTGCGAGCCTTGTCCTGCCGCTTGTGCAGAACAAGCTTCAGACTGGTCCGATCGCGTGATGTTTCCGGCAGTTCGCGGGCGAGCAAACGGGTAATTTCTTCAACGCGCTCTCGTTGTGAATTTCGGCCGTGATGGTTCGCGCCGTAATACACATTCTTACCTACACGGCGATCGGAAACGACGCCCGCCCGCTTTAATTGGGCGAGATGACTGGAAATGCGCGATTGACCCATTCCCAGAATCTGCTGCAACTCTGCCACTGAAAGCTCTTCTTGCTCCAGAAGAAGGAGCAAACGCACGCGGGTCGGATCGGCCAGAAGCCGCAACAAATTAATGGTTGACGCCATGGGAATAGCCAACGATATATCGACGTATCATGATTGGTCAATATGTCTGTCGACATCGTTACAACATCGATAACGTCATCGGCAGCCGACTGCTCTAACGCTTCAACCCTTCAACCCTTCAACTGTTCAACGTTCTTTAGCCATGTCTCGTCGTTACATTTTCTCTTCCGAATCCGTCGGGGAAGGTCACCCCGATAAAGTTTGCGACACGATTTCCGATGCGGTGCTCGATGCCTGCCTGGCGCAGGATGCCCATAGCCGGGTGGCCTGCGAGACCTACGCCAAGAGCAACGTCGTAATCGTCGGGGGCGAGATTACTTCGAAAGCCAAACTGGATTATGTCCAGATCGTGCGCGATGCCGTGCGCGACATCGGTTACGTGAACGATGATGACGTTTTCCATGCTGACCGGATCTTCGTTAGCAACATCATCACCGGCCAGTCTCCCGATATTGCGCAAGGCGTCGACGCCCGCGCTGCCGAAGGAAAGGATACTGCCGAGCAGGGCGCTGGCGACCAGGGGTTGATGTTCGGCTACGCGTGTGACGAAACTCCCGAGCTCATGCCAGCGCCGATCATGTTCGCCCACCGGCTCGAGCGCGAGCTCACGCGCATCCGAAAGAGCGGCAAAGTCGGTTGGCTCCGGCCGGATGCGAAGTCGCAGGTCTCGGTGATTTATGAAGATGGAAAGCCGATCGGTATTTCCTGCGTTGTTGTTTCAACACAGCACACCCGCGACGTGAAACACTCCGAAATCCGCAGCTTCGTAATCGAGGAAGTGATCAAGAACGTATTACCCGCGGACATGCTCAGCGACAAAACACAATTTCTGGTCAATCCGACCGGTAATTTTGTCATTGGCGGTCCGCAGGGTGACACCGGCCTGACGGGCCGCAAAATTATTGTTGATTCTTACGGTGGCATGGGCCGACACGGCGGCGGCGCGTTTTCTGGGAAAGACCCGAGCAAGGTCGATCGCAGCGCGGCTTACATGGGCCGCTGGGTGGCGAAGAACGTGGTGGCCGCTGGCCTGGCGAAAAAATGCGAAGTGCAATTCGCGTACGCCATCGGTCATCCTGAACCGCTGAGCGTGCACATCGACACCTTCGGCACGCACGCGGTCGATGAAGAATCAATCGAGCGCGCCGTGCTCGCGACATTCAGTTTCAAGCCGGCTGACATTGTTCGACAGCTCGATTTGCTGCGCCCTATTTATTCAAAAACGACGAACTACGGTCACTTCGGGAAAATAGACGATCCCGACATTACCTGGGAAAACACCGATAAAACTGCCGAACTCAAAAAGGCGGCGAAATAAAATTTATGGAAACATCGACAATCGAAGGCACAAAAACGGATTACAAAATCGCCGACATCAGTCTTGCGGATTTTGGAAGAAAAGAAATCTCCATCGCAGAGAAGGAAATGCCGGGTCTAATGGCGATCCGCGAAAAGTACGCGCCGCAGAAACCGCTCGCGGGCGTGCGCATCACGGGTTCGCTGCACATGACGATCCAGACGGCGGTGTTGATTGAAACGCTGACCGATCTTGGCGCCAGCGTGCGCTGGGCGAGCTGCAATATTTTCTCAACGCAAGATCATGCCGCAGCAGCGATCGCCAAGCGCGGTATCCCCGTGTTCGCGTGGAAAGGCGAATCGTTGGAGGATTACTGGCGGTGCACGTATCGGGCAATTTCACACCCGGAAGGTAAAGGCCCACAACTGGTGGTCGATGACGGCGGGGACGCTACCTTGCTCATTCACAAAGGCTACGAACTCGAGGAAGGCAGCGATTGGGCAAAAACGAAATCGGAAAACAAGGAAGAACAGGTAATCAAAGATCTGCTGCTCGAGATTCATCGTGAAAATCCCTATCGCTGGCACGAGATCGTAAAGGATTGGCGGGGCGTTTCCGAAGAGACCACCACCGGCGTGCATCGTCTCTACAAGATGTATCAGGAAAACCAGCTCCTTGTTCCTGCAATCAACGTGAACGATTCCGTCACCAAATCGAAGTTCGATAATCTATACGGTTGTCGGCACTCGCTGGTCGACGGATTGAATCGCGCGCTGGATGTGATGCTCTCCGGCAAGATCGCCGTAGTTTGCGGTTACGGCGATGTAGGCAAAGGCTGCGCCCAATCGTTGCGCGGTCAGGGCGCGCGCGTCGTCGTCGCTGAGATCGATCCGATCAATGCGCTTCAGGCGGCGATGGAAGGCTATGAAGTCACGACGATCGAAGATACACTGGGTCGCGGCGACGTTTACATTACCGCGAGCGGCAACATCGATGTGATCACGCTCGATCACATGCAACGGATGAAAAATCAGGCGATCGTCGCCAACATCGGCCACTTCGATAATGAGATTCAGGTCGATGCACTCAACACAGCCAAAGGCGTGAAGAGAACAAATATCAAACCCCAGGTGGACAAGTACACGTTCCCGGATGGTCACGAAATTTTCCTTCTGGCAGAAGGCCGGCTGGTCAACCTCGGATGCGCCACGGGTCACCCGAGCTTCGTCATGTCGAATTCATTTTCCAATCAGGTTCTTGCCCAGCTCGATCTGTGGAAAAATCGCGATACTTACAAGGTTGGCGTTTACGTTCTGCCGAAAAAACTCGACGAAGAAGTCGCACGCCTACACTTGGAGAAAATTGGCGTGAAACTCACCAAGCTTTCGCCAAAACAAGCCGATTATCTCGGTGTGCCGGTCGACGGCCCATTCAAGTCAGAGAATTATCGCTACTGATTCGGACCTATCGAGCGATTTGAGCGCCGTGCAGGCGAGTACAAGAATTGCAGCGCCCGAAAACTTCCGCGGGCTTTCTCAATTCAATTGGAGTCATCTGGTTAACTCTGCGCTCGTAACTTCAACGTAGCTGCAGTTTGATTGTCCGCCACGCCGCCATTTTCCTAGAACATGAACGCGGCGATTCTTTTTCGCGGCATCAGTAAGAATTTCCGTTTCACGCCTCGGCGCTGCCAGCGAGACCATTGATCGGGTGCCGTGAAAATCGAACATGATTTGCGGCGCGCACGGCTCACCCCCGTAAAGCGAAACCCACCCGATTTGATCAAAACGCGAACCGAGCGCAGCCGCCCTGACCTGCGGTGTCGGCTTCTTTATCTGGGCGCAACCTGTCATTCCGGTCAACACGGTCGCCACAGCGAGCACGCTTGATAAGAACTTTTTCATCCTAAGCACTTTAGAAAATGCCTGATTTACTGCTCTTCGGCATGAACCCGATGCAGCAGGCGATGAACGAACGGCGCGATCAGTACTGATACAATGCCGATGAATGCCAGGGCGTAACACGACGCGAAAATTTTCGCGGCGTTGGTGTTCAAGGGAGCCACTGGACCCATTCCCCCGAGGATCATAGACGCATTGAGGAGCGAATCAATCCAGCTAAATCCGGCAATGTAATGATAGC
>JBKPLX010000009.1:0-6172 GCA_046731855.1 Verrucomicrobiota bacterium | reverse complement strand
AGGTAGCGATTATCGAGCGCAAGCGGTTCGGCGGCACCTGTGTCAATAACGGCTGTATCCCAACGAAGACCCTGGTGGCGAGTGCCCGCGCAGCTCATGTCGCTCGCAGGGCCGGCGATTATGGCGTGACGATTCGCAATTCGATCGCGGTTGATATGAAAAAGGTCAAAATGCGTAAAGACGCCGTGGTCCGTCAAAGTAGCGAGGGCTTGGAGAAATGGCTAAAGAACACTCAGAACCTGACCGTTATTGAAGGCCAGGCGCGCTTTGCCGACGCGCATCGGGTTCGTGTCGGCGACGAACTTCTCGAGGCAGACAAATTCTTTATCAACGTTGGCGCGCGCGCGTCTCTTCCTCCGCTCCGGGGCATTGATGAAGTGCGCTATTTGAACAATTCAACAATGATGGACGTGGACTTTCTCCCCGAGCACCTGGTCGTCATCGGCGGCAGCTATGTGGGGTTAGAGTTTGCTCAGATGTATCGCCGCTTCGGCAGTGAGGTCACCGTTGTGGAGAGGGGGCCGCGCCTGATTAAACGTGAAGACGAAGACGTTTCCGAAAACATAAAAACAATTCTCGAAGGCGAAGGTATCAGGATCCGCTTGAGCGCTGAATGCATCGGCTTTGAAAAACATGGCGACAAAGTGGCCGTGCAGGTTGATTGCAGCAGCGGCGATAAGACTGTCATCGGCTCGCATACCCTTCTCGCAGTCGGTCGTGTGCCGAACACCAACGACCTCGGTCTGGAACAGGCCGGGATCAAAGTCGACAAGCACGGTTACATCCAGGTTGACGATCAGCTTCGCACCAATGTGCCCGGCATTTATGCGCTGGGTGATTGCAACGGACGAGGAGCCTTCACTCACACCGCATACAACGATTATGAAATTGTCGCCGCTAATCTTTTAGACGGCGATCAGCGCCGCGTGAGCGACCGCATCACCGCTTACGCCCTTTACATTGATCCGCCATTGGGCAGAGCAGGAATGACTGAAGCGGAAGTGCGAAAGTCAGGGCGCAAAGCTTTGATTGGAAAGCGTTCGATGACGCGAGTCGGCCGTGCAGTGGAGAAAGGCGAGACGGACGGATTCATGAAAGTTTTGGTGGATGCCGAAACGAAAAAGATCCTTGGCGCGTCGCTTCTGGGGATCGAGTGCGATGAGGTCATTCATTCGATTCTCGACGTGATGTACGCCAACGCGCCATACACGGTGATTCAGCGCGCGATGCACATCCATCCCACTGTCTCAGAATTGATCCCGACTATGCTCGGTGAGTTAAAGCCGTTGGAGTAAACGAGCTTAAAAAAATTTGAGAGTTTGCGCGCGCGAATCTCGTAAGACGCCGCACACCGTAACCCTCGTCAAAGAGTTGCCAAAAACCGCGAGCTGCAAGATTCAGAAATGCATTTTGAGAGTGCAAGGGTCTCAAGTGCTTTCCTCTAGAACAAGGTAATGAACCTTGATTGCTTCGAAGTTTAGTCTGTTCTTCGATCGAGGCATCGTTTGTCCGGGCTTGAGGCTCGCCGTCAACCCAGTATCCTCGCGGGGCATGCATCGTGATCATCAGCGTTGGTACTCGGACCGTCTCAATCGGGACATGGGCGTCGCCATTTACGGCAATTACGGCGCTCCCATCCTCGCCTTCCCGACGAGTTGCGGCGACGAATGGGAGATGGAAGGTCAAGGTATGATTGGCACCCTCAGCCCTTACCTGGAGCAGGGGCGAATTCGAATCTTCTGCATCAACAGCGTGAACAGCGATTCTTTCCAAAACAAGGGAGCGCACCCGTTCCACCGGAGCTGGATGCAGGCGCAGTACGACGCGTATGTGGCGAACGAAGTTTTCCCGTTTATCGACTCCCAGTGCCAAACGCCGGGAATCGGGATTGCCACGCTGGGCGCATCGCTCGGTGCCTATCACGCGGCCAACACGCTGTTCAAGCATCCCGACCACGTGAAGCGCTGCTACGCGCTCTCGGGCATCTACGATATGCGCGATTCGATGGACGGAATGTACGACGACAACTTCTACTTCAATAACCCGGTGGACTACATGGCGAACCAAAGTGACCCCTGGTATCTCCATCAGTACGCGAGTTGCGACATCCGACTCGTGACCGGCTGTGGTCCGTGGGAGAACAGCGGGCCCACCTACCGAATGTCCGAGATTCTCAGGAATCGCGGCATTGCTCATCATCTGGACGACTGGGGCCCGGAGGGCGGGCACGAATGGCCGTACTGGCATCACCAGATGTGGGAGTACGTAGGCGCCCACTACTAAAGAACTCTTCACCGCGCTTGGATTGTTCACCATGGCAAAAGAACTCACCGGCGGCTGCGCCTGTGGATCCATTCGCTACCAGCTCCTCGACAAGCCGATGTTCGTACACTGCTGTCATTGCGACGACTGCCAGCGGCTGACCGGCAGCGCGTTCGTACTCAACGCGATTATCGAGACTCAGGCGATCAAGCTGCTCCGGGGCAAGCCTGTAGCGGTGCCGGTGCCGCGCGAGAACGGTCCGCACGAAATCTACCGCTGCCCTCGGTGTCAGACCGCGGTCTGGAGCAATTACGGGCGCAGACCCAATCTCCGGTTCGTACGGGTCGGAACGCTCGACAAGCCCGGCGCGCTGAAGCCGGACGTGCACATCCATACCCGGTGGAAAGCGAAGTGGCTCAAGCTTCCGAAACGAACGCCGTCGTTCCGGGATTACTACAACACCAGCAAGCTGTGGCCCAAGGCCAGCCTCAAACGCCTCAAAACCGCGCTCGGAAAGACGGCCAGATAACCGAGGCCGCTCTGAAACTCTGCGTTCACAACCGCTCAACCATCCACCTCTCAACGTTTCAACAATGCCAGTCCGGCTCGGACTGTTTTGACATTAGCGCCACCTAACGAGTAAAAGAGTAAGAATGATTCCGTTAATTGCCTTGTGGCTTCCCATTCTGCTTTCGGCTGTGATTGTCTTTTTCGCCAGCTTCATCATGCACATGTTGCTCTCGTACCACAAAAGCGATTACCGCAAATTGCCAGATGAAGATCGCGTCACCGACGCGTTGCGAAATGCAGGCGTGACGCGAGGTCCAGCCTATTTCTTTCCGTATTGTTCGTTCAAGGAGATGAAATCGGCGCCCGTGATCGAGAAATTCAAACGGGGACCGGTGGGCTTGTTGACTGTGCTGCCCAGCGGTCCGCCTGCGATGGGAAAGAATATGGTCCAATGGTTTTTGTATTGCGTGGTGATCAGCATCTTTGCCGCTTACCTGTCCGGCCGGACGCTGACACCTGGGACCCCGTTCTTACAAGTACTCCGCGTTGTTGGTATCGCCGCTTTGTTAGGATACGGCGCGGCCCACGCCCAGGAATCGATTTGGAGCGGCCGAAGCTGGGCGGTCACGTTCAAGCATCTTTTCGATAGCGTGGTTTACGCGGTGCTAACAGCGGGAACATTCGGCTGGCTGTGGCCGAAATCGCTCTAAGTCGATCTTCGCCGGCCTCGGCTTAGAAGGCGACTGTAGCGGCGGTCTCTGACTGCCAAATCAGGAAGATCGACGCTCAGAGAGCGCCGCTACAATAATTAATGCAAGTTACTTCTTCCTTTTTACTTCTTATTTTCCGCGGCCTCCCCGTTAATATCACTCCGCGGAGACGATGTACTGCTCGAGTTTTCCGTTCGGCACGGCGTAGGTGCTAATTTCCAAAGTTTTCTTTTGAAATTTTGCCCGGTAGCGGCGCGCAATCATTCCACCGCGCAACCCTTCGCTGACCAATTCGAACTCAGTGGGAGCGCCGAGAGGTCCGAGGCTACTCGCAAGGTCCTGCAAACATTGTTTATCAAAATAAGCGTTGGCGTTGTCGGTAAAAAGTGAGCGATCGACCTTACCTTTTTGGAGACCAACCATGATCGCTTTTGCCTTTGCCAGCGAGTCACCATCACCAGTCGGGGTGAAGATTATTTCGCCGATCTTATTCGCGAGATTCAGGGCTGCTCGATTTGCATCCATGTTAGTCAACACGATGACCGCAGCATGATCGTCGGGATAAACCGCGTTCTGCGCCGTGAACCCTGAGACTTCCCCGCCATGAGCAAGCACCCGGCGACCGTTGACCAAACTTACACCGATGCCCAAGCCGTATTGAGTGCTCACGCCATTCTTGAGCAACTCCGCTCTTTCCATCTCGCGGTAGGACTGCGGTTTCAGGATCGCCTGGTCGATCATCGAGATATCCCATTTCGCCAAATCCGAAGCAGTCATCGCCAGCTCGCCTGCCGCAAACAGCCAGCCTTTTCCTTCCTTCGGAGCGGGACGCGCAGGGCCCAGTCCGTAGCGATGGTAGCGAGTCGGCGCGCCGGATGGCAGAGCCGAGCTATCGCAATCGAACACAGTCTTCATCCCGAGCGGATCGAAAACGCGGCGATGCAGGAAGTCGAGCACAGACATCTCGCTAAGTCGCTCCACGATCGCGCCGGCGGCGACGTAGTTCGTGTTGCTGTATTGCCATTTCGTGCCCGGCTCGAAATCGAGCGGCTTTTGCGCCCAGCCTTTCAAGATTTCTTCCGGCGAAGCTGGTTTCATCATCGGAGGCATGACATAATCCTGTGGCCAGTAATCCTGGTAACCTGAAGTCATCGAGAGCGCCTGGCGGATCGTAACTTCGTTCGCTCGTGTCAGATCCGGTAGCCAGCGTCCGATGGGATCATCAAGGGAGAGTTTGCCTTCATCGGCCAGGAGAAGAATGGATGCGGCGGTGAATTGTTTGCTGATCGAGCCAATACTGTAAATCATCGAAGTCGTCGCGGGCCGACGCGATTCGATGTCAGCCAGACCGTAAGCTTTGGTGTAAGCCAGTTTCCCATCCTTCACCACCGCGATGGAGGCGCTCGGGACGCCGCTTTCACTCAGCATTTTCGCGGCTGCGTCGTCGATCTTCTTGCTGACCTCGGGCGAAAGAGAATTTGTCGTCGCGGACGGCGCTGGCGAGGGTGTTGGTTCGCTTAAGACCGCGTGACCGAAAAGAAGGATAACCAACAGAACAACACAGGCGATTGACACGTTTTTCATAGCGTCTGAATCTCTGGAAACGTAGCGGCCGCTATTTGGAAGGCGAGCAAAAGCTGGGCGCGCGGCTTAAGAGTCGACTTCTGGGAATCCGCAGTCGGATAGTTTCGCTTGGCGGATTCGCTGATCAACGGTCCGCACGCGTAGATGCTGACTTGATATCGACAACCGGCGTGCCGTCGAATGCCTCGATCGGCCCAATCTTAATGCGTGTCCCGTCAATCTCACGCACGGTAACAGGATGCAGCCCGAGCGGGTTCGGTCGCGCAGGTGAGCGCGTATAAAAAACGCCAGTCAGCGGACGGCTCGGATCATTACGAGGATGCCCCTTCAGCACGTCACGCTTCGCCTCATGCAACCATGTGATCACAATCAATTCGTTACCGACTTCCATGCTTAACAATGCCTCCCCGAATCGGGGTTCGATCTCGAGCCACGCGTCGGGCGCACCTTCCGGTCCTTGCCGCGGCGCGTCTTCACGGCCCTTCACTGGCGATCGGATGAAGCCAACCGGCTCGAGAATGTAAGAGTTCATTCATCCACCTTTCGTCGTGCTCTCTATGACGCAATGTTAAAATGCCTGCTCGCGAACGCTTCCGGAGTTTAGATACGAGCCCGATTTCTGACTAATAAATCAACGGTGCCTTCGATAAGATCTGCGCCGCGGACGGTTGTTCGATGAAGCATTCCTGAAACGCCACCCGATCTGGCCGTGCGAGGCATCGCCGCTTCCGGAATTTCCTGGTAGCCGCAGCTCGATCTTTCGTTGGACTCGCTCTCCCCGCCCCCTTTCGTCGCGTGGCGGCGCAGCCTGATCGTAATCGAAACCTTCCGCCTTTTTCTGTACAATCCCGCGTCCAATGAAACGCTCGAGCGAACGCAACGGCCCCTGATCTTCCGGCGTAATAAAGCTGATCGCATCACCGATGGCGTGTGCGCGGCCGGTGCGTCCGATGCGATGGACATAATCCTCTGAGTGCATCGGAAAATCGTAATTCACCACATGCGAGATCCCATCCACGTCGATGCCGCGCGCGGCGATGTCGGTGGCGACGAGGACACGGACGGCGCCCGATTTGAAATCCTTCAGCGCGCGGAGCCTCTGGTTC
>JBKPLX010000008.1:0-10652 GCA_046731855.1 Verrucomicrobiota bacterium | reverse complement strand
ACCATTGGCTCGTTCTTCCAATCGTGTGTCTCAATCAGGGCCGATAAGACGAAATCGTTCGGTCGCCATGTTCGACCCACTTTGTCTGTATATGTCGATCTTCCAGTAATTCGGATCAGCGTTTCTTTTGCAAACGTGTCGATCGGCTTGCGCCGGCCGCCGTCTTGGATTGCGAGCAATCCCCACGGCCTTAAATCCAAGTTGCCGGAACTTGCAGGGGATACATCTGGCAGTGCAGCCTGATTTCTTGTTGCACACAATGCGATGGCTGCTGTGACAATGATGAAGATGCGCGTTTTCAAGGAGGCAAATGTAAGTCTCAGCATGTCGCGTGTCGAGCAAAGCGACGGTTGCGGAACGGCTCGGTACCAATCGCGCGTCGACCTTTCAGCACGGTGTTATACGCTGCCTTATTTGTTTCCGTTTGCGTAAGATCAAGCGACGCGATTAGTTTAAGACCCGTGTTCAGCTTGACCATGCTCGGCAGCGGGAGCGCGGGAAACAGCGCCCTGGTCGCAACGGATCACTGCAAGATTCTTGTCGATGGCGGACTGAGTGCGCGGCAATTGGTATTGCGTCTGGAGCAGTGCGGTGTCATGCCGGAGCAGCTCGATGGCGTCATTCTCACGCATGAGCATGGTGACCACGTTTGCGGACTTGAAGTTCTCTGCCGCAAATTTGATGTGCCGATTTATTGCAACGGGCTAACGGCAGAAGCCGTTCGCTGCGACAGCTCTTTCGAGCGACATCGTAACTGGCGGATCTTTGCAACCGGCGCGGAGTTTTCGATTTGCGACATCGCCGTGCAAACCTTTCCAGTCCCGCACGACGCCGTTGATCCACTGGGATTTGCTTTTTACGCCGGCTCAGGCGCTCTCGGGTTTATCACTGACCTGGGTTATGTGACGAAAATGATCGTCGAGCGACTGCGCCAGGTACAAACGCTCGTGATCGAGACCAATCACGACGAAAAACTTTTGCAAAACGACACGCACCGGCCCTGGCCAGTGAAACAACGAATTCAGTCACGTCATGGTCATCTGTCGAACACGGCTGCCGCAGGGGTGATCGAGGAATTGTTGCCGGGAAAAATCGAGCGCGTTGTGCTCGGACATCTCAGCCGTGATTGCAATACGCCCGAGTTGGCGCTCAACGCTCTACGGGCGTCACTGGAAAAGTGCGACAGAATGGATGTCGAAATCCATTGTGCCACGCAATTCGAGGTGAGTCCGCAATTTCGAATGGGCGAAACCGACGCGGGTCCGTTTCAGCCAACGTTCGAGAACGCATTTTTCCAGAGCACCTGAAACGCTGATCAGCGCAACCTCGCGATCACGATCTTTTCTTCGGGCGCGACGCGACGTTCCTTGCAGCCGCATCCAAAGCGCTGCGCACAATGCTCGCTTTTGCGGCGGGAAGATAAACATTTGTGTACCCTTGCCGGCCCCAAGCTCCGCTGGACGGTTTGAAAACCGTGGGTGCCTTCTCAATGAATGTTTGCTGTTGTTCCGGCGCGAGTTTTACCATCCCCCAGCTTTGGGCGGGAATACCGAGTGATGCGAAAATCTTTCCGGCAACGCGGAAATCTGGATGATTCATGTGCGACCGTTCCACGGCGGTGGGAATCGCGAGCGCCATTTTTCGAAACTGGTCGATTGTCATTTCACGCTCTTCCGAAGCCTGTTATTTTTTCTGTGACCGACCATTTCGCCACGCATGGTACGGCGATCGATGCGGGTGAGATTTTTTTCCATTCCCGGGGTGAGCAATGAGATGTGCGGGATTTCGCAGAGATACTCGGCGATGAACCAGACTGGTTTTTCCGTGGTCATCCAATTCAGAGAATCGAAGCGCGCCAGATTTACCGGACGCGAATACCGTCGCAGGGTGCGTTCGCCGCGGAGATTGAAGTAAATATTGAAATAACTCATGGCCAGCTCACGCAAGCTGCGATAAACGGGCTCGCGATAACGGCAGCCGGTAAAATTAGATTTCGCTACCGCCCCCCAGTGTCCGCTTAATTTGAAAATCGCGACGACATGATCGGTGTCCTGTTCTGCTTCCAAATCGAAGATCAACGCCGGGAATCCAATGATTCGCAAGGCGGCCGCCGCAAAAATTCCGCCTTCGAGGCATGACGCAGTGTGATCGTGCAGAACTCTCTTTGGTGATCGCGCGGTATAGCTCAAGTTGTAAGGCAACCCATCCAGAAATTTCTGTACGCCACCCGGCGTTTTCAGAGCACGCAACTTGCGCAACTCTAACGGTGCAAATCCGAAATTATCAGTGCTTCGCACAATCGAAGCTGCAATATCGTGGACAACTTTTCACTTCTTTTCCCTCACGCGTGTGAAAAGTCCTAGAGCTTCCGTTTCAAAGCTGTCGGCCGTGCCGTCCTCACCGATCATGAAAGTGGTAACGGACGCAGTCTGGGTCGCGCCGGGAAATTGCATCAGAAACGCGCCGTGATTCCAGTGTTTCAACGTCGCCGCATATTTAGCGGGGCCGCATTGAACGTTCAGCGCGTTGCCATTCTGCAGGATCTCGCAGCGGCCGTAATAATCGTTTTCGTAAAGTCCGACCAGCGATTGCAGCGTGCCGACGAATTTGCCCGGATTCGTCGGAGCCGGCGGGGGCGCCATGAGTTTCTTCAGTTGCTGGTTAAGCTCGAAAATCTGTTTTTGGTCCTTTTCCGGATCAATGCCCAACGCTTGATTCAAAAAATATGCGCGCACCGCTTCCGGAAACGCGGTGAGATTAAGATTGGCGAGAACAACGATTCCGGCGTTTTTATCGGGCACGAGCACCAAAGTTGTCCGGACACCTGCGAGAGCCCCGCCTTTTTCGATGATCTGATGTCCGGCGTAATCATAACTGCCCACACCAAGTCCGTAATAAAACCCTGTTTGATCGCTGATCGGCGGCAGATCGGTGAAATCAATTTTGCTGACCATGCTGCGCTCGAAAATTTCTTTAACCGTTTCGGATTTCAAAATGCGTTTGCCGTTGTAAGTGCCTTTATTCAAAAACATCAGCATCAATTTCGACATGTCTGCGGCAGTCGATGTGCCAGAGCTGGCCGCCCCGGTGATGTCGAGATTTGATGGCTCGACGACGACAATTTTCCCATCGACCAGGGCGTGCGCAGCAGTGGCATTGCTGTCTTGCAAACCTTGAATCACTGTCCCAGACCGCGACATGTCCAAAGGTTTGAACAAGCGCTTTTCGACAAGATCGTTCCACGACTGTTTTGATGCGCGCGCCGCAACTTCACCGGCCACGAAAAATCCAGGATTGGAATACTGGGCCAGCTCGCGCAGGCTGTAGCGCGGTTTAAAGAATCGCAGGCGTCGCAATATTTCTGCGCGGTCATACCCGAAACTATCAAGCTGGTCTCCGGCGAATGCGGGCCAACCTGTGCGCTGCGCGAGCAAATCGCGTTCGGTAAGCCACCGTGTCATGTATGGGTCAAATCCGGCAAATTCTGGCAGGTAATTAAAAATCGGCTTGTCCCAATCGAGCTTGCCTTCGTCAACAACGGTTGCTGCTGCCGCGCCCGTTAACGTTTTCGTGACTGAGGCAAGCTGGAAAATCGTATTTTCGTCTACAGCCCCCGATTTGGTCACATCGCGGACGCCATATCCCTTGAGTAATACCGCTTTGCCGTTTTGCACGACTGCAACCGCTGCGCCTGGCACCTGATACTCTTTTAATGCTTTGGTAATGAATGCATCCAGATTTGCGATCGGCTCATCTGCTTGCGCGGCTGGAGCGGAGCGTCCGGGCATGAGCAAGACAAGAATCAAAAGATTAGTGACAGTGAACGGGCGCATGGGCGTCATGTTTATCTTGGTAGCTGCTGAAACGCAAACTTAGCCAAGAGCCGTACAGAGCTGAGGATCGGCGGGCGCTACAAATTCTGCTAGTTCACAACCCAACCGGATGCCGTGCGTCGAACCCGCGAGGTGGACGATAAATCGTTTGCCAGCGTGGCGCCCATTTGCCGGTGTAACGGTCGTACGGAGTTGTATCGAGTCGCAAGCCGGCGATCACAGCGAAGGTGTGACCCTCCCGTGCGTAAATGGTGATCCATCTGCCTGGGCCGCCATCACCGTAGCTACGAAACTCAGTTGAGCTCATCGGCGAGCTGATCAAGCCAGCCGCGCCCAGCACATAAGAGATCGTTCCGGAACAATCGTAGCCACGGTCATCAAACGATTTGTGACCGCCACCGTAACGATATCGCTTGTGACGAAGTTGATTGGCTGCCCAGATCGCGCGTTTTACCGCAAGTGGCGCGTTCTTTGGCGCGGCTACTTTGCCAAAGCGAAGACGTGCGGTCTTTCCAGACACAACAGGTCCAGAGTCTGGAAAACGATCGCCTATTGCTGATTGAACAATCCACGCGAAAACAGCGATGCCGAGCAGGATTCGATGACTAACCGGATAGATAAATTTCCTCCGGAATTGTGTCGTATGCCAAAAGATCTGTGGATGAAAAGAAAAAAATTAGCGGACCCTGAATTTAGTAGGACGAAAAAATTGACAGGGCCGATGTGCGAGAATACCGCATCGAATTCGACCTCGACAGGTACAGCTGCTGAATAATGAGCCGTAAGCGCTGTGAAAATGGCCGACCGGCGGTTCGCCCTTTGCGCCCTCGCGAAATCCGCCGGTCAACCAACCGAAAGTCTAGCAACTGGCCTGTGATGAATCAGTGGAAGGAAACGGTCAGCGTGCGTCTGCGTAACCGTGGTCAGCCTCGTAGGCCCGGATTGCTCGGCGCGTCTGAGGCCCCAGGACTCCATCGACTGATCCACGATAATAGCCGGCGCGGGCGAGACGGCGCTGTAACTCAGCTACTCTCGACCGGGTAGGAGAGCTGTACTGGCTACTGTTCCCGTAGCCATATCCATATCCATAACTGTTTCCGTACCCATAATCGCCGTATCCGTAGCCGGGATATCCATATCCATAGCCGCCGCCGTAGTAACCGTACGGATAGCCATATCCGTATCCGTAATACGGGTAACCCCAGTATGGACCCCAACCCCAGCCCCACCACCCGGGAAAGCCGAAACTACCGATGAAGATCACGTCATTGTGGTTGTGATGATGATTCCAATTGCCGTTCCAATTGCGCCCATTCCAGTTGCGACCGCTCCAGTTGTGACCATTCCAGTTGTGACCATTCCAGTTGTGACCATTCCAGTTGCGGCCGCTCCAAGTGCCCACTCCAGGGCGTCCGGCCGTGCTCATTCCAGGGCGTCCGGCCGTGCTCATTCCGGGGCGTCCGCCGGCGAAGCCGCGGCCTCCTCCGCCAAATTGGCCACCACCGCCATGGCCACCACCGCCGCGCGGGGCAGCTGTGACTAAGGGGGGAGCTAGGGTTACAACAACAAAGCAAGTCAGCGAAAGTAGAAGTCTTGAATGATTCATGTTAAGTGGGGTTTCTACTCATTAGACACCGGACGCGCCGGAAAGTCTCGGTTTTTTTGCGGCGGCACAAGAATAAATCGGATGGATCTGAGCGCGTTTGAACGGGACCGGAGCAGAATTTCGCCCTGATTCATGCTCGCCAGCGCTCGCCCATGGCGGTTATCATGTCCGGTTGAATGAAGATGACGCCGCGTGCTGCGATCCTCATATTATCGGTCTTCGCCTGGCAACCAGTCCGTGCCGCGTTACCGGCACACAGCGTAAGTCCATCGCGACAATTCGTGATTTACGGCGCAGACGCGGCGCTGCGCGGGACAATCTCCGAACTGGCGGAGCAGACTAAGAGCAATCTCCTCGCGCTTTTGCACCAGCGCGACGAATGGAAGACGGCCGTTATCATCAATTTGCAACCGCTACAGGCGAACCTTCCCGAAATTCCGCCGACCGACTTACGAGTTAGCCAGACAGGCTTTGGCGCGAAGCTGCAACTCGATTTGACCGTGAGCCAAAGTCTGAATGGTTCATTAATCGAACGCCAGCTGCTGCGAGCCATTCTGCTCGAGATGATCTATCGAGATCAAGGCGAACTCGTGCCCGGCGCGATGCTTGTCGAACCGCCGGATTGGCTGGTGCAAGGTGCGCTGGCGCTAACGCCGGGCCGAGAGTACGAGGTCGTGGTGGAGTCGCTTTCAGCAACCGATAAAGGAAAGTCGTTGGAGGAATTTCTCGGCCAGCGATTCGATCTGCTCGATTCCGCCGGTCGGATGCTTTACCGGGCCTATTCCATCGCGCTCGTTCAATTGCTCCTTGATGAGGGTGGGCGCACGCGTCTGGCGCGCTACATCGCGAATCTTTCGCGTGCGTCGAACGATCCAGTTGCTGATTTGAAAGTGCGATTTCCACAGTTGCGCGAGGATTTGGAAAAGAAATGGCGCTCGACGGTGGCTCGACTTGGCGAGCATCACACTTACCAGTTGCTGACCTTTTCCGAGAGCGAACGACGTCTCGATGAATTGTTGCAGATCAAAATTTCAGATGGCTCGCGTAACCGCGAGCAACCAAAAACAGTCGATCTGAGCGAGCTTGCCCGTCGCAAAGCGTCACGAGATGAAAAAGCAGCGGTCGACCAAATGAGCCAGACGTTGCTATTGCTTATTGGGGCGGCGCATCCGGTTTTGCGTCCGGTGGCGCGCGAGTATCAGCAAGTTGCAGCGCTCCTTGCTCGTGGGAAGCGAAGAGGAATCGCAAAGCGGTTGTCGCACCTGGATGATATCCGCAAGGAACTCGCCGCTCGAATGGGCCAGATTGACGATTACATGAATTGGTTCGAAGCGACACAGATGGAAAGGGAGAGCGGTGCTTTCAATGATTATTTCAAGGCGGCGAGTCAATCGGAGGTCTCCGCGCCAAGGCGACGCGATCCGTTGTCGGTGTATCTAGATGCGCTGGAAGACCAGATCGAGACTTCCGGACCGGAGTGATCGCAGCGTTGGAGTAATGGAAAGACGTAGCACTCCAATACTCCAACTCTCCATTCGATGCGGGGCAGTTGCCGGTTCGGAGTTTGGCGATTATGCTTAACGGCGCGTTTCAAACGCGCCTTTTTCATCCCATGCAAAAAATTGGATTTGCTGAAGCGCTTGATTCTATTGTCAGGAGCGACCCGCGGTACCAGCGAGATGCGTATGTTTTTCTGCGTGACGCGCTCGATTTCACGACCAAACAGCAGAAGAAAACGAAAGGCGCCAGCGTCCGGCACGTGACTGGACCTGAGCTGCTGGACGGATTGCGCCGGTATGCGCTCAAGGAGTTTGGGCCGATGGTCATGACGGTTTTCGATAGTTGGGGCATTCACTCATCCGAGGACATCGGAAACATGGTTTTTAATCTGATTGGCGCCGGGATATTCGGAAAGACCGAGGAGGATTCGATCGAAGATTTCAGGAACGTTTATGATTTCGAAGAGGTTTTTGTGAAGCCGTTCGCGCCGGAAAAACAAGCGGTAACGGGGGCACGGGCGGAATTGCCGGCGCCTAAGCCTGCTGCGTCGAGAAAGTGATCAGCAACGACTGATCACCGAGGACGCCGCCGTCACTGAAATGGCTCGCATACCACTAGCAAAGTTTTTCTTAGCAGTTCTATTATTTATGATGGTTAATCTGAAAGCAGCGCCGACTCAGTCTTCGGCTGTCATCACGTTTCCACCGAGCTCGGCACAGAAATGGGTTCTGCCTAACGGGCTGACAATCATTGTGCAGGAAGATCAGAGCGCTCCGGTAGCCAGCGTACAGGCGTGGTGCGCCACTGGAAGCATCGACGAGGACCAGCATCTCGGAGCCGGATTGTCCCATATTCTCGAGCACATGCTCTTTAAAGGAACGAAAACGCGTGGGAAAAATGAGATCGCCCAAAAAATCCAGGACGTCGGTGGTTATATTAACGCTTACACATCCTTCGATCGCACGGTTTTTTGGATCGACGTGCCGAAAGATGGCGTCGCAACCGCGCTCGATATTCTGGCGGATGCCATGATGAATTCCACTTTGCCGCCGGAGGAGTATCAGAAGGAACAGGAAGTAATCCGGCGCGAGTTCGCAATGGGCATGGATGATCCCGATCGTATGGCCGGGTTGCTCCTTTTTTCAACCGCGTATCAGGTTCATCCCTATCGCTTCCCGGTGATCGGTGACATCGAAATCTACAACCAGCTCAGCCAGGAGCAGGTGATGCAGTATTACAAAACGCGTTACGTCCCGAATAATCTCACCTTCATCATAGTCGGCGATGTCGATGCAGAAAAAGTTCACCAACAACTCACCGACTTGTTCAAGCCCTACCCGGAGAAATCGCTGCAGCCGGTATTCATTCCAACGGAACCGCCGCAACTTGGCCGGCGCGAAGTGCATCAAGAATTTGCCACGGAGCTATCGCATCTCTCGCTGGCATGGCACATCCCGGCGGTCACGAATCCGGACGTACCCGCGCTTGATCTGCTCTCAACGATTCTCGGCGAGGGGCGTAGCTCGCGGCTATACCGGCGCGTTCGCGAAGAGGCCGGTCTCGCATTTCGCATTTCGGCATTTTCCTATACGCCGGGCGATCCCGGTTTATTCGGCATTGATGCTACGGTCGATCCAAAGAAACGCGAAGCAGCTGAGCAACTGTCCCTGCAGATTGTTGACGATGTGAAACACGCTGGCGTCACCGCGGATGAACTGGCCAAGGCAAAAAAAATCACCCTCAGTCATCATTTTGGCGCGCTCACGACCATGCGGGGCCAGGCCTCGGACGTTGGCTCGAACTGGTTGCTCACGCGCAATCTGAATTTTAGCCGCGATTATCTTGACGCTGTCCAGAAAGTGTCGCTCGACGATATCAAGCGCGTCGCCGCAACTTATTTGACCGAGCAAAATCTGACTGTGATCTCACTGAATCCGAAGGGTTCGTTGGCCGCCAAAACCGAGGGTCCAAAGGCAGTCGCCGCCGGTGAAATCCAGAAATTTGAATTATCGAACGGATTGCGGCTTTTGGTTCGTGAAGATCCGCGGTTGCCACTCGTGGCGGTGGGCGCGGTTTTTCGGGGCGGTCTTCTCGCGGAGGATCCGCAGGACAACGGCATCACCCATTTGATGGCGAAAGTGCTCCTGAAAGGAACCAAGACGCGCACGGCTGAGCAAATCGCCAATGAGATCGAAGCGGTAGGCGGTTCTATCTCGAGCGAATCGGGCAACAACAGCTTTGGAGTGTCGCTTGATGTGATGAAGCCCGACCTAAAACTCGGCGTGGATTTGCTCTCGGACATCTTGCTCAACGCCACTATGCCGGAGAAGGCGATCGCACGGGAAAAGGAAATCCAGATTGCAGCCATCCAACAGGAAGAAGAGCAGCTGACAACTGTCGCGCGCAACATCATGCGGCAAGCGCTTTTTTCGCAACATCCGTACGCTCTGCGTTCAAATGGGTCCGTCGAATCTGTAAAGGGTCTGACGCAAAAAGATCTCATCGAATTTCGCGATCGTTACGTGGTCGCGAAAAACGGCGTGATCTACATCTTTGGCGACGTTAAAGCGGCCGAGGTAAAGCAGCTTATTGAGCAGGCTTTAGACAAGATGAAGCCTGGCGCGCTTGCCCTTACTGATGCAAAACCTTCCAACCCGCTGGGCAAACCTACGACCGTTGAAAGCCGTAAAGACAAGGCGCAAGGCGTGATTATGGTTGGATTTCGAGGCGCGAGTCTGTCGAGTCCGGACCGTTACGCGCTGGAATTGATTGATGAAGCAAGCAGCGATCTCGGGTCGCGGTTCTTTGTTCGAATTCGCGAGCAAATGGGTCTGGCCTATTATGTAGGCGCAAGCCAGATGCAAGGCCTGGTGCCGGGTCTGTTTTCATTTTATCTCGGCACGGATCCGCAGAAGATCGAGCCGGTTAAAACCGCGCTCCTTGATGAGATTCACAAGCTCGCAAATGAAGGATTAAGCGCTGCAGAACTGGCACGAGCAAAAAAGAAATTGATCGGTCAGCAAGAGATCGCCAATCAAAGCAACGACTCTTTCGGTTATCATTGCGCGCTCGACGAGCTCTACGGGCTGGGCTTTGATTATTACAAACAACTTGAGCGCGATGTGAACGCAATAACGCTCGAGGATATTAAACACGTGGTTGCAAAATATTTTCGCGATCAACCTTATGTTTTGGCGACAGTGCGACCCCCGGAAGGTTCCCCAGCTGCGAAACAGAAATGAGCCATGGCTGAAGTCCAAAAAACCACATTGAGCGGCGAGCTTACGCAGCGCTTCATCGAATTCGTTGTGATGCACGCGCAAAACGCGGCGCTGTTTCTTGGTCAAATTCCAAATCCAAAAACCGGTCAAGGCGAAGTGAACCTCGACTTGGCCAGAATGTTCATCGATCAACTCGCGATGATTCAGGAAAAAACGCGGGGCAACCTGACTAGTGAAGAGGCAAAAGTGTTGAGTAACGCGCTTTCCAATTTGCAAATGGCGTATGTGGAAGTCGCGCGGGAATCTGGTGGGGCGCGACCAGAGACCGCTCGCCGTGGCGAGGGCGCGCCGGAGACCCCAACGCAAAGGGAAACTTCAGAAGCAGAACCGCCACCAGCGGCACCTGAGCAGGGACTGTCTCTTATACACATCTCCGAGCCCACGAGACATTCGGTACAATCGCGTTTTCCGTATTCTGCGTGTGATAGGGGG
>JBKPLX010000007.1:0-9893 GCA_046731855.1 Verrucomicrobiota bacterium | reverse complement strand
CGACGCGCGCGGCCTTGATCCGAAAGCGCTGCCCAATCGCGGTAATTAAAAGCACGGTAGCCAGTAGAACCGTGATGCGCACGTACTGGTCTCCGGTCTCTCCGGATTTTGTACCCTGTTCAGCAACCTCTGCAGCTTTCTTGTTCAAACCAAGGAACTGCTCGTGCTTGGCATTGTGATAGTCGGGCATGAAGATCGGGCCCGGAGGCGCTTGCACATTGTTGAAAGGATCGGCCTTCAACCACGCTGTAAATGCGGGGCGATATTCGTCACGAAAGCGCCGCTCGAAAAACTCGGCCGCCTCTGCCTTTCCATCCAGCTTAGCGGCGAGCCAACTATTGAAGGTGTCGCTGTCGTAGATCCGCTCCTGTCCTGCCAGGGTGGCAAGACCTTCAGCAGTAACTCGGAGCCGGCTCGCTTCGGCGTAATTTTCTGCGCGCATGCCGGCCCACCGAGCTGCCTGGTATCCGCTCCACGCGGTGGCCACGGCAACCAGGGCGAGTATCACTGCTTCAACAATTTCAATCGCTTCAAAACGGGACTGAGAAGGAGAAATGTTCTCGCGCACTTGGTTTAGTTTTCTAATTACATAGCCGACCGCTCCCACCGACTCTAGCATGCCCAACCTTTCTGTGTTGAAATTACCGCTAACTCCTCGTGGCAGATTCTCCCAATGAGATGATGAGGATGGCTATACGACTTTAGGGCAATACTTCTGCGCGGTGCTAACCCCTCTTTCGATTTGGACATGCTAACGCATGGCAGTCCGGGACAATAGCTGTGCACCGACGGCTGCGGGCAAACTATTGATCGACGTGTAGCGCCATCACGGGATGAATTTCCCACACTGAGTATTTCTTTGGTTTAGTTCGTCGGTTTGAACGATCGGCAGGCGCGTGATCGACATCGAAGAGCGCTTTGCCAGTGACCGTGATCACGTGCTGCTCGCGAAGTTCGAGCTTTTGTGATGCTTTGAAATTGAAAGGAAAGCTCTGTGTCGTCCAGCCGAAAACAAGCTTCCGAAGCTCACACCACTCGGGGCCGACAGGAATTTCGGCGTTAACGCTTCCCGCTTTCTTGTCGGCGGCATCTTTGAGCACGAGAGTAATATCACCGTCGTCTTCGACTTTTACGCTAACGAGGCTGCCAGTGAGGTTATACCATTTTTGTTCATCTGCGATTCTCGTATCCGTCTCGGGTGTCAAAGGCACATTCGGCTCCGGTCCTTTCCACTCGTAAATCTGCGATGGCGTAACTGATTGAATGGTCGATTTGTCCGAAGGCACAGGCGACGGATCGGTTTTGGCCGGCCAGCGACTGCCGTTCTTTTGACCCTGACACTCGCAAGGCGAAACGAAAGTTACTGCTCCCGCGATCACGGACTTAGCGAACGCGGAGCCAATAACAAAAGCCGCGAGCAGAGCGCGGAGTAAGGCGTGGTTCACAAAACCCCATCCTACCTGCCTCTCCGCCTACCGGAAAGATCTTAAATCTTCATTGCTGACTCGCATTGCGAGGGCAATCGGTGCTCCCTTGTCCGTGCCGATAAAAAATATCGGCGTTTATTCAGCCAGGATCGGCCATTCGGGCTTAATTGCGACTCCCGTTTAATTGATTTCATTTTTGCCTCAAAATGGATCTTCCGATTTGGTTCAAAAGCGCGATGCTGGTTAGCTGAGCGCAACAAGCACAAACATGACCCAGACTGGAACAAAAACTCTGCTGCTCGCTTCATTGCTGGCTGCGTCGCTGACCTCGGGCAATGCCCAGGCCGAGCCTGGCCAGGAAATTGCGCCCGGTGTCCGGCTGGTCGCTCGCATAAGCGACCTGCGCATCAAGGAAAGCTCCGGCATCGTCGCCAGCCGCCGGTACATCAATGTGTACTGGACGCACAACGACGGCGGCGGGCCGAAGAAACAAGTGCTTTACGCCATCGACGGTAAGGGCAACACGCGCGCATTGTTCTCCGTTATGGGCGTGACGATGCACGATTGGGAAGACATCGCGATCGATGACGCTGGACACCTCTACATCGGCGACATCGGAAACAACGAAAGCAAACGGGATACGCTGGCCGTTTATGAAATCGACGAGCCGAATCCGCAGGCGGGAGCTGGAAATGTCTCTCCGAAACACGCCTGGAATCTGAAGTTTCCCCAGACGCCGTTCGACTGCGAGAGTCTCTTCGTCTGGAAAGACTACGGCTATGTCATCTCAAAGGTATTCGATAAGGCGCGCGCGCAGATTTTCCGCTTTCCCCTCAAGGATACTGACGCACCGCTGACGCTCGAACTCGTCGCGACGACGAAAATCGAATCGCCAGTTACGGGCGCGGACATTTCTGCCGACGGGACGCTGTTGGGCCTCGTGGCCAAGAACGGCGCCTACGTTTTTCGTATCTACGGCAACGTAGCACGCGTGATCAAGGCCAAGCCACACCACACGAAGTTAAAGAACGAGCACATCGAAGGGTGCTGCTTCGTGCCCGAGGGACTGTTGGTGACGAGTGAGCGGCGTAACATTTTTTTGTTCACCGACCCGGCGTTTCGTGGGCAGTGAGTGGACCAAACGCTTTTACACCACGTCAACGTTGATCTTGGAGACGTTGTGCTTCTTCAAGCTCGATCGCACTTCAGCCTCCAGCTGCCTTGGGTCAACTCCGCTGGGGATATAGAGCAGAAACACCATCTGCCCTTTGTCTTCATAGAGCGCAGAACTTTGCAGCCGACACTTGTGGGACACGAGCAACGATTGCACCGTGCCAAAGACCGGCTTTGGATCCTCTCCGTCGTCGAGTCGAATTCTGACTCGGCAGCTCGAGTGCGAATCAAGCCAGTAGACGAGTATCCAACTGAAGCCAGTAACGAATACGGCCATTGCCCACGATCCCATGCCGCACGCGAGCCCGACTACCACGACCATAATTGCTTTCCCGGTGAGTTTCGGATTGTCGAGCAAGGTCCGAAATCGAAGTAACGCGCCGATGCCGAAGATAACAAACGCGAGTGTTTGGCTAGTGCCGCTCAGTTCAGCGACAACCGCGCCGACGACGCCGAGAAGTATCAACGCCTTGCGTTCCTCAAGATCCGCAAGTGGATCGGCGAGCGAGGCGCGCCGCGGATGCCACGCGATTGCATATGCACAGCCTACTGCCAGGCTAAGGCTGAGGAAGAGCCGCAGTATGAATTCCGGATGCCCGAACTGTTCGACACTTTGTTGAATCGATACCCACGAATTCCCCTTGGGATCTAGCCCGCCTGTGCTTCCGTGTTTAGCGAGCTCTTCCGCCGGATTGGCGCCAAATGCTGCCGAGCACAACGTGCTGACAAAGGCGATGCTAATTACGGCACTGACGGTTCGTAGCGCGCGTCCAAGATGTCGATTAGAGCAGAAAAGATGTGACGGCATCGCGTAAATGGAGCTGATCGGCGTCTTCTCTCTTGATAGTCGGTATTGATGGAGAATTATGTTCGACGTGTTCATTTCGCTGGAGTCATCTCTTCTCGTTAGCCGTAGGCTGGTGCCAGCTTTTCGCCAGCACACGGCAATTCCGCAGGATCCTACTGCGAGGTCTCCTGGCCCGACAAGATAAACTTTCCTATTTAATCGGGTAGCACCGTCTGACCCTGGTTCCTCACCAGAGTCATATTCCCTCCCGACAAGCCTGCGGTAAAGGAATAGGTTTGCCCAGCTTTGACGTTCAGAGTTTTTCGCGCCGGACCGGCACCGGTTTGATTGGGATCAACCCGGGCGGTAATGACGTGCTGACCTGCCGGCAGGTAGCCACTGTAATTTTGGCCCTCGGTAAAGCTTCCCACGTCCTTGCCATCAACAGACACGACCAGGGCCATATTGGATCCAAAGTTTGCGACCCGATTAATGAGTAAATGACCGGAATTAGGCGGTGGCGCGGTCGCAGCACCAGGCTGAGTTGCACACCCGGCGACCAAACAAGCGCAGGCCAGACTAAGGATGTAAATCGTTGAGCTATATCTTTTCATGTTTTGAACTCCTTTTCGCTTTTATACGGTCCATGATGTCCTTTCACGATTCGCTCTGTCAATAAGACTTTAGGGCAATATAAGAAACGATTTTGAAGCCTGTAAAACGCTTTGCCAGCGGGAATCAATGCGCGCGCGGCAAGTCCGCGTAAGTGAAGGTTCCGGGGAATCCATCCTGTCATAGCACTAAGGTCCAATAGCTGCCGTCCGACGAACCGGCTATGCTCTGCGGATCATGGTGAGATGTTCATTGGTTGCACTCACTTTAGTCCTGACCGGATGCGCGCATCCGCTGGCGAACGTTAAAAATACGACCGCGCATTACGCTCCGTCGGTTGCAGCCTCAACCGATGTTCGCGTGGCCGAGCAGCACATCATTGGTGGTGAGAAACTACAGGCACGCGATTCCGTAGCTGCAATCGGCGAATATCTAGGCGCGGCCAATTTCGCTTTGGCGGAACTGCGACAGCACCCCGGAGATGTCGATGCCATGCGGGACTACGATTTCGCGTTAGCGCGGGTGTTTTCGACGATCCGCAAGGGGCACATCGACGCGTGGTCGAAGCCATTGGCTGTTCCCGGATATGTCATCACGCACCGCAAGGATACGCGTGTGTTGTGGGACCCGGTCAATTACGAATTCATTCCTTGTGACGAGCTGACTATTGGAGGAACGGCCTTTGCAGAGCGGGCCCGGAGGAAGGGCGTCGGCGCCACCCTGCTCGCCATCCGCGAGATTCCGGTCAAGGATTTTCAGAAAAGGTTCCTTCGGACAGCGCACGTTTACTACAGCGTAACCGCCACCGCGACTTTTAATGGAAATCGATGTGAGATTTCGCTCGATGATCCTCTGGCCAAAGAAACGGTGAAGCTGGCCGGTAGAGATTTTCCGCTTGCCGGAGACTTCAGTTCATCCGTGGCGATGTTTCTGGTGCGCGAGCAGCCGCAAAAAATCGGCTTTGCTCGCCTCGTTCATCCAGACAAATACAAGGACACGACTCTGCTCTTCCGACTACAACCATATGATTCAAAGAAAATCCCGATTCTGTTCGTACATGGTTTGCAGGATACCGCCGCGACCTGGATGCCGATGCTTAATGCTCTGCTCGACGATCCCCAGATTCGGGACAACTATCAATTCTGGTTTTTCACGTACCCCAGCGGCGATCCGTTTCCTTATTCCGCGGCGCTCCTGCGACATGACCTCGATCAATTCGACAAAGCCTATCCAGACCATAAACCAATTGTCATTGTCGGCCACAGTATGGGCGGACTGCTGACGCGGTTGATGCTCACCGATAGCAGCGCCGACGATATCTGGCGGTACCTTTTCAATCTGTCACCGGCTCAAACGCCCCTGTCGCCGGAAGATAAGGACTTGCTCGCAAGCGCGCTCATCTTTAAGCATCGGTCTGATATCAATCGAGCGATTTTCCTTTCTACTCCGCATCGTGGTAGCGAGCTCGCCTCGAACTGGATTGGAAAGATTGGGACGCGTCTAGTTCATCTGCCGAAAAAGCTGGTTGAGGCCGGCCAGGAGATGACAGCAGTCGCCGCCGAAACCAAGGGCGGATTTCATCTGCGCCGAATGCCAAACAGCATCGACGCTCTATCGCCTACAAGCAGTTTCGTCATCGCAGTGAATAAAAGGCCCTTAACCAGCAGCATCCCATATCACCAAATCATCGGGGACCGCGGAAAAGGAAATTGTCCGAACAGTTGTGATGGCGTGGTGGCATATTGGAGCTCGCATCTGGATGGCGCACGATCGACTCTAATTGTCCCATCAGCTCACCCCACTCATAAGAGTCCTGAAGGCATTGAAGAAGTGCGGCGCATTCTCAAACTGCACCTGCGCGGCAGGTCGGCAGGTTCGACAAAAGTGGCCTCTCAACTCGCGGCAACCATTACTTCACTGACTCAATCTCGCTCGGGCGCCACTTCTTGGTAAAGAACGACTCCTTCGGGCTGTAGAGGCGAAGCAGCAGAAACCAGCCTTTGCCCGGCATGGTCTGAATCCAGGTACCTTCTTTAGCGTCGGCCGGTTTGGATGGGCCGAAATAGATGGTCGTCGAACCGTCCGCGTTTGCCGCGGCGGCGGGCGAAGGATAGGTCTGGCTGCCAGCACGCGGATAGCGCTGGGGTGTCTGGAGCATGGAGCGCGTCTGGTTGTCGTAGACAGTGAACGACCAGAATTTTTCCGCGGGAATATCCTTGGGCAGCCTCACCTTGTAGGTCTTGCCACCATCAAGGTAATTCTTGTCGGCATCCGTGAAACCCATGAGGTACTGCGAGCCAACGTTGGGCAGTCTCATGATCATGCCGGGCGAGTCCATGGTATAGCCGTAGTAGAATGCCGTGCGGGAGTTGAGGGTCCGCGCGCCGGCCGGCGGTAACGGTTTGAAATAGCCTTCCCTGGTGATCATCGGTGGCGCTGTCTCGAAGTTATAACCACCCTCCCATAGCATGTTAGCCCACATTGAACCCGGGTAGTAGAACCAGCCGGGATATTCGGCACCACGCCAGTTAAACGTCCGCCCAGCGGCGTTGCCCACGGCCGCGGCGTCGCCGAGAATCTTCTTCATCCGGGCGTCCGGTTTGAAGGGCTTGCCTTTAACAATGCCAATGGCTGCGAATTGGCCCGCGAGTTCAGGATCAAACGACGTGGCCGGTTCCAGTTGCACAAGCTTGTCGAGTATCTCGAAATAAGAAAAGTCGTTTGGAGGAATGGTGTTGAAAGACTTCCCGCTCGCCTCCACGAACTTGGTCGGTGTGACGGGCGGGTCCACCGCCAGCCTGACTTTGCCCTCCAGTGCCGTGGCAATGCTGGTGCCGAAACCGCCCGGCGTGTATGGATAGATCTTCAGCCCCTTCTTGATCAGTTCCACGGCGGGCTTGGGATCGTTGTCCACCATGAAAGCGCGCACGGCGTAGAGCACATGATTAGTTTTCGACCGGCCCACAAAAAAACCACTATCCGGCAGCGGACCGTCATAACCCGGCGGCACGATCAGATACCTGCCGCCGGCGCCACGGTCGGGACCTGGACCGCCAATGTCAATAATCCAGCCGAACCACATGTCGTTGAGAGTCCCGAGCTGCATCGGCGGCACTTCCACCACCATCGGTCCCTTAGTGAGGTCGATGACGGCGAGATTATAGACAGTATCGGCGTTGGCGGTCAGAAACAGCGAGTTCGAGTCCATCAACTCGGAGAAAATGACCACGGTGTTGTCCTCCGCTCCGATGCTATGGAAACCCTCGCGAATGGCATAGGCCGACACCCCGGAAAAACTATTCATAAACGCGTCCACGCCGCGTATGTAGTCCAAGTTGTCATAGATCTTCTGGACAGTGGCGTTACTGGGCGCACCGTCTTTGAACTCAAGCGTACCGATGTGCGTCTCGACTTTGTCTGGAGTGGTGATGGCAGGCGGAATACCTGCCGTCGCTTGGGCGTGCGCGCGCTGCGTCGCGCTGCCAGTGAACATGGTTACAGCGATGGCACCGGCCAACGCCGCGTTAATGAATCTGCGTTTTTTTATCCTCATAGTTTTTCTCATTGTTGATTCTCGGACCTAACTGACACCATAGCGTGTTCGCACACCTACAACGTAATCCCCACATGCCGCTTAGGGATCGTCTATAGGACTTTAGGCCAATTTCCTCTGAAGTGGTTACATCTACCGTGCGAGTAACGCGGTTTGTCTCGATTAATTTTTCGTCTGTTCGTCTTACTGTTCGGGCTTTTGAGATCGAAACCACGTCCAGGTGAGAAGCGCAGTCAGAATCCCGTGTAACACCACTACTGGCCACAAGAGAGGCCCGATCCATTCGCCGTGGATCGCAACATACAGAAGATAAAGCGTGGCGAGCGCGCTGTAGGTCAACATGCCGCAGAACGCGGTGCTACGCGGCCAGCAACCGACGCCCAAGGCGAGTAAGGCAATGCCAGTCACACGAGCTGCCGGGTTGGCAACCCCGGTAAATTCCGTGCCGAACAGCAACCGTCCAACGAGCGATGGAGCGATGATTAACGCCAAACCCGTGGCCGCTTCGATGATGGCGGTAAGGGCAAGCGATTGCTTCATCTCAATGCGGCTTCGCCTTTTCTTTCGCTGCTGTTGTTGCTCGCCTAGTCGTTAACACGAGCGATGGCTTCATCCTTAGCTTTCTGATCCGCAGCCATCATTTGGTTCGGCCCGAGTTTAATTGTCAGCTTGTCGAGCTTTCCAGTAAACCGGAACGGTGGCTTGTAATCTTTATCCTCCACTCCCGTGCGGGTATCCACCCCGACATCGAAAGACTCGTCGATAGTAAACAGAGCTGGTACGGTGTGCGGAATCGTCTTGCTCGCGACTTCCTTGCCGTCCACCGACAGAACGCCCGTGCCACCTTTGCCCATGCCAGGGCCGTCGTATTTGAAGTCAAACAAGATGGTGTGTTTACCCGGTGTGAGCGCCTGTGGTCCTTCCCAGCGGAACTTTTCAAGAGCTAGCAGGTTGTAGGTGAAGACCGGCTTGCCCTTGAGCAAGTAGAGGCCATAGCCACCGAACCGGCCTCCGAGCGTGTTGAGCATTCCCTCAGTGCCGCGCGACGGGATTTCCACGTCGGCCGTGATGGAGAAGGACCTGGTAAGCAAGTTAGGGGCGTTGCCATCAGGCACGCCGGATACTTCGCCAGAGTAGGTGAACTCGGTGCGGCCTGCGGTTGCACTCGGTCGCGGTGCAAGGAGGCGCGCGAGAATCGAATTATCCAGCGGGAGCACCTGATACTTTCTGGCCTCATCCATGAAGAGTCCCTGCAACTCCTTCAGCTTATCCGGATTCTTCGCGCCGAGGTCGTTATTCTCGGAAAAATCGTCGGCGATGTTATAGAGCTCCCATTTGTAGCCGGTGAGCACGTCGGGCATTTTGACTGTGCCCATGAGCCACGGGGGTTGCGGAGGAACAGTGGTGGCGATCCAGCCATCGTGATAGAGAGCGCGATTACCGAACATTTCGAAATATTGGGTGTCGCGCTTGGACGGGGCGTTCGCATTCGCGCTATCGAACGTGTAAGCCATGCTGATGCCTTCGATCGGTTTCTGGGCGATGCCATTCACCGTCGCCGGCAACTGGATGCCGGTGACTTCCAGAATTGTCGGCACGATGTCGATGATGTGATGGAACTGCGAGCGGATGCCGCCCAAATCCTTGATGTGGCCCGGCCAGGAGATGGCCATACCTTGCCTAGTGCCACCGAAGTATGACGCGATCTGCTTGGTCCATTTAAACGGAGTGTCGAAAGCCCACGACCAAGCCACTGACATGTGTGGGGTTGTCAGATCCGAACCGAGGACATCGTAGAACTTTAGCTGGGCATCAACGGGCATATCGATGGCTTGGATCGCGGCGAGATCGAATGTCGTGCCGATAACCGAGCCTTCGGCACTCGTACCATTATCGCCTTCGATATAGATAATGAGTGTGTTATCCAGCTTGCCCAGGTCTTCAACGGCCTGAATCACCCGGCCAATCTCATGGTCCGTATAGGCAGCGTAGGCGCCGAATATTTCCGCCTGATGAGCGTACACCTTCTTCTGAGTAGAATTGAGCATGTCCCACTTCGGTAGACTATCGGGCCAGGGAGTGAGCTCGGTATTTGGCGGAATAACACCGAGCTTCTTCTGGTTAGCAAAAATTTGATCGCGCAGGTCGTTCCAACCCATGTCGAATTTGCCTTTCATCTTCGCGATCCATTCCGGCGTTGGATGATGCGGCGCGTGCGTACCGCCGGGAACGTAGTAGAGGAAAAAAGGCTTCTCCGGCGCGGCGGCATTCAATTCGGTCAGATACTTGATTGCTTCGTCGGCCATATCGGTGATGAGGTTATAGCCGGGCTTCCCGATCC
>JBKPLX010000006.1:0-7520 GCA_046731855.1 Verrucomicrobiota bacterium | reverse complement strand
CCAGCGCGTCGAGCGTTCCGCGCACAATATGATAGCGGACACCCGGCAAATCCTTCACGCGTCCCCCGCGTACGAGCACGATCGAGTGCTCCTGCAAATTATGCCCCTCGCCCGGAATGTAGGCAATCACTTCCTGGCCATTCGTCAACCGCACTTTTGCCACTTTGCGCAGCGCAGAATTCGGCTTCTTCGGCGTGCGCGTCATCACCTGCACACAAACTCCACGACGTTGCGGACAGTCCGCCAGCGCAGGTGACTTCGATTTTACCGACACCTTTCGGCGTCCTTTGCGGATCAACTGATTAATCGTGGGCATTTTTCAATCCTCAAAAACAAAGCGCCGCCAAAAGCGTTGTGCGCGGGCGACAAAAAACCCGCCCAGGTCGCGCAGCAAACTCTCTCACGCGCCTGATGCGGTGGGCTGTCAGTATAGAGGGAAAAGCGCGGTCTGCAAAAAATATTTTACACTGCGTTTGTCATTCCGAGCGGAGTCGAGGAATCTCTAATTGAGATGCAGCAAACCTTCGAACTTGTAGCAATCGATCGACACTCGAAAGCGCGGCGCGGATGCCTAACGACTGCGCATGGTGTGATCGACACGCCGGCGTTCATGCCAGTGGGAACGCAAGGTTCGGTGAAAAGCGTCAGCCCGCGGGAACTGCGCGAATTGCACGCGCAAATCGTTCTTGGAAATACGTACCATCTATTCGTTAGGCCAGGACTGGATGTGATCAAACATTTTGGCGGCCTGCACAACTTTATGAACTGGGGTGGACCCATTCTGACCGACAGCGGCGGTTACCAGATTTTTTCATTGGCTAAATTGCGGAAAATCACCGAAGAGGGCGTCGAGTTTCAAAATCACATCGACGGCGCGCGAGCCTTCATCTCGCCGGAGATCGCAATGGAAATTCAGGTGCTGCTCGGCAGTGATATCACGATGGCGCTCGATGAATGCGTTCCATATCCGTGCGAATACGACTATGCAGCGCGAAGCGCCAAAATGACAACGCGTTGGGCGAAGCGCTGCGTAGACTGGAAACGGCAAAACGGGGAAACAGCGAAACGAAGGCTCGCCAATTCGCTGCTTTTCGGCATCGTTCAGGGCGCCACCTTTGAGGATCTGCGGACGGAAAGCGCGCAGGCGATGGTAGATATTGATTTCGATGGTTACGCCATCGGCGGCGTGAGTGTGGGCGAACCGGAGGAGGAAATGATGCGAGCCGTCGAATGGGCTGAGCCATTCCTGCCCGAGAATAAACCGCGTTACACGATGGGGCTCGGCACGCCGCCGCAACTGTTGGAGTTGATCGCGCGCGGGACGGACATGTTTGATTGCGTGCTGCCAACACGCCTCGCCAGGAATGGAACGGCCTTCACGGCGACTGGTACGATCAATTTAAAAAGCGCAGAATTCATTCTGGACAAGAGTCCGATTGAAGAAAACTGCGCATGCGAAGCCTGTCGTGAATTTCCGCGCGGCTACATCCGGCACCTCATCAAGGCCGAAGAAATTCTCGGCCTTCGCCTGATCACGCTCCATAACTTGTATTTTTATTTAAATCTGATGAATCAAGCGCGCGACGAAATCGAAAAGGGAACATTCGATCAGTTTCGTAACGCGTTCGTAGCGGAATACAAAACGCGAGATGCCGTGACGGTCGAATGAGGCAGCGACGGCGCACCGCTGCGCCACCCCTACACCGACGGCGCCGCGTCCCTCCCATTTACCTAATCCTTGCTGGCCGCCCTGCGCGCGGCCCGAAGGTCCACAACGAACCGCTCATACTCGCGTTGCCGCGATTCCTCGTCCGGTTGTCGAAGAAGGGACGATGGGTGCACCGTGGCGAGGGTTCTGGGAGCCAGTTTCGATGACAATACCTTGCCGCGCTCGCGAGTAACACGGAATGATGGACCGAAAACCGTCTGCGCTGCCGTCGCACCGAGACAGACCAGCAACTTTGGTTTAACAAGGCGCAGCTCCGCTTCCAGCCACGGGCGACAGGCTGCGATTTCGCGCGAATTTGGTTTCTGATGAATTCGGCGCTTTCCGCGTGGTTCCCACTTAAAGTGTTTCACCGCGTTCGTGACGTAAACTTCCTTGCGATCAATTCCCGCTTCTTCCAGTGCCTGGTCCATGATTTTCCCAGCAGGTCCAACAAACGGTTTACCCTCCTGATCTTCGTAATCGCCCGGCTGCTCGCCGACCAGCATGATGACCGCGTCTTTCGGGCCTTCCCCGAACACGGTTTGTGTGGACCGCTTGTAGAGATGACATGCTGTGCATTCGCGCGCCGCGTCACGCACCTCGGCCAGGCTTGATGTGTCCGGCGGTTGCGCTGGACGCGCGTACTCTTCAGTGGCGGTCGCCATCTTCGACTATGAATCGCAACTGCACTACAATTTGTGTCTGTTTAACCAAATGATCCTGGAAACGTCCCGATTATTTCTGCGCCCATTCCAAGAAGACGACCTCGGCCGGCTCGCCGAACTCATGGCAAACCGCGATTTTATGCGCTTTTCGCTTGGCCCTTATACGCGCGAGCAAACACAGACCGTACTGCAGAAATTTCTCACTTGGAACCAGGCTGGGTTGCCTTCGCAGTTTGCGCTTGTTCTTCACCAGAATAACGATCTCCTTGGTTATTGCGGTTTTCTGCATCACCCTGAACTGCCTGAGGAGGTTGAAATTGGTTACAGGCTCGATCCTGCCTATTGGAACCATGGTTTGATCACGGAAGCTGCACGTGCAGTGCGCGATTACGCGTTCGTCGGTCTAAAATTGCCACGAGTAATTTCGCTGGTTCATCCGGAAAACGTTCCCTCGCGTCGTGTGGCGGAGAAGATTGGACTGATACCAGAAAAAGAAATTACGTTTCGCGGTTTTCCGACGACTGTGTTTGCGTTGTCTCGGGAGCAGTGGCAAGAGGCGAGTGGCGCTGGATGAACTCGCGTGCAAGCGCTCGATAAGCTTCGGCGGCCGTTCCACTTGGCGCGTACTCCAGGATCGACTTCCCGAAACTCGGCGCCTCGCTCAAGCGCACACTGCGCGGAATCACTGTTTGATAAACCCGTTCGCCAAAATGCTGGCGCACCTCCGCTACAACCTGCTCACTAAGATTTGTCCGGCCGTCGTACATCGTCATGACAATGCCGCCGAGTTGGAGCCGCTTGTTCGCGCCTGAATCACGCACTTGCTCGATCAGTCTGACAATTTTTACCAGTCCTTCGAGGGCGAAATACTCACACTGTATCGGGGTCAAGAGCTCATCGGCGGCCGCGAGTGCGTTGCTCATCAAAATTCCAAGTGACGGCGGACAATCCAACAGAACAAAATCAAATGTCTCATCTGCGTGCAGCGGCTGGAGCGTTTCCGCCAGCCGGGTGAGATGATTTGGCATTCGCGCGATCTCGACCTCGGCACCAGCAAGATCGAGATCGGAAGGCACAATAAACAACGCTTCACGTTCTGTGGGAAAGATTCTTTCGGTAATGGAGGCGTCGCCGAGTAATGGCTCATAAAGACTAGTCTGTTCTACTGCTTGCAACCCAAACGAGCTGGTAGCGTTCGCTTGCGGGTCAAGATCGATAATCAAAATGCGATGGCCTGTTTCAGCCAGCGACGCGCCGAGATTTACGGCCGTAGTCGTTTTGCCTACACCGCCTTTTTGATTAGCGATCGCGACGATCTTCATAAATCAGAATAACCAAGCTTGACCGCGCGTCGTTTTGCATTCTTCCAGCCTTGCCAGATGATGTTGCCAGTCGCTGCAAACGGAAACTAAATTTTTCGGATTTCAGATTTGGAATTTCAGCAGTAGCGTTTGAGCGTCTAACCCGTGAAAGCTTCTGCATTATCAATCGAACCTCCGACTCCGAAAGCGTTGGGTCGAGAGGAATCCGTTCTCTTACGCAGCCAGGACGCACGCGGCGTAGTCACGCTGACATTGAACCGACCACAGGCTTTCAATGCCTTATCTGAAGCAATGCTGTCGGCATTACAGCGCGAACTCGGCACAATAGCCTACGACGAGGCAGTGCGGGTGGTCGTTCTTGCTGCGGAGGGCAAGGCGTTCTCCGCCGGTCATGATCTAAAAGAGATGCGCGCTAAGCCATCGCTGGACTACTACGAGCGGCTCTTCAGTCAATGTTCTGACATGATGCTTGGCATCCAACGATTACCCGTGCCTGTGATCGCTCGTGTTCAGGGTGTCGCCACGGCGGCAGGCTGTCAGTTGGTGGCGATGTGCGATCTCGCGGTCGCGTCAAGCGCCGCAAAATTCGCCGTCAGCGGCGTCAATCTGGGTCTTTTTTGTTCGGCGCCGGGTGTGGCGCTTGCCCGCGATGTTTTGCGCAAAGCAGCATTTGAGATGCTCGTAACGGGCGAATTTATCAGCGCTGACGAAGCGAAAGCGCGCGGGTTGATTAACCGCGTTGTGGACCCGGAGCAACTCGACGCAGAAATCGAGAAACTGGTGGCGACAATCATCGCAAAGCCGCGCGTCGCTGTGGCGATGGGAAAGGAATTTTTTTACCGGCAGGTTGAACTGGGCATGGCCTCCGCTTATGAAGCGGCTGCGCAGACCATGGCCTGCAACATGATGGATGAGACTGCGCTCGAAGGCGTTCAGGCATTCATCGACAAGCGCCCACCACGCTGGCGTCAAAAAGAATGAATCGGCGAAACGGCGAGTGAACGACGCCGCGAAATTGCCTTCAACGTTTCAACTGTCTAACGACTTAACATTTCCGTGTCTTTCACTCTTCAAGAACTGGCCAGCATGTCTGGGGGCGAATTGGTTGGCGATCCAAAGCTAAAAATTACTGGCGCCGCATCGCTGACCGAAGCAACGAGCGGAGAGATTAGTTTCTTCGCCAATCGAAAATATATCAGCCTCTTGCGTAAGACCCGGGCTTCAGCTATTTTTGTTCCACCCGATTTCGCTGAACCGGTCGCTGCCGCCCAGGTTCGCGTCTCAAATCCTACCAAGGCGTTCGAGCAGGTGGTGCTCAAGTTTGCACCGAAACCGGTCACTTTTGCGCCGGGCATTCATCCAAGTGCGATTGTCGGTCCAGACGTTCGCCTGGGAGAACGTGTATCAATCCGGCCTCATGCGGTCATCGAAGATGGTTCCAAAATTGGCGATGACACCATTATTGGCGCCGGAAGTTACATTGGGCATGAAGCAACAATCGGATCGGATTGCCTGATTTATCCGTTGGTGACAATTCGCGAGCGAAGCCGGATCGGTTCACGGGTAATCATTCATAGTGGGGCAGTGATTGGCGCAGACGGCTTCGGTTTTGAAATGGTCGATGGCCGGCAGCAAAAGATTCAGCAACTCGGGATCGTACAGATTGACGATGACGTCGAGATCGGTGCAAACACCACGGTTGATCGCGCCCGATTTGGCCGAACGTGGATCCAGCGAGGGGTGAAAATCGACAACCTCGTGCAAATCGCGCACAACGTCGTTATTGGGCAAAATTCCGTGATTGTGGCGCAGACCGGCATCTCCGGCAGCACTCGGGTGGGAGAGCGAGTTACGATGGCCGGACAAGTCGGCATTGTCGGCCATGTGGAAATAGCCGATGGCACCATCATCGCCGCGCAAAGCGGAATCTCTAAGAGCATTCCGGGGGGCGTGTGGTTCGGCTATCCTGCGGTTCCGCTCGCGGAAGCAAAGCAACAAATTGCCTGGATTCACCGACTCGGGAAACTCTTTGCACGGGTCAAAGAGATTGAGAAGAAACTGGGACTTTAGAACTTCGGAAAGACTCAAAAGCGATGCGAGAGCGCATCGCACTCCAAAGGAACTTCGTGCACCACATTCTCGCGCCGTTAACGCTTTAACGTTTACGATCCAACGGCTCAAGAAGCCCGCGTAATGCTTGCGGCGAGATCCATTCTGCGCCGCATGCCTCAACTGTCTCTCCCTCCATGGAATCAGAGGTAGCCACCATTATCTCGAAGCGTTTCGCGTATTTGCTCGCCAGTCGCTCGATGATGGCGTCGGCTGTCTGGCCTGCGCGGGAATAAAAGACCTGCACGTCGGAAGCTTCGGAACTGGCGTCGATCTTTCTTCCTTTGCCATCAAAGACGACTACCACTCGCACACCGGTCCAATCCTGGTAATCGCGCAACCGTTTGATCAGCGCTTCACGCGCCAGCGAGGTTCGCCGCGCGTGGAGCTTGCGTAATTCAGGCCACGCAAAAATAACGCTATGCCCGTCGACGATCAGATAACAGGCCCGCTGCGGCATCACTGAATCCTAAGTATCAGCCATCCGAGCGGGGCGAAGAACCTCACATTCAAAGTGACCTTTAAACTGGCTACCTTGCGTAATGCTGCGACGAATGGGTGAGATTCTTCTCCCGCGCCTCAGGATCAGGATGACGTCTCCACAACCGCAGCGGGTTCCTTCTTTGTCCGCTGCTTGCCTGATGTCGACGGTGTTGCGTTGGCTCGGAGCGCTGCCTTGTTGCGCTCTAGATACGCTTTGCGTCGCTTGCGTTTGGCTCGTGTACGATGCTGTTGTCCCACACGGATGTTATCGGTTGAAACGACGCGAAACGCAATCTGATTGAACTCGATTGTTTTCTGCTCCGGCATCCGGGCCGAAATCACGATTGCGTTTCTGCGTGATTCGTTTAAAAAAGCACCACTCTCAATGACCCATCGGGAATCGGCGGCATCCTCCTCCACGCCGAAAAGCGTGGCTGGCCTTGCCATTTTACTGCTCGTATTGGCAGCTTTTTTTGGGTTTTTAAACACTCAAAAGGTGAAAGCCCTTCGCGTAACGGTAGCGACCGCACAGGCTGCGCGCGATGCAGCCGAACGCCGAATACGCGAGAAGCCGAATACCTCGACCGGTGGCACCGTAGAAGAACAGAGCAAAGTCGCAGAAGCAGAAAATAGAGTCGCAAAAGCCGAGGCAGAGCTCGCTCGAACCCAGAAAGAGAAGGCCGATCTACAGACCAAATTAGACGAGAACCAGAAGGCGACCGCTTCTTTGCGGATGGGCGGGCAAGAAGCGGAAAAAAATCCGAATGCTCCGGCGGCTGACAGCCCCGCCGCGACAGCGCCGGCCGCGGATTTGCAATCGCAACTGGATGATCTCCGCCATCAATTGGATAGCGCAGAAAAAGAAAAAGCTTTCCTTTCCGAAAAACTCCAGGACATGCAGGAGCGCGCAGACCAGCCGAAGGAAGGAAAGAGACGGCGGGAAGCCGCCCGCGAGACTGGCCCACGCCGAACAGGTCTGCGTGGGACAGTCCTCGCAGTCAATCAGGCGTATAACTTCGTGGTATTGAATCTCGGTACTCGCCACGGAGTGGAGTCCAATGCCGAGATGCTCGTTCTGCGAGACGGGGCGTTGATCGGAAAAATTCGCATTTCTTCAGTTGAACCGGCGACCGCCATCGGCGATATCATCACCAACAGTTTGGCGCGCGGCGCTCAAATGCAACCTGGAGACAACGTCATTTATGCTGGCACAAGTCCGTAACCTTCGAACAA
>JBKPLX010000005.1:0-9977 GCA_046731855.1 Verrucomicrobiota bacterium | reverse complement strand
TCTACATACTTAAGCTGGCGGACACCACCGATGACTAGGATCTTGCCGTCAGCCAAGTAAGTGGAAGCGGTATGTTGCCGGGCATAAGCCATGGACGCCGAGTAACGCCAAGCAGGCGTCGGCTCAGAAAAATCGATGATCTCTGTAGTGGCGGTAGCGTCGAACCCCGGACCGGTCCCGCCGCCGATGGTGATGACTTTCTCGAGATCGGGCAGAAGAAAGGCGTTGCCGTTCAGTCTTTTTCCATAGTTAACGTCACCCACAAAGGACCAGGTATTTGTATTCAGATCAAGCAGATCCGTTTCCTGGTTCTGTCCGGCCATGAAAATCTTGCCACTGGGCAAGAGAATCGTCCGGGCATAGACATCAGCTACGATATCGGCGGAAGAGGGAAGGGTGGTAAAGGTGTTAGTAATCGGATTGTAGCATTCAACTTGGTTAATCAGGATTCCGGGGCTGGCTTGGCCGCCAAAGACATACACACTCCCATCGGACGCTTCTTTGACGTCAGGGTACCACCGTGGGTACTCCATCTCCGGCCCCGGGCTCCAGGTTTCAGTAAATGGATCGAAAAAGTCACTGTGCGTGACGCCCACCTCGCTGCCCGCGGCACCCCAGACAACGCCGCCAGCCACAAACACCCGGCCGTCGGCGAGAAAAGTCTGACCCCCGCAAAAGACATCGTGCTGATAGGGCACGCTCACATCAGTCAAGGTGCCGCTCGTATCCCAAAGATAAGCGACGCTCCCCCATTGCCAGTAAAGCACTTTGCCAGTGGGCAAAAGGTTGGCGTTAATCGCGATGACCCCGAGATCCATCGGGTCGCTCCATTCTCCATCCTTGCGCCCATCGGCTGGTGCTGTAGCACTCCCGACGAGAGCGGCCGGCCCAGTTGCCCCCGCAAAGCTGAAAACACTAACGGCGGCGAGGCTGTGGAGAAGTTTGCCGGCTCCTCGCACTACAGAACGATGGGCGGATAGAAAGTTTTTCATGATTCGCTCTTTCCCGCCTGGGCTGGCACCGGCTTGACCGGGAAGCCAACGGAGGCCGCGCGTGTTGCTAAAGAGCGCTTCATAACCGGTTGCTGTATTGTCGTCTGCTGTCTGATTAAGAACAAGCGCATCAAAGCCGGTGGCGGTGTTTCTGTTACCCGTCGTGTTACTAGCAAGAGCATTAAAACCAAGGGCTGTGTTCTGGCTACCGCTTGTGAGGTTAAAGAGCGCATTATCGCCCTCAGCGGTATTAGCGTTGGGATAGCCTCCGTCTGGTGGCGGTGGCGGCAGTAGTGCTCGCGCCGTCGGTGATAGCGTGAAACAGGTTACTCCCAATGCGATGAGAAATACTGAGGTTGCCTTTAGTGAATTCATCTGATTCTTCTTTTCTTTTTCCCCGCTGAGTTGATCAGTTACTGCGGGTCGGGAAGAGACGAAGAACCGAGCGGGGAGGAGGAGTCCTCCGCCTGATTCAGATCCGTTTAGCGGCGTCGATTTTGCCAAAATCCCGGCTGCGTGTCAAGCCAATTCGACAACCGCAGACCGCCGCTTCGATTCCATAAAAGCAATTGGATTTTCATCGGCGTGCACAATGAAACGCTTTCCGTCTCACCGGCTCACTGAAGAGAACCGGCGCCAGTCACCTCTGGTCCGCAGCGACTGTCTTCAGGGACTGAGGTGAAAGGCGTCCACGCGATCACCGGCGGAGACGTAGATAGTGCCGTTGGCGACGATAGGCTGAGAACCAAACGCGTTTACGAACGGTTTACCGTCGGGATCTCTGATTGATCCAAGAAATGTTCCGTGCGCGGCGTCAAACATCTGCAAAGTGCCTGACTCGACGATGTCGTAAACGACTCCGTTGGCCACTGTGACGGTGGTGAGGGGTTCGCCGGGCCTCTGTCTGCTCCATAAAAATCCGCCCGTCGCGGCATCGAAGGCCCACAAACCGAAGTTCGGGTCTTCTGAATTGACGAAGACCCTGCCCTCGGCAACAGCCGGGGTGGGCACCACCGACACCGAAGTGTTTTGCCAGACTAAGTGGCCGTCGAAAGCGCTGAGCGCATAGAGCGCCTCCTGACCGCCAACGTAAACAACGCCGTTAGCGACAGCAGCAGATGAGATTCCGGACTCTGGGGCCTGGAGTTGTTGACGCCAGATCTTTCTGCCAGTGATTCCATCAAGAGCGAAGACCCAACCGTCTCCAGTAACGAACACGACGCCGTTCTCGATCGCAGGAGTGCTGGTTAGATGAATGCCAAACCTATCCAGCGCGGCGAATCTCCAGTGCTCGCGTCCGCTAAACTGATCGAGCGCAACTGCGTCGCCGCCGTTAGTGAAGAAAAGTGTGTCGTCCGCCACTGCTGGCGCAGAAACGATTGAACCGCCTTCATCGTCGCACCAAACCTGATTGCCCGTGGCCGGGTCATAGCCGGCCAAGTCTCCGCCATTATCTCCAACAAGGACGATTCCCTGGCCAAAGGCGGGCTGAACGGTGCCCCGGCCAGAACAGGAGAGCCGCCCCCAGCGTCGCTGCCCGGTTTGCTTCTCCAAGGCGTGGATGCGTCCATCAGTGTTGAAAAAGATGGCCTGGAAACCCAACGTCGGCACGCTAGGCACGGATCCGGCAACCTGGAAGCTAGGACTCGTCCAAAAGAGAGTGAGGCGACCAACATTAGAGGCGTTCAGTATTGTCTCAGATTTATTGTAGCTCGTGTGCGCGGCATCGAAACCGAACTGCCGCCAGAGTGTATCAGCCGTCGCACCGCAAGCGATGCCAAGAACAGCCGCAAAAGAGAGAAGGTTTTTCATAACGTCTGCACCTATCGAAGTTTTCGTTTCCATAAGAAATCTTTCGTCCCGATTGGTTATTGTGCGACTGCAGGTCTGAAAGAGGGGAAGAAGCTGTCGGGAGAAGCGTCCTCTCCCGGATTCAGACCTTGATACAGAGAAAATTCTGCAAAAACTGTTACCGCTTTGTCAACTCAATTCGGCAACCTACGAAAAACAGTGCCACATCGAACAGCCTGAGGCTGCGGCGTAATTTCATTGGCTACACCAGTAGATTTGGGGCCCGCCACGTGGGAGGAAGAGTGACGGCTTCGTTGCAGAGCTAAGGCTGCTTTGGTTGCTTTAATGATTATTCAGCACGATTTGCGGTTTGGGTTTACTCATTTCCAGCTGTGCACTCACCTTCTGTAAGCCTGCAGTAAGCGCTTCAATTTGTTTTTGCTGCTTTGCGGCATTCGCTTCCAATTCCTGCACTTTTCGGTGCTCTTTGAGGAACTCATTAAGCAACATCGCGTTCACCGCCTCGTAGCGCACGCTGTAAGGTTTACCTTCTTTGTCGTGCGCCACCAAATCAGGATTCACCGCTTCTACGTCCTCGGCTACCAACCCAAACTGCGGAACCGCTTTTGGATCGAGCTGCGGCTTATAGTGAAAGGTTACTGGTCGCAGGTCGTAGATCGCTTCACTGGCGGTATTCATTGGCCTAATTTCATCCTTGAAGCGCGCCGAGGAAGTAGCTGTTCCCAGATGGCCATCCGCATCGATGACAACGGTGATGCCGCCGGGTGCGGTCCCGCCATAAATGCCCGCCATGTAGGTGGCATTCTGCCTTGCCTGGATGCCGATGCGAATCGTGTTCCACTCGCCAGCAACACCGCGGTTACCAATGTCGATGTTATTGTGCCCAGTGGTGAGATTGTATCCCGCATTCGAGCCTATCGCGATATTGAAAGAACCGGTGTTGTTTATCAATGCACTTTGGCCGAAGGCGTTGTTGTTGTTACCCGTTCTATTGGCCAGCAACGCGCTTCCCCCTACTGCGGTGTTCAATTGGCCGGACGTGTTCAGCAACATTGTTTCAAAACCGACCGCTACATTGCCGGAGCCGTGCGTGTTGCTGAAGAGCGCGGCCAGGCCATTGGCTACGTTTCCGCTACCGTTTGTATCGGAAGAGAGCGCCGCGTGCCCGGTGGCGGTATTGAGTATACCTATGGTATTGTTGGAGAGAGCGTCCGCGCCAACCGCCGTGTTGAAGTAGCCAGTGCTATCGTCATGGAGCGCGTGGAAACCTACCGCTGTATTGCCCTCGCCCGTACTAAGATGGAGCAGCGCATCCTCCCCTTCGGCGGTGGTTTGGTTGGGGTAGCCCCCGTCCGGTGGTGGGTTCACCGCTCGCACTGCAGGCGAAAGCGCCAAGCAGGTAAGTGCCACAAGAAATAATAGAATTGCTCTTTTTAGTTGAATCGATGGATTCATGGTTCTTCCTTCCCTTTCGTTTCCCCGCTGAGTTGATTATCTGGGATTGCGGGTCGGGAGGAGGCGAAGAACCTAGCGGGGGAATGTCCTCCGCCTGATTCAGATCCGTTTGGCGACGCCGAGTTTGGCGAAATCTCGTTAGGTCGTCAAGACAATTTGCTGGAAGAGAGAATCGCAGATTCGAAACGCGGTCAGCTTTTGATTCGTTCGTTCAAAAGATGGAGGCAAATCGCCCTTTCTAATTCCAAAAAACGCCGTTCGCTGGCATCCGATCGGCGACGGCAGGCGAAAACCAAAGTGCCAAAGCGCCAAGGCGACCGCCGCGACACAGTCTAGTTTCTGCAAGGTGACGCCCGGTAGCAGATGTATGGAAGCGCATTCACTGCGCCTTGGAATGCTGGCCCATAGTTTGCAAGATGCCGTCGGGGTCTAGTCTCATTTTTCTCTAAAGGTTGAGCCGGACGCACACCTACTCGCGCTGCCTCGAGATCCGGTCATAATGCCGTGATTCGCGCTTCGCTCGTTTCAAAGCACCCGCTGTAGCAAGACGAGGGCCGCCGCTGAGACAACATCATCAAAGGTGTGCCCGTTCAACAATCCTTGACACCGGCTTGGCTGTAATGCGAAAGGCTGGCAAGTACTCATCATTGAAGGTCCTCCATGTGACGTCGTTATGCGACACCGCACTCGAGCCAGCCATCCTTGGCAATGACAGATTCCAACAGTCATGTACTCCTCGAGCGGCTGGTTTCAGCACAAGCCAGTAGTCCAATCCCTGAACCACAGGTACCGTTCCCGCCACCAGAAGGCTGACTAGACTGTTGTTAGTTCTGTAGGTATCCCCGGTGGGAGCAACAGTGCCAAGATACGTTTGAGTTGCAATGTTCGGAGATCCAGCAGCATCGCGGTAAAGAAAGACGCTCGCAGGTCCACCGTACAGGCCGGTGGGAGCGTTCGCGCCCCATTTCGTCAATCCAAGATCAACTGTCGCCAAATTACCGCTCGTCATGGCAGTAAACTTAGCCGCGGTTTCCCAATACCTGGTTTCAGCCGGGGGCGGTTTTTGAATACCGAAGTAACCACCGAACTGCTCGTAGGTACAGTCGGGCGCTAGGGTATTAAACACAATCGGGTTCGGCCACGTCCGGATCTCACAACAGCCCGTCAGAGCTACAAGAACAAGGATTGGGCCGAGCAGGAATGATCGGCGAGCGCTCTGCCGCAGGAAAAATGGGGTCAGGACTTTTTTGGAGGACGTTTTAGTTTTCATTTTTGTTGGCCTATTGTCTTCCGACCTCGTCGTGACGCTTTCAATTTTCGCGTCCCTGCTTTCAATCGTCGGTCCATTGCTGCGAGCGCAGCTTCCAGTTTCTGCATCTTCCGGTGTTCTTTCAGAAACTCGTTAAGCAACATGATCCACAGTGTTCCTGCTTCTTCATCCACCGCTGCGACACACCGCCAGCTCAGATCTTCCTAAATCTACGGAACTACAGTCAAGGTGAGATCGTTACCGTCGCCGCCTTGGTAGCTCACTTGGTAAGTGTTGCCGTTGGCGATGAACACGGAGCCCTCGGGAAGGTTGCTGAAAGTGCCCGCAATCGATGTCGCCGCGGTATTGTCAATCACAGGGAAAACTGTGCCAATGGGAAGCGTACCGTTCCCAATATCGACAAAGTCCAACTGCGCGCCGGGACTAATACTTACGCCAACTGCCGTGACCTGATCGGTCATGATCGTGCTGCTATTGACCTGTGCCTGGTATACTCCATCGGAATTAAAGGTTAGTCCATTGTGAATGGTGAGTGCACCTAGCCTACCCGCTCCGTGCAGATGGCCTGGCGCGAGAACCGCTCCGCTGCCGTTGCCCGTGCCAAGGGTCACCGTGCCAGTGATTGTTCCTTTTCCGCCCAGCGTGCCGCGTTCTACCTGGACGGGGCCATCGCCGGTGCCGGAACCCGTCCGGTTGTTAACTACGAGTGCGCCTCGTTTAATCGTGGTTCCTCCTAAATAGGTGTTGCCATTGGTCAAATTCAGCCTGCCCGTTCCAATCTTTACCAGTCCACCACCGATGCCACCGTGGCTTCCCATCCACGAGATGACTCCCAAAAAGCGGGTATTTTTTATGTTGTTGCTGCCGACGATGAGTGTGGCAGGTCCAAGAAATACGGCGCCGTCTCCTTGTAGCGAGCCGATCGTCACCGGCCCAGGTCCACCGCCGGACATCGTGTGGGCGCTGATGTCTAAACTTCCGTTCGACGGAAGATCGGTGCGATTTCCGAAGAGCTGTATGCGCGCAGTGCCGCCATCGCAACGTCCACCGAAGACAATCTGTCCCCCGAGGGCACCATTACCGCCGAGAGCCATCAGAGTGGCATTACCGGCGGAGGCGTGGCTGGCGAAGATCAAGAGACCACCGCTCCCGCCCCTGACGCTGCCTGCGTTGAGAGTGAAAGAGGCATTTCCCGCGTTGGAGTGATCGGAGAAGATAATCTGCCCTCCGGTAGAGGTGTTCCGCGGACCGCCGTCAAGCGTGAAGTATATGTCATCTTGGCCTGCGCTGGCGGTATTCAGGAACGTGATGTTCGCGGATGGACCGCGAACGACATTAGGTCCGGCGACGACAAAATGCTGGATACCTCCTTTGTTCGTGATGCCGGCGCCGCTGACGGTGAACTGCGTGGATTGGTCGGTTGGTGTGATCCTGATCGTGAAGCTCGCGCCAGGGTTGAACAAGATAGTGTTAACTTCGGTATTAGCCGAGAGCGAAACGTTGGTGATGTTCGAAGAAGCGAACGTCGCGATGTCCGATGGCCCATTGGGTACAGTAGAAGGCGACCAGTTCGCCGCCGTGTTCCAGTCGCCAGAAACCGGGTTTTGCTTCCAAGTGGCGCTGCCCGCCCGGCCGGTTTGAATGCTGAACATTAGAATAAAGGCCGGCAGAGCTCCGGCGACGAATGGTACAAGGAGCCTTTTCATAGATATCCTTCTAATGCCGAGCCGAAGCCTCTCTCGACAAGACCGGCCCGATCCACCAGGAACTGGGTCGGGGTTATCTACTGGGGTTGCGGGGGTGTTTGCAGACTACGCTTCTAGCGGAAATAAAGTCAAGACTGTTTTATTCGCCTAACGCAGACCTGTCACTCCTTCGTGAGCCAGAACAGTGAAGCGGCGACCATCGCGACCGTATGCGTGTGCCATGAAAATTACGCGTCCGTCGAATCAATGTCAGATGAGCATCCCCAACTAAACCCGGCTTTGCGAAGGATGACGTGCCAGTGTACGCGCATGAAGCAAAGAGCCGCCCACCTTAAAGCATGACGGCTCATTCCGGAAATACAGCTGCTTCGCGTTGGTTGACAGCTTTAGTGGTTATTCAAGACGGTTTGTGGTGCTGGTTTACTCACTTGTAGCTGAGCGTTCACTTTTTGTAGGCCGGAAGTCAGCGCCTGAACTTGCTTCTCCAGTTGCTCGACTTTGCGATGCTCTTTCAGAAACTCGTTCAGTAACATGGCGTTCACCGCGTCGTAGCGGACGGTGTAGGGTTTTCCTTCTTCGTCGCGCACTACCAAATCGGGGTTTACTCTTTCCACCTCTTCGGCCACGAGCCCGAACTGCGATATGCCAGCTGCATCAATTTTCTTTTTGTAACGGAAGGTAACGGGTTTGAGCGCAAGGATCGCTTTGCTCGCGTTGTCCATAGGCTTGATGGCTTCCTTGAAACGCTCCGAGCAGGGGACGGTGCCGAGCCGACCGTTTTGATTCACTCGAACCTCCTGCCCCCGATTGCTGCATCACTAATGCCGGCGATGAACGTTTTCGTCTGCGTTCCCTGTGTGCCGATGCGGATCGTGTTCGATTCGTCGCGAACACCCTCGTTGCCTATATCGATGTTGTTATCGCCTCTGAGAAGAGCGCTCCCAGCATTGCTGCCGATGGCGATGTTCGATGAACCTGCACCGAGGATAAGGAGCGCGCTGGAGCTGTAGGCCGTGTTTTGGGGCCGGTTGTATTGCTATAAAGCGCATTACAGCCGTGTTGAAGTCGCTGGTGGTATTGTGATAGAGGGCTCCAAAACCATTGGCGGTGTTGGCCTCACCAGTGGTGTTGCTGATGAGCGCAACATCCCCGGTGGCTGTGTTGCCGAAGCAGGTGGTGTTGTCGCGGAGCGCTTGATCGCCATTGGCCGTGTTGAACATGCCTTCGGTATTGCTAAAGAGCGCTTGAGCACCGTCAGCGGTGTTGTGGCTGCCGGTGGTGTTGTTAAACAGCGCGTTGGCACCGGTCGCAGTGTTGTCGCTCCCGCTCGTGTTGTTAAACAGCGCCTCATCCCCGGTGGCTGTGTTGCTATTACCGACGGTGTTCACCGCGAGTGCGTTAGAACCGGTGGCTGTGTTGAGATTGCCGATGGTGTTGTGATAGAGTGCGTAGGCGCCGGACGCTGTGTTGAAGAAGCCGGTTGTATTGCTAGAAAGCGCACCAAGGCCGGTTCCCGTGTTGTCTTCGCCGATGGTGTTGTGATAGAGTGCGTAGGCGCCGGACGCCGTGTTGGCGGAGCCGGTTGTGTTACTGAGCGCATTATAGCCGACGGCCGTGTTGATGCCGCCGGTTGCGTTGCTGTAGAGCGCATTATAGCCGATGGCCGTGTTAAAAGGGCCGGTTGTGAGGCTGAAAAGCGCATTGTGACCTAGGACGGTGTTTTGGTTCGTTAAGCAGCCTTCTTGGCAAACGGCTCGCGCTTGCGGCGAAAGCGCAAAGCAGGCGAGCACTAGAGCAACAAAAGCAAAGCGCATTCCGTTGGATTTCTGATTCGTGTAATTGCCGTCTTTTAATCTGAATAAGTTCATGACTATTCTTCTCCTTCTCTCAGTGGTTGACCCAGCGAGTGCAGGTCTGAAAGAGGGGGAGAAATGCCGAGAGAAAGGCTTTCTTTACCCTGCCCCCCGGGATTCAGATCGTAACGGAAGGCATTTTTACGAAAATCCCGTGCAACCTGTCAAGCAAACATCTCCAGAACATTTCCTTGGACGTCTGGCTTTTGCAGCCGGCCTTTGCGAGTCGCCGCTTCGAGTTCCACAAACGCGGTCAGCTTTTGACTTGTTCACTCAACAGCCGAAGACAAATCGCCCTTTCCAATTCTAAGAAGGCAGTGAACTTGTCATCCGCGTGCACGACGAACCGCTTTCCATCGTCGCGATGTGCGTCAACAATCCAGATCGTTCGCCTGTTGGGATCCACGGCTGAGACACAGCCCCAACTCCAACCGGCCTTGCTGAGATGTCAGCGATGATTTCGCAAATAATTCACGCCCGGAGAAAGCAATGCTCGGTTGGTTGCCGCAGCTAACAGCGCCTTAGGCGGAACTGAATCTGGCGGATGTAGTTGGGGACCGTCACGCAAACCGAGCAAACCGTGAATATTCCGCCTCACCATTATTCTACGGAAACGGGCGGAACCAAGTTTCGGAAATCGGAGATCTTTGTTCGAGGCAGTGAGCTTTAGTGATTGTTGAGCACTACTTCCGGCGCAGGTTTGCCCGCTTCAAGCTGTGCGCTCACCTTCTGGATTTGCGACGCCTGCTCTTTCAGTTCTGCCTTCAGAGCCTTAATTTCATTCTGCTGCTGCGCGTCGTGTGCTTGCAATTCGTCGACTCGGCAATGTTCCTTGAGGAACTCATTGAGTAACATCGCGTTCACTGCTTCGTAGCGAACTGCATAAGGC
>JBKPLX010000004.1:0-27238 GCA_046731855.1 Verrucomicrobiota bacterium | reverse complement strand
TAATCGATCAAGTTTTCGAAGAAGTCGACGCCGGCGATTACGATTTGATAGTGACCGGCACCTCACAGGCGCGCGGCCTGCTAGGTCATTACATCATGGGTGATCTGACCCGCAGCATTCTAAACCGGGCCAATTGTCCAGGAAGTGCGCGGGGCGCCGGTGATATGGCAAACCGGTTGCCACTGGGCGCGCGCGCTGGAGGAAGTTTAAGGCCATCCAACTCTCGACCCAATGGGCAATACTATTGCCTACACAGGCCTTCATTTCGATCACCCATAAAACTTGTCAGCGTCCACTCTGAACAGGTAAAGCGAATTACAATCGTCGGAGGAGCGGGGCATTATCGTACGGAGGACATCTTGTCGCCAGGTTCTTCGCCTCTTCCAGACCTGCAATTGCAAAGAATTAACTCAGCGGAAGAAAAGGAAGGAAAATCTATGAAGCAGCCGATTCGACTAAACAACACGATTCCATTATTTCTTGTCACCCTGACCTGTCTCGCGTTTGGACCCACAGTTGAAGCAGTTAACCCGCCGCCTGATGGTGGCTATCAGGGCCACAACACCGCCGAAGGTAAAGATGCGCTCTTCAGCTTAACAACCGGCACGAACAACACTGCCATTGGCTTTGAAGCGCTGTTTCATGCCACTACCCCGATTGGTAATACAGCCGTCGGTTCGCAAGCTCTTTTCCAGAACACATCCGGCGGCGCCAATACAGCGATCGGGCATCAAGCTCTCGATGGCAACACCACCGGGAACGTAAATACAGCCGTGGGTTTCGGTGCACTGGCTGGGAATACCACTGGCTTAGCTAACACAGCCATCGGTAGTTCGGCATTGCTAATCAACGGTATCGGTTTCCAAAACACTGCCACTGGGGTTTCGGCGCTCCAAGATAACGAGGGCGGCTCCAACAACACTGCGAACGGCCACAGCGCCCTGCTCTTCAATAGCACCGGCAGTAACAATACCGCCATCGGTTCCTCTGCTATGGGAGGTGATTCGCTTACACAGATGACTGGCAGTAATAACACTGCCACGGGTTATCTCGCGCTGGAACGAAACACCACCGGCAGTGGTAACACCGTCAATGGGGTGGCCACCCTCCGACATAATAGCACCGGCAACAACAACACAGCCAATGGCGTGAATGCCCTTTCTAATAATGAATCTGGCAGCAACAATATTGCGCTCGGTGCTGACGCCGGCCTGCACCTGAGTGGCAGCGACAACATCGATATCGGGAACGCGGGCGCTAATGGCGACTCCGGCACGATCCGCGTCGGCACAAATGGAACGCAGACGAAAACATTTATCGCGGGTATCAACAACTCAGCGGTTGACGGCTCAGAGGTTAAAATAAATAACAACGGTCGACTTGGAGTGGCACCCTCCTCGAAGCGTTTCAAAGCCGAGATAAAACCGATGGACAACGCAAGCGAAGTGATTCTTGCGCTCAAGCCAGTCACGTTCCATTACAAACCGGACATCGACCCCGAAGGCATTGAGCAGTTTGGTCTGGTCGCCGAAGAAGTAGAAAAGGTCAATCCCGCTTTAGTTGCTCGAGATGCCTACGGAAAGCCTTATACTGTGCGCTACGACGCGGTGAACGCGATGTTGCTCAATGAATTTCTGAAGGAGCACCGCAAAGTCGAGCAACTGGAGAAGCAAGTTCAGACGCTGACTGCGGGCCTACAGGAAGTGAACGCTCGGCTTGGAGTTAAGCCAATGCTACAGGCGGCCTCGCTCTGAACGCCACAACGTTGGCAGTTCTGTTTTTGGTGCAATCCTCGTCGCGCAGGTAGCCTTTGCTCATTCCATCACGGCGTTTGGCATTCAAGGCTTAATCGGGATGAAACTTCGCAGCGTCATTGATCCGCTCGCCGTACTCGGCAAGCTTGTTGTTGACCGTAATGAAATCGCTTATCTCGCGCTGCGAAAATCCGATCGCGTCGCAATTGTGGCGCTCTTTGAGGGCGATTTGCCGCGATCGCTCTGCGTCCGCCTCGGCGCGTCTTAAAGAACTTGCGCCACTTGCCGAATGCGTGAAGATCGACGACGAATTTGTACTTCTTTCGATGGCTGTAGGAAAGAACTGCGAGTTTGGCCTTTTTCATTACTTGCCGACGTAGCTCAGCTGGTAGAGCAGCGGTTTCGTAAACCGCAGGTCACGGGTTCAAATCCCGTCGTCGGCTCCATCCTTCGCTCGCAACAACATGAAGAGCGAAAGCTGTCGCGCTGTGGCCGCAGCGGAGCCGAATCGTTTGATCCCAAGTAATTTTTTATCGCGTCCTACGGCTTGGCAGGCACTCGATTGCGAATTGTTGGAGTCCGACGATTGAACGTTGGGGGCCTGCGGAACCTCGGCTTGCCGAAGGCCGGTTGAGCGTTAAACGTTTGGCATTTTAGAATGACAAGTCTGTCCGCATTCTCTAATTCCGTCTCGATCATTATTCCAACCTTGAACGAGGAGGAAAATATCGTGCCGTTGGTTTCGGAAATTGCTGCCTGCGCTGTTCCTTTCCGGGAAATTTTGTTCGTTGACGATCATTCTACTGACGCAACGTGCGACAAAATTCGCGCTCTCGCGGCAAGCCAGCCGATTCGCCTAATCGAACAAGATGGCGCAGGTCCGGGATTGGCGACGGCGATTATGTTGGGCGCGCGGGCGGCTCACGGAGAAATTCTCCTTGTGATGGACGCAGATTTGAGTCATCCGCCTGATCGGATCAAAGATTTGGTGGCGCCACTATTTGCCGGCACCGCAGATCTTGTTGTCGGCAGTCGCTATGTAAGCGGCGGGTCGACGCCGGGCTGGCCCACATGGCGGCGGGCCGTGTCACGAGCGGGGGCGGCACTTGCGCACCCGCTCACTGGCATTCGTGACTCCATGTGCGGTTTCTTTGCCATCGGGCGCTCCCGATTGCTGGAACTCGCGCCGCAAACCAGCGGTTTCAAAATTGTTTTCGAGACAATGTTGCGCGCGCGCGGAACGCTGCGCGTACGTGAGATTCCCATCGTCTTTCGTGAACGCGCACGCGGGAGATCGAAAATGTCGTTTGGCGTTGCCCTGCGATTTTTTTTCCGCTGGCTCCACGCGATGGTCGAGCATCTCGCGGCGTCTCGGCGTGAAAGAGGTGTAAACCTTGCGAACGCTAGGGAAGCTTTACATCCAGAGGCTCCAGGAAAGTAGCGCCGATGCATCGCGCCAGACTCGGCTTGAAGTGTCGCCCAGCACAACGACGATCACATCTCTGCCGGGACGCGTACCGCTCGCGATCAGACATTTGCCCGCAGAATCGGTGTAACCGGTCTTCATCCCGTTGCAGTATGGGAGCCGCCTAAGAAGCTTGTTGGTGTTTTCAAGCTCCCGTGTGCGACCGTTGGCAAAGCGAAAAACAAGCTGCGGAAGACAAACGATCGAACGGATTGTCGGATTCGCGTAAGCAGCGCGCGCGATAAGCGAGAGGTCGCGCGCCGTGGAATATTGGCCAGGCACCGGCAAACCATTCGGATTCACAAAGTGCGAATGGACAGCTCCCAGTTGTTGAGCACGTCTGTTCATGAGCTCCGCAAACGCCTCGATGCTGCCGGCATTATCTCGGGCCAGACATCGCGCGACGTCATTGGGACTTTTCACCAGCAACGCGCGCAGAAGATCGATCCGCTGATAAGTGTCGCCTGCTTTGATGTTCAACTTCACCGGCTCAGCCAAGGTATCTGTTGGTTGCACTGTGACCTGCCGATCAAGAAACCCACTCTCTGCTACAATGAGTGCCGTAAGTAGTTTTTGGGTGCTCGCCGGGGCCCTGAATTGATCCGGATTTTTTTCGTACAAGGTCTTGCCACTATTCGCGTCCACGACAATTACGGAGGCTGCACTGGTCTTTGGTATTCCCTCTGGAGTGAACTCTGTCGGCGCGGGAATTGTTTCCGGTGTTTCCTTCGACTTGGCGCGCGCCCGGTGTGAGCGGGTATGACTCGATCTCGATGTCTTTGATTTGCGACTCGGAGTGGGTTCGGCATCGGCGTCCTGTTGGTCGTCGGACGAGCTCGCCTTGGCGTGCTTATCTTTCGCACTAACCGCCTTCGCTTTGCGGACGGGACCGGAGACCCCGTTCGGTCGTACGGCTTCGGAGTCTGCGGCGTCCTGGCTCCATGTGTTTGGAACTGATGCCAGGATGAGAACGCAAAGGAACCAGAGCCAGTTGCGCGACGATTTCATGGGTCGGAAATTAGCGACAAGACTTTTAACGGCGCAACTACCGGGCGCAAATGCTAGTTTTCTGTCTAGGATTTCCGCCCGTGCTCGACCAATTCAATCTCGTAGCCTTCTGGCGCGTCGATGAATGCGATTTTACCGGTGCCAGTTGAATGCGGCCCATCGGATAGCGGATAACCTTTTGCTGCTGCCTCTTTTGCGAACTTTTCGAGGTCGTCCACTTCAAATGCGAGATGCGTCAGGTCGGGGCCGACCACTATCGGCCCGCTCTCGTCAAATTTACAAATCTCAATCTCCCCGTCGCTATGGGGCGCTTTTAAAAACACGAGCTGCGATCCGCGACCGGAAGTGTGACGGCGAAGCTCCTTGAGTCCCAGCACATCCTTGTAGAAAGAAACCGTTTTCTCCAGGTCCTGTACGCGGTATCGCGTGTGCAGCAGTTTCTTGACCATGACTTATCTTATTCTTGCGCCGATGCGGATTCAAACCCGCATACATGCCTGCCCGTCATCTTGAGCGAAGTCGAGGGCTCCCGTAGCATCATCAGCGGTTGCTCTGCGGGATTCCTCGACTACGCTTTCGCTCCGCTCGAAATGACAACAATATAACCATGAAAAAAATCGGAATTCTTTTTGGCCAGGAACACAGTTTTCCACCGGCATTCGTGGAGCGGGTGAATCAGAAAACCGGCGGCAAAGACATCGTCGCGGAATTTGTCAGAATCGACAAAGTGATTCAGGGGGAACCATGCGGCTACGACGTGGTGATCGACCGTATCTCTCAGGACGTCCCATTCTATCGAGCCTGGCTTAAGAACGCCGCCCTCACGGGCACGGCAGTCGTGAACAATCCGTTCTGGTGGAGCGCCGACGAAAAATTCTTCAACAACGCGCTGGCGACAAAGATCGGCGTCGCCGTCCCGCGAACGGTTTTACTCCCTTCGAACCAACCGCCAGCGGACACCAACGACAAGTCATTTCGTAATCTTGGCTACCCGATGAATTGGGAGGCCATTTTTAATTACGTCGGCTGGCCCGCCTTCTTCAAGCCATTTGCAGGTGGCGGCTGGAAGAATGTTTATCGACTGCACAATCCCGACGAATTTTTCCGCGCCTACAACGACACGGGCCAGTTGGTGATGATGTTACAGGAGGAAGTAAAGTTCGAAATGTATTTCCGGTGTTATTCGATCGACCAACGCCACGTACGGATCATGCCGTACGAACCGCGCCATCCTTATCACCTGCGATATCAAACCGAATGGCAAGCACCGAAGGAGATTCTACAGAAAGTTGAGGAAGGTGTTCGGCAGTTGAATCAATTTCTCGGCTACGATTTGAACACGGTGGAGTTCGCCCTGCGCGACGGCGTGCCGCTCGCAATAGATTTTTGTAACCCTGCGCCAGATGCAGAAGCAGCCTCAGTGGGCCAGGCAAATTTTGAATGGGTTGTCGAAGCCGTTTCGGAAATGGCGATCCGTAAAGCGCGCGAACACGTTTCCGGTCGCGACAACTTAAGCTGGGGCAAATATCTGCAAGCGGCGGTGACGAGGCGCTCACTCAGCGACCTCGCTTAACGCTGATAATCAATCTCGGGCGATTCGACCGTTACGCCGGGATATTAGTGATCCCACAACTTCTGTAAGGTCCCTCGTCCTCTTTGCGGCGTTAGGTCCTGGATCGAGATTGTGTCGTGATATGCTGTAACTGCGCGGCTTTCGGCAGGCTCTGTCCGTTGGGTTGCCCGTCGCCTAAAGCCATAGCCAAAGAATTTGACGGAAAACTTTACGATTTTTCGGAACTTGGAATCGCCAATTCCGTAGTTCGGAGTGTGACCCAGTCATCCGCCTCACTCGCCTTAGTCCCCGAACCAGTATGGTTTTGCCTAAAGACGCAGCCAAAGCGCGAGCATTTGGCGGCGACCGCGCTCCGACGTCAGTTTGGCGTCGAGTGTTTCTCCCCTCGATTGCGTTTCCGAAAAATGACCCAACGAGGCCCGGTTTGGTTCGTAGAGGCCATGTTCCCTGGCTATCTGTTCGCAAAATTCACCTATTCGACGCAACATCGCGCCGTCGAAAATTCTCATGGAATTCGAGGGATTGTCCATTTTGGCGATCGGCTGGCAACTTTGCCTGAAAATATTGTGACAGCGCTCCAATCGAGAGTGGGTTCGGAAGAGATCGTAACTCTCGATTGCTCAATTAAAGTCGGCCAGTCTGTTCAAATCATCGCCGGGCCCTTTCAAGGTCTGCAAGTCTTGGTTACTCATTTACTTCCGGCAAAAGAACGGATCCGCGTTTTGTTCGACTTTCTCGGGCGGTCCATGGAAATGGAAGTCTCCACCTTACAAGTGCTCGCAGCCTAGGAATGCGGGGTCGCGGAGGTTAACGGCTGATAACCTCAAATCAAAATCGATTGACGGGCCGAACCAATTAGTCTGCTCCCAGGAAGCCAAATTGCCCCGACTCGCGTGGTTTCGAGTCTTCCAAGGCCACGGCGGAGTTTCCAAGTACAAGCAAAGTGGCCGTCTAAAAAGGTACGGCCAATTCTGATCTAAGCTTTTAACGAGGTCGCAGTGCTCGATTAAGTCCTTAGGTAACGCTTGGCGATCCCGAGTGCACCGAGGGCTGCACCGAGTAACATTGCAGTGATGCCACCATCAGGGACCCCCGAGCTTGGCTTGGGGACTCCGCCTGGCACTGGGACCATAATCCTTTCACGGGAACCAAGCGCGTGCCCGCGGTTCATATGATCGATCAGCACAGCATGGGGCGTTAAGTTATCTGAACGCAAGTACTGCCTGTTGGCCATTTCGTTACTCCGAAGGGCCATGCCAATCAAATTATTGATGTACGTTGATCCGTCGCTATGTCGCGAAGATGCGCCGAACTGAACCAAGCCAAGTTCGCGAGCCTCGCGGATGCTTACGGCACTGGCTCTATCGCTGAGCATAAACCATGCGGCGACTAAGGCCGTGCAGAACAAGGCGAGCCTGGTTGTTGGAACTGTTTTTATTTTCATGTATCCCAATCTACAAAGCACGGACTGTGCCAGAGAAGAAACCCTGTCTAATAATAGGCGTAAATCCTATCCTGACAGAAGTAGACCATGACGAACGACCTCATTAAATCGTACCCAGCCTAGGTAGCAAGACGTAAAGTATTCCGACTACTAGTTGCGCGTTTGACGTCGCAATACTTAACACACACGAATGCTGGATATTACGCGGCCCGTTGAAAACGTCAGGATTCCTGACAGTTTCCGTGTGCGTGCTTTGCCCTCAAACCGAACGTGAAGCGGCGGCATATACCTAGCGTGCCAAGGGCTACACCAAGCAATATTGCCGTGACGCCGCGTCCGGAACCCCTACACCGGCGGGGCCAAAAAGCGTCCATTTAGTGAGGCCGCACAAGTTAAAGATTGCAGGAATCGTTATGACCCCATGCAAGTCACCGATGTTCCAGACTTCGGCACCTAGTCCGCTGTAACTCGCAAACGGGTACGCGTATACACTACCAAGATTATCGTTCTGCCCGTTCCATTTAAGGCCCATACAGCAGTCGGCAACGAACCAAAACTATGGTTTGATCGAAAATAGATCTGACCATTGGCAATGTCGAACCCGCCGAGAGCCATTCCAATTAAGTGGTTCACATAGGTTGTGTTGTTCTGATTACCGTTTGGTCCGCCGGGCCAGGAGGAAGCCCAGCTCATGGGAGTCGCCGACGCTTACGGCACTAGCGTCGTGACCAAATGCGAGAAAGGGTGCACAGGCGACTGTGCAAAGCGAGAGTCTATGTTTTAGAGCCATACTTTTCATACCGAAGAACAGTAGCAAGCCTCCTACCAATGCGAGGCGCATTTCATGCGCGGCATAAACTGTTACAAACGTTGTCTTAACTAGGTATGTTGTGAGCTCATTGACAGAAGATTTATCGGCTTTCTGTAAGGTATTCCGACGATAACTCCAAGAAGCACAGAGAATGGAGCGTGGCCAGGAGGAGAAAGCGTACGAAGCGAAGAAGGCAACATTGCACTTATGGCTCATTCCACCGGGGTTAGTGTGCGTCATTCTGTTTGTGGATTTTCTGCTCGTGCAAAAAAAACCGGGCAGGTTTTACCCTGCCCGGTCAATTATTTTCTGCTTCTAGTGGGGACTTAAATCTTTAGGAAGCGTCGCGCCATACCAAGCGCACCGAGAGCCGCTCCAAGCAACATTACCGTGGTGCCGCCGTCAGGGACAGACCCAGTTGGGCCAAAGAGGATCCAGCCGGAAAGACCATGCCCAAGAGGGCCATCGGCAGGAATCGTGAGAATCCCAGTTAAACCACTTATGTTCCAAACAACGGAATCGTCGTTTTGGCCGTCGTACTTCGCAAACAGGTATGTAAATGTGCCCAGGACGTTAAGATTTATGGTCGTACTGGTACCGCTTACAGCTCCCGTTGCTGAGGCCGTGGGCAAGCCACCGACGAACGTATTGGTTGTGCGGTAGAAGGTCTGGACGCCTAGGTTACCTCCGAAGTCATGCACCACAGTAGTGTTAGTGCCCAGCGTAATCAAAAAGTTGATAAAAGTTGCGTGTGCGGCGGCATTGGCGGGGGAGCCATCACTTACAGTGCCGACAACATGCGAATCACCAGTCAGTGTTACTGGATCAAAGAACCCCAGATCAGTGTCTGCACGGGCATTGGTGTTGAAAGCAAGCATTACTGCGCAGGCGACCGCAGAAAGCATTGCGAGTTTGTTCGTTGGAATTATGTTTATTTTCATAAGGGTTTCAGTTGGTGACAAAAGAAAAAGCAAGCCATGTGCCAACAACCTACGATTGCGATGGAAAGTATATAAGTATCCTGTTTCCAAGTTGTTATGACGTAACATAGCTGGCTAGGATTTTGGAGCGTCCATCTCGTGTTCGTAAACTATCCCGACGCACCGCCCGCCGCACGGCAGAGCTGGATCGGATATAATATCCACGAGGGGAGCCGATTACAATGCATAGATTGGGAACGTACGGATCCCCGACGACTTGGGAGCTTATCTACGCCCCATCCAACGCGGTGGATTCTTGCCGTCGAATTATTTGGGCTTTGAGCCTGCGCGGTCTCGTGAGTAGCCCAGAATTTCCCGTGCAAAATTGTTCTCCCTTAGAATGAATGCGGGCGTTAGCCCGTATGCATCTGGAAAGCGTTGAGCGGATTATTCCGAGGAGCCCGACGAGTGGTTCTCACTCCCGATGGAGGTCCGTGAGGGCACGTTTTGCCTGGGTCGCGAGGGGTTCCTGAAGGCCGGCGACCAACGCTTGATTAAGGACTTCTTTCGCTTCAGGCTTTTGCCTGTTTTGCAACTGAGACATCCCCAAATAGAAAAGAGAATCGGCGTCGAGCGGCCGTTTTTGAGCGGTTTCCTGCAACAACTGGACGGCTCGCGGGTATTCCTTTTTCTCGTAGCTCAATCGTCCCAGAAGCTCCGCCAGTTCAGGATCATCTGGCAATGTTTTGCGCGCGTTTGTAGCGAGATCATAGGCCGCAGCGACCTTGGATGGGTCCTGGGCACAGAGCAAAGCGAGGCGTTTCTGCGCGGGCGCGAAATCGGGCAACCGGCGCAAGATGTTGCTGTACATTTCCGTTGCCGGTTTTGTTTGACGGCGCTGTATATCAAGCGCCGCCTGGGCCATGAGTGCAGGAACATATTCGGGATTCGATCTTAGTTCCTTTTGGATCTCGTTCTCGGCGGCCATAAGTTCCTTCGAATTTTCATCCAGGGCCGTCAACGCTAGAAATTCTTTGGCGTCAGTGAGCTCGGGAAAGTCGCGACTGGTGGCCACGGCCTTTTGCATAAGCTCCCGGGCTTCATTCTCTTTTCCCAAGCTATAGGTGGCCCAGGCCAAATCATGCAGGATCGACGGATCGTTTTGGCGCTGGCGCGCGGCTTCCTGCAAAAGGCTATAAGACCAGGCGAAATTGCCGCTCTCGTAGGCGACCTTTCCAAGAATACTGGTCACCTGGGGATCGTCCGGCGTCAGCTCACGCGCTCTCTTTGCGTAGGCAAGGGCTTTCTCCTGGTTCCGAAGCGCTCCAGCATAAAGCTGCGCGAGCTTGGTTACAGCTGTGGCCAGCTTAGGGTTTAGTTTCAGCGCTTGCTCAAAGGCCGCGGCAGCCTTTTCCGATGCGCCTTGTTTTTCGTAAGCTTCCCCCAGGCGCACCTGAAACGTGACATCGTTAGGCTGCTCTTTCGTCATCGCTTCGAGTTGTGAGAGGGAGAATTCCGGGGAATCTCCCGTACCACTCTCGAGCAAAGCGAGACGGCGTTTACTCTCATGCTTGCCCGGGAAATCTTTGGCTGCGGTCGCGGCTTTTTGGAGCGCAGTCCTAGCTATATCTGTCTGGCCCATGATGTAGGCAGTCATGCCGAGGTGAAATTGGATCTCCGGATTGTCGGCAGCTTTTTCAGCGCTCTGCTGCAGAATCGTCAGCGCTTGTTGATACTCGCCGCGTTTGTAAAGAACCCAGCCCAAGGTGTCGCCGATTGACGGGTCATTCGCTCTTAGATCGCGAGCCTTGCGAGCCAGGTCGTAGGCCTTATTGAGATCGTTTAGCTGCTCGGTATAGAGATAAGCGAGGTTGTTTAACGCGGAGACGAAGTTAGGCTCGATCGAGAGAAGCCTCTCGTACGTATCGCGCGCCTTCGGGAAATCCTTCATTCGCTCATATGCGAGCGCCAGCGTCATGAGCGCCGTCGTGTCATTAGGCATCTTCGCCAGTTCGGCCTGCAATTGGCTCACCGCCTGCGGAAGTTTGTTGGTCGCGAAATACGCCTGGATCAGCAAATCGTAGGCGCTCGAAAAGTTAGGATCGAGCTGGAGCGTCTTTTGAAGCTCTCCTGCGGCTAAGTCCCACTTTCCTTCCGCAATCAGAATTTTGCCTTCCAAGAAATGAGGGGCCGGCAAATCGGGGTTTTTTTGGAACTGGCGATGTATCCTCTGCCGGGCAGAGTCAAAATGCTTGTCCAGCAAGTCGAGCTCGACGAGTTGATCCACCAGCCACAGGTTATCTGGCGCAAGCTCGGCAGCTTTTTCAAAGGCCTGGCGCGCTTCCTCATTTCTTTTGCCTTCGCGGAGGGTCAGGCCGAGCGCTGTGTGGGGTTGTGGATCCTGCGGAGCGAGCCTCACTTGGTCGCGAATGACTGCTTCGGCATCGTCGAACCGATCAAGCGAGCCATAAGCGGCCGCCAGGAGGAAGGCAGCAGACCTCAGATCGGGCCTTTTTCTCAGCAAATTGGTGATCGGCTCGATCACCATCTCACCATGACCGAAGCGAAGATTAGTCTCGGCGAGCAGCACGATGGCATCGGCAAAATTCGGATTGATTGAGATGGCCTGATCCAATGCCACCTTTGCCTGATTCGGGTTATTATTTTTGAGATATGCTCGTGCCAATTGGTATTTGATGAGCGGGATGTCTGGATAGGTTTGGTCGAGTTGCTCCAAGACTTCGATCGCTTTTTTCGTGTCGCCCTTTGCCAGCAGCACATCGCTTTCCAGTCGGTGGCCATCGACGTACCCTTGGTCCCGGCTAAAAACGTTTTCAAGAAGTGAGAGGGCCTCGTCGTATTTCTTGTCTTTAAAGGCAAGCTCGGCCAGCAAAGTCCAGCCTGGCAGATAATCGGGCGCCTGCCTGGTCATCTCCGTGGCAATTCTTCTTGTTTCTCCGGTATCGCCAGTTGCCGACGTGAACGCGGCGTATTTCAAGCGCTCCATGGAACGAACAGGCGCAAGCTCGGCCGCTTTCTTAAATTCTTCGCCAGCTTGCTTCTGATCTTTCTTGAGCAAATACAAATCTCCCATCGCCATGTGCGCGGCAGAAGAATTGGGATTGACGGTAAGCGCCTTCCGCAAGTCGTTTTCTGCCGCAGCCAAATCGCCACTGTTAAGAAGCAGATTCGCTGAAGCAAGGTGGAAACAAATGTCATCCTTTTTGGCGTATCTCTCGAGCCGTTCCTCCGCGGTCTGAATGTCTTCCTTGCTTCGCGCCGCTTCAGTCAACGCGACAATGGCATCGCCACTGTCCGGAACTTGCTCAAGGACCTTAAGAGCTTCTTCTTTTCCTTTGGCGAACTGCCCTATCGCGAGATAACAACGGGCGAGTCGTATTCGATTTTGATCGTTCTTCGGAGCCAGCTGAGTCGCTTTTGCGAGGAATGCAGCGGCGCGAAGAGGTGATCCTCCGTCCAGCCACATCGCTCCGATTCTTTCGAATGCCAGCGCGTTTTGCGGGTCCAGCCGAACCACGTTGAGGTAGCTTACCTTTGCCTTGTCGTAATCGCCGGCTTTAAAATAAGTATCCGCCTCCGCGAGAAAGCGTGTCGTCTTGGCTTCCTTTGAGCAGCCAGCGATCAGTGTAACCGCTAAAGTAAGCGCTACAATTCTAATTAAGATTCTCGGTGTTTGCATGTGGAGGATGGTCTCGATTTTAGTGAATGTTTGCTGTTGCTCGTTCGTTGGGAATGCCAAGTTTTTCCATTAGCTCGTAAAAAGTGGGCCGGCTAATGCCGAGGTCCGCAGCGGCAGAAGTAATTTTACCGGAGTGCTTCTTGAGTGCTTGCTCGATCATTTCGCGTTCGACGTGTTCGCGTGCTTGTCGCAGCGTCGTCGCACCGGAAGCCACGACCCCTTTCTCACGTTGCAACTCCAGGTCCTTTGCCGTCACTCGCGATCCGCTCGCCATAATCACGCCTCGTTTTACCCGATTTTGCAGCTCGCGGACGTTTCCAGGCCAAACATGAGAGTTTATCGCCCGCAAGGCATCAGGTGCGAAAACCATCTTCGGGCGACCGTCTTGGTCGGAGTACCTTTGCAAAAACTCGCGGGCCAGGAAACCAATGTCCTCTCCGCGTTCACGAAGTGGCAGGAGGCGAATCGAGACAACGGCAAGCCGAAAATACAGGTCTTCGCGAAATTTTCCGTTATTGATGAGCTCTTTTAGATCGGCATTGGTGGCGGCGACTAGCCGTGTATCGACTTGAATCTCCTGTCTTCCGCCCACCCGCTGTAGCCGCTGTTCCTGAAGAAACCGGAGAAGCTTTACCTGAATAGCAGGGGGCAGCTCGCCAATCTCATCAAGAAACAGGGTGCCGCCACTGGCTGTTTCCAATAGTCCTTTGCGCTGAACGTGAGCACCAGTGAAAGAGCCTTTTTCGTGGCCGAACAGTTCACTCTCCAGAAGGCTTTCGGGAATAGCATTGCAGTTGATAGCGACAAACGGGCCGTCCTTACGCGTGCTTCGGCGATGGATGGCAGCAGCAGCCATCTCCTTTCCAGTGCCGCTTTCTCCCAGCAAGAGGACCGGAGCATTCGTTGCGGCCACCTTGCGAATCAGTGCAAAGACCGCCTGCATTTGCGGGCTGGTGCCGAGCATATCTTCAAAAACATCAGAACGCTGACTTTGTTGTAACTTGTGGTATTCTTTCTCCAGTTCTACTACGTGAATACAGCGGCGAAGGAGTAGCCTTAGTTCTTCCATGTCGACGGGTTTGCACAAGAAGTCGTAAGCACCCGCGCCGACCGCCTCGATAGCATTCTGCTTTTCGCTCTGCCCGGAAATGATGATGACCTTTGCCGTGTTATCGATCGCAAGTATATCAGATAACGCCCCCAGGCCTTCGTCGCATTCGTTAGGTCGAGGTGGCAAACCCAGATCAAGCAGCGTCACTGCCGGTGAGTTAGTTTCAAAGCCTTCTCCTGCTGCCTTGCGATCTTCGGCGAAGTGGACTTCATAGTGCTCGCTCAGAGCCCATTTCATTTGCGTTCGGATGGCTTCGTCGTCATCCACGATAAGTATTTTTGGTTTCATGCTGTCTGACATTTGAGAGGCAAGATCACGCGGAAAGTTGTTCCCACACCCAGTTCGCTTTCTACGTGAATCTTGCCTTGATGCGCTTCGACGATCGTCTTGGATTGAAACATGCCGATACCCAACCCTTTTTTCTTGGTGGAGCGGAATGGCCGGAAAAGAGAATTTTTGATGAACTGCTCGGTCATCCCGCAGCCATTGTCGCTTACGGCCAGAGCCACCCATTGACCGTGCGCCGTTGTTTCCACGGTGATCCGGCCATCAGTTCCCACCGCATCGCGGGCATTGAGAAGAAGGTTTGTACATACGCTTTGCAGTTGCTGGCGATCAGCCATTATCCTTGGGATCTGATCAAATTTGGTCACCAGCTTGGTGTTGAGTGTACCGTTCAAGTTCGTGAGCGCTTCATTGATAACGTGATTAAGGTCCAGCTCCGCTGGCGCGAGGCGCAACTCGTGGCGCAATGCGTTCATGCGGCGGATCAGGTGGTTTATTCGGCCGGCCGCACTCCCGATTCCGCGAAATGCGTCCTCTCGGAAAGCCGGGTTGTCGAAGTGCTCCGGCAAATTCTGCAACATGAGGCCCAGTGTTGAGGCTGCGTTTTTTAGGTCATGAATCAAGAATGCGGACATGGTTTGGAACGCCTCCAGCTCTTTTCTTTCCATGATCTCTTCCGTGAGACGTAGCTTCAGCAAACTGGCCGACACCTGGTCACCGATGCATTTCAATAGGTCTATTTCTTCCGCGGAGTAACCGAGGCCCCTCACACGATCTGCAAGGACGATCGCTCCAAGCCAATGCTCTCCACCAATCAGTGGAACATAAATGGGACTACCGCCCGTGCGGAATTGGCCGCTGCTCTTTTCAGCCAGGTTTTTTGCCCACTTCTCTTTCGCTTTACTGAGGTCAAATGGTCGCGAGACTTTGATTAACTCGGGCGAATGCAGCTCTTCTACCGTCATCGATATGGTCAGCTCCCTGTCTTCGCTCTGTTCCGCACCGCACGTCGAGCTTGCTCGGATTAGGCGCTCTCGCTGTCCGTCGACAAGCCAGGTTGAAACGGAAAGCGCGCCAAACGTCTCCGAAATCAGCCGCGAAGCCGTCGCGCTGAGTGCTGCCTCATCGAGGGCAGCCGATAGAGTTCGAGCGAACCGGACCCAGATCTGGCGGAAATCATGCTGCGGCCTTTTGAAATGACGGCTGACAAACAGCTGCACACTCTGTCGCGCTCGATCGGAAAGAAGCAGAACGGCGAGGACAGCCACGCCCAAGAGCACAGTAAAGGCTGCGATTGGAAAACCGGCAGCGCCACCAAACCGAGCGACGATTTGAGCCAATATACCAACAACAAAAAGATATGCCCCAGTCAGCAACACAGTGACTGAGGTCTGTAAAACGGCGCGCGACGGATAGACATCAATTTCGCTGAAACCAGTCCGGACGTAAGCAACGGCCACTAGCGCGCATCCGACGAGTAGCGCCGCCGTTTCGATGCTTAGCTGACTCGAACGATAGTCCGAGAAAAGCAGGGCCTGACTTCCGGTGTAAATACGGGCGCCAAAGACAATTCCGAGCCCCAGAACCAGAAACTTGATTCGCCAGCGCATCGTTCCAACAGCAGCTCGGAACGTCCGCTCGATATTCGTCAGAATTAATACCATCGAGACGAGGATCAGAACATTTAGAATTCTTGCCGGCTCGCCAAGACGGAGTCCCCAACCGTGGCCGGGTGCCTCATAAACGACCGGGTAAAGAAGAGGACCATAAAAGGCAGCCAGCGATAAGAGCGGAATCGAAAAGGCTCCGAGAAGAAGCCATCGCGATCGTATGACAAAATCGCGATAATTTGCCCTGGAATACGTCAGGCTAAAAACCAACCAAATACCGGGGAGAAATGATTTTGCAATCAGGGAAAGCGTTTCCCAAAAAGCGGCCTTCTGAGGCAGGAGTGGATCGTTTCCTATTGCGCCAAACAAACTTTCCAAGGCGAAAATCAGCATTCCCAACGAGAAACACCAACTGGCTAGCGAACGCTGCTTTCGGCAGGCCGCAGCGGCGGCTAGCGCGGCAGTAAACATTCCCGCGGCCAAAGCTAACACGCTGTTCGGACTCACAAAGCGCTCCGACCTGACGCCATGAACTGCGTTGCAATCCCAGCTGCAGCACAAGGTTCCGGGCTATTACTAAATCGAAATCTCATTCGGTAACCGAAATGCCCTCTGGTTCGAGCCGTAGCGGAACGGAATCAACGCCTACGGATCAAACGCAGGAGAGTGGGCCTCTCTTAAGCGTTACTCCGGAAATGGGAGGGCTAAGTTCCCCAAAAAAAGCGCAAAATGAAGGAATGAAAGCTGCGAAACAGCATTCCCGCCCGCTACGAAGTTCGGTGCCCCCCGCCTGGCGCCGTTCGGATCTCTCCCCTGCGCAGCCACCACAACCACAGCAGGAATGGAATCAGCGAAAGCACGAAAAAGAGGGGCCCGCCGCGCCGGTGGATTGCACTGTGAATCATCTGCGGACCCAGATTCACGCAGAGGAGGCCGATCACGACGATGCGGAAGCCATTCCGCAAAATGGCGAGAGGGAGGACGAATGCAATAAGCGCCACCCGTCGCCACGGCGTCTTCAGGAATAAATTGCCGGCAAGGATGCTAGTCATCAACAGCACCCAGCTCGATCGAATACCGCTGCATTCCTGCGCAACCTCGATGGTAATGTTCGGCAGTTGGAAAACGGCGCCTGCCCGGAGAAAAGGGACGTTGCTCAAGTGGAAAAAAAGGTTTGCGACCTCAGCCGAGGCCGACTTCGAAGCCAACTCAAGCGCGTCTCTCATGGGATCCGGCATCGGCACTGTGAAAATGAGGTATGCCAACGGAAACGCGGCGGCTTTCATCCACGCACGGCCCAAAAAGAAAAATCCTCCCGCGGCAAGGCAGCACAAGAATGACAGAGTTTGAAGCGTGAGGTAGCCAACCTCAGCTGATGACTGTTCACCGAAATGCAGCCAATATGTGAATGCGAAGAAGCCGACACCGGCGGCGAGGAACACCATTGCGAACGGTAGATCAACAACGTAATCCTTCGGCAATTGATTACGCCTAAGGTAAAGCAAGTATGCAGAAACGAACGGTATCAACAAAATATATGAGGATAGGTCACTCCCTGCTGCATAGTTTATCAGCGCGAGGAGAGGCCGAACAAAAACCACCAGCAATGCGATCGCAAAAAGGGCGCCTGCCCAAATCTTCCACATCTTTTTTTTCTTTGTGACAGCAGATCCCGAGACAGGTCCGGCTTGGGTTGGAATCCTGCTTTCGCTAGCCACGGCTCTATCTATTGAAGAAGGTATTTCCAAGATGTTTCCTAAGTTGATGTCAGGGAATAATTACCCATCTTTGTCCGGCTAGCTCCTTGTAGCCGCGCTCTTTCCGTCTGCGGTTTTTCAAAAGGTGTAGGTCACTCCGGCGAAATAGCGATTCCGCGAGTAACCAGGGAACGATCCCATTGAACCCTGCGTGGTATGGTTGTAGTCAAGGTTTAAGGTAAAGTGCTTGTTGATTAGATAACGAAGCCCGAGATTGAGATCCAAAGAATCCTGCGTCCCTGTCGAGCCGGTACCGCCTTGATTCTCATCGTGATGATAATAAATGCCGGTGGTTGAACTAAGCCGCGAAGTTAGATTGTAATTCAGGTTCAAGCCCGTCCGCAACGTCTTTGTGGTCGTCGCGCCCCCGGCTGTGGGCGATTCGAACCCATAGCTTGTCACCCAATTCAGCGAATGGTTGCTGCGCACGTAGTCAACCGAACTTTCAAAGTAAGGGAGAGCCGAATTCCCCGCGTTCTCGAGAGAGCGAAAGGATTCACCGGCGCGCACGTGGACAATCAAGTGCTCGGTCAAATTGTGATTGATCCCAGCGAGGAGGAAATGAGTCGTGGAGTCGATCGGAGCAGTATCGTAATTGATCGTTTCATAACGATATTCGCCGACCAGACCTGTTCGGCTGCTCAAGTTAAATACAAGCTTCTCGCTCAGCGTGTTATTCACCCGGTCCTGACTAGCTCCAACCGACGACTGATCGTACTTGACGCGCTCGAATGTGTAGCTTGTCACCAAGGAAACTCGGGAAGACCAGCGATAGGTAAGCGAAAAAATGTCAACCGTGTCGAAGAAATTACTGCGTACGTTCTCCGGACCAACGTTGGATTGGAAATTGGGTTCGTTCTGGTAAGCAGCATAAATGCTGGCGTAGAAGGAAAGCCGACTTGAGAAGTTATGCGTGAGGGACAAAGTGACGTTTCCGGCGGTCTCGTTCTGGCCCGAGACATCGAAATACTGGCTAAAGCGTCCGACACCCACCGCAAAAACTTGTGTTCGTTCCCCAGGGCGAGCGTAAGTTAGAACAACGTTTTCTCTAGTGAATATTGAGCCTTCGCCGCTCTGCTGTAGGGTAACGTTGTCGTCGTAGCCCGTGTCCACGCCGGCTGTGATTTGAATTGGAACAGCTGGCAGCCAGCTGATGCCGGCCGCTTCCGAAGTAGAACTTACTGCTTCTTGACCATCCGCTTCGCCGAGGGGAGCCAGTAAGCAAACGGCAAGCAGGACCGCGAGGGGCAGCAAATCACCGCGATGACGATTACAGGTCCGGCGAATTCGACATGGCAGAATCATGTGGTCGCGCCCTGTCGCACATCAGGTCAAAACAAGCTGCGCGAGATGTAGATCACGTCCCCGTCCTGTACATATTTTGGGTAAACAGGTTCGCCATGAATACTGGGCCGAAGATTAATGGTTTCAGTCAGCTGTACTCCGTTGATGATGCGAGTCAGGTGAATGTTGCTGAGGCTTCCATAGTCACTTACCCCGCCCGCTGTCATGATAGCCTGATACACAGTCGTTGGGCGATCAAAAATAACCTTGCCCGGATAAGTGGCGAATCCTGACACGATGACGGTGCCCGGACCGTTGTCCACTGTGACCAGCACCTCCGGATTATCAAGATAGTCGTCGTAGCGGTGGGTCAGTTCACGTTGCAGATCGATAACCCTCTTGCCGGCTGCCGTCACTTCGCCGAGGTATGGTAGACTTATCTTTCCGTCCCGGCGAATTTTCTGCGTTTGATCCAAATCGCTCTCTTCGGCAAAGGAAAGCTTGAGCACATCTCCTGGAGAAAGCCTGACGGCTGTATAGGGACCCGGTGGATTTGGTAAAGGCGGTAGAGGGGACTGGCAGCCGAACACGAGCGCGGCAGAAACCAGAAAGGCGAACAGGCAAGAGCATCCGTTCGGCTTATGGCTGCCACAAACTATTTTCGTGCCGGGCAATTGTCGATCGTACGGCATTTTTCCGCTATCCTGTGTCATGCAACGTCGTTTACTCTACAAATTTGGTGATTGGCAAGAAAAATGCGAGGCCGACGACAAGAGGTTTTCGGTCCCAACGGCGCCGAATTCTTTTCCAGGCGTGTCTGATACGCCGCACATCGCATTCCAAATATCCATTATTCCAGGCTGCGAATGTATCGCGCGCCTGCCGCGCGGCTCAATTCGCTGTTGAGAGAAGGGCCTTCCGGCAGTAAAAAGCTTCCGAGTAATGGGTGGGTGAGGCGGCCTCAGTGGACCGCAGCCACATCAGACCGTAAAATAATTCCTCGCGGAACCAGTGCTTGTTCCGCTGCGTGGTAAAGTAGCGCATCAGGTTGTTGACCTTCTTGCGCGCGTGAGCATCGCTCAACGGCACAAAGAAGTTTGGTGAGCGCAAATCAGCGTCGTATTTCGGGACCTCGTATTCGAGGATGAAGTGATCGCGAAAAGTGTTCCACGTCAACTCGCATACCAGACGGTGGTCTTGGTGAAGATCATGTCTGCAATGCGTGAAGATTACGTCGGGCATGAAGACTTTCTTGAGTTCTTCGAAGCATTCTTTAACCGGCGGACCGAGGTAGGGAAGGAAGCCATCTCGAAAAGGTTTTACCACGATAGTCTTCTTGCGCGCTCGCGCGAGGAACGCGTTGGCGCTGCGTCTGGCTTCCATGGTCCGTTCCGGGTTAGCACATAGAACGAGCCAATAGAACTCGAGGCTCTTGGACTGCTGGATCATTTGCAACACTGTGCCACCGCAACCGATCTCGATGTCGTCGCTGTGCGCCCCCAGGCACAGCACCCGTTTCACGCGATTCAGATTGCACGAAATCACTTCTTGATTTCGTGCTGATGATTCCAGACTGCCCAAGGCGCCCTGCCCCGGCCGAAGAGGTCTTCAAGGTCCTGCTTTTCTTTGAAAGTATCCATGCAGGCCCAATAGCCGTCATGTGGATAGACCATCAGCCGCCCAGCGCCGATGAGCCGATGGAACGGCTCTTCTACGAGTTCTTCGCCGTCCCTCATGTAACTGAAGATCTCCTGCCGCAACACCATGAACCCCCCGTTCATCCGCGTCCCGGACTTCGCGATGTGTTCGATGCTCGTGACGACTCCACCGGACTCCATGGTGATAAGATGAAAAGTGGCCCGCGGCTTCACACCCACAAAACAGGCGATATTCCCGCTGTTCTTAAAGGACTCTATGACCGCAGGCAGCGGCACATCCGAAAGGCCATCAGTGTAGTTGGCAAGGAACATCTCGTCCCCTTCAAGCTGCCTTTGCACAGCTTTCAGACGCTGACCAACATTCGAGGTAAGCCCTGTATCGACAAACGTAATGTTCCAGTCATCGATGTCGCTATTCAGTAATTCAACATTCTTGCCTCCCCCGGAGAGGACAAAGTCATTTGACACGCATTCGTCATATTCAAGGAAATATTTTTTTATAACGTCGGCCTTGTAACCTAAACACAAAATAAAGTCTTTGTGTCCGTAATGGGCGTAATACTTCATTACATGCCAAAGAATGGGCCGATACCCGATCGGCACCATTGGCTTGGGCAAAGCTTCGGAATATTCGCGCATACGCATGCCGAAACCGCCACAAAATAAGACCACTTTCACAATGTTTTCTCCGGCTTTTAAGGCATTGAGTTCCTTTAAAACAAGCCGCCGCTTAGGTGTTACTCTTGATCCTTTCCTCCAGCCGGGGTCTGGCCGCCAAAATACCCACCTTGTTCGGCGCGCAACTGATCGCACAACCGCCCCCGCGGCAGTTCAATGTCCGCATACGTAATCACTTGGTCTTTGGGTATATTTCGAAGCAGTCGGCATCCTTCAGAAATCCCCATTGGCAGGAGATTCTGCTTTGCCGTAACGGGCGCATTCTCGATCAGGCCATAGGCCATGAATCCGCCGACTCCATCAATCACGTCGCCAGCCTGGAGGTTACGCTTGGCGACTGTAATCACTTCGCAAATTGGTGCGCCGAGCGGAGTCACTGTGGGATCGCCAAATAGGGCAGCGCGGGCGATGGTTGAGGCGATTTGGATGTGCGGCAGATGGTAAGGCGTGTAGAAAACGTAGCAGGGACCATCCCCTAACTTGTAATAAGCCAACTCTTTCTGCTTGCGCGGATGTTCCTCGTGCACAATCACAAAGGCACCCGTGTGAGGTTCCGCTCCCAACGCATAGTCAACTAAGCCATCGGCCAGCAGTTGGTTCAACGGCAATAGTTGCGCCATCTCCCGGACGTGGCCGCACTTAGGACCATACATGCCCCGCTGCCCTGCTTTAAACCCGGTGGCGTTCGCCAGAATACAAGTCTCCATCGAAAGTTTCGTCCCGTCAGCGAATGAGGTGACCTTGGCGGCGTCCTGATTATACTTAGTAGCAAACTCCCGCTGTGTCTCCGGGGTTCGATACCTATCGATCATCCCCTTGAGATTCCCGGCAGCCACGGGCTTCAAACCCACGCTGCGCAGATACCGCAGCAACGTCATTGCCACTCCCGGTTCGTCTCCATCGGTATTTGTCACCACCACGCCCGCCCGTTCAGCGTGGAATTTGAGTATCGGACCGAGCGTTGAATCGAGTTCGGCATTGACCAGGACGACGTGCTTACGGTGGCGGATGGCGGCAGAGGCAACGTGAGCGCCAAACTCAACGGTACCGGTAACTTCGACGATGACGTCGATATTGCCAGCCTCGCAAACGAGGTTTGGTTCCTCCACAACGGAAGCACGGCCTTTATCAATATTTTCTTCAAGCCTGCCGAGGTCCAAAACAACCTCCGCCTCTGGCATCCCGGCATTGGAAAAAGCCTGAGTCGCCTTTTCGACCGTACGGTTGGCGATCGCAACCAAACGCATTCCGGGAATGGGGGTGGCCAACTGAAGCGCAATCATCCGTGCTGTTACGCCAGCCCCGACCATTGCGATACGCACCGGATTGCCGTCGCTCTCGCGCTGGGCCAAGAGAGTATCCGCCGCGATAACCATAAGGATTCCTTTACGTTAATGTTGAACTACAATGAGGGATGCCTGGGACTCATCGCCAGTTATCCGGCCATTTCTGGTCTTGCTCCGATATCGCCGTGACCGGAATTGGCCAGAGAATGCCGAAAACCAGAGCGTCATAACGCACGCCTCGTGCCACCTCCGGAGCGTAAAGGGCGGACGTCATGTAACACATTTCCGTGTCGTCGAGAAGGGTTTGGTAGCCGTGAGCAAACCCTTCCGGGGCGTAAAGCATGGTACCGTTGCTGTCGGTGAGTTCCTCTCCGTGCCACTGGCCGCAGGTCGGCGAATCAGGCCGCAAGTCGATAATCACGTCGTAAATGGCGCCTCGGGTGCAGCGGATCAGTTTGGCTTCCTCGTGGGGCTTTTCCTGGTAGTGCATACCGCGAACCGTGCCCCGCTGAAAACTGAACGCCGTGTTGAGCTGAACCATGTTCGGATTCAGGCCATGCTGAACGAACTCTTCGCGGCACCAAGCACGTGCGAAATAGCCCCTGTGATCCTCGATCTTCTTCTGCCGGATCAGGAAGGCCCCTTTAAGTGCTGTTTCGACGAATTCCATAAGTGGATCACAAGCCGATGCCTTCATAGCGCTCCACACTTCCACGTTCGAAGGCGCGTCGTACGTCAACAAACACCGGAACGGGGTCGCGTCCCCGCAGAAGCGCCGGAACCTCACTGAACTCCGGCCAAGGGGTCACCACGATAAGGGCATCGATATCGAGCAGTGCTGCCGAAAGGGTCTCGCAGTAGGTGATACCGGGGTCGCGGATAATGCGGCGCGCCTCGTCCATTGCAACAGGATCGAAGGCTTTCAGCACCGCACCACGCTTGAGCAGTTCGCGCAGGATGGGGAAGGCCGGACTGTCCCGGACATCGTTGGTTCCCGGTTTGAAGGCTAATCCCAACACAGCCACCCGAATTCCAACGAGATTTGTCCAATGCTTCTCCAAAAGAGCCACCACCTTCCTGGGTTGCTCCTCATTAACCTCGATGACGGACTCCAGGAGGCTCATCGGAAGACCCGCTTTCTTTCCGTGAGCAATGAGCGCCTTGACATCTTTTGGGAGACAACTTCCGCCAAATCCGCAACCAGCCTGTAAGAAAGACACGATTGGGGGTAAGCCCTCGGTGTTGCGATCGCCAAAGTACTGACTCAAGTGGACGCCCCTCATGACATCCATGACATCGATTCCCCCCAGGACGGAACAAAGGTTAGCGATCTCATTTGAGAACGATATGAGGTTCGCCAGGAGCGCGTTTGAGGCGTATTTGATAAGTTCGGCAGTGCGCGTGTTGGTACGGATGCGGGGAGCGGCGGCAAAAGGCCGGTACATTTCTTCGAGGGCGTCGAGAGTCCGTGCGTCGTTCCCGCCCAACACAATGCGGTCAGGGAACATAAAGTCGTGGACGGCTTCGCCTTCAGAGAGGAATTCAGGGTTCATACCTACACCAAAATCCACCCCTGCCCGTTTGCCGGCAGCGGCTTCAAGAGCGGGAATCACGTGCAGGTCGGTGGTTCCGGGGACAACGGTGCTCTTCACCACCACAACATGATAAGCGGTCTTGTTACGCAACGTTGAACCGATCTGCCGCGACGCAGCCATCACCGCGGCCAGGTCAATCGTTCGACCATTCAACGGCGTGCCGACAGCGATGAGAGTAAGTTCCGAATCGGAGACTGCAGCCGGAAGATCCGTGGTCGCCCTTAGTGTGCGTCCAACGTGCTTGCGCAACAATTCATCGAGGCCGGCTTCAAAGATAGTCGACTCCGCGCGGTTGAGCGCCTCCACCCGCTCAGGATCAATATCGACGCACGTCACATGGTGGCCCTTCGCCGCCAGACAGGCACCTGTGACCAGGCCTACGTAGCCGGTTCCGATAATCGAGACGTTCATCAAGCCTCCGATGCGGCGCGGTTGCCAGAGTACCAAATAAGGGAGCGTCGCAAGCCTTCCTCAATGGTCACTTGCGGATCGTAACCGAGTTCCGTCCTCGCCTTGGTTATGATTGGGCAACGCCGACTTGGGTTATCCACGAGGTAATCCTTGTCCACACTTTGCTGTCGGACGACCTTGCCGGTGTAGCCGAACAATTCCCGGCCCAGCGCCGCGACCCGGTCGGCCAGTTCCGCCATGCTGATTTCGGGCGTTTCAACGCCGATGTTATAGGCTTCGCCCGACCCTCCCCTGACAAGGATCTTGTAATAACCCGCCACGGCGTCCGCGACGTAGCAGAAAGTCCGTCTGGCCGAGCCATCCGAGAACATCACGATGTCCTCATCATGGAGAATGTTTCGAGCGAAATCGGGGATGACTCTGCCGTCGGTGATCTTCAGACCGGGACCGTAGTTATTGAAGGGCCTAGCCACCTTGATGGGCAGGCCGTACTGACGTGCGAAGTTAACGCAAAGGGTTTCACCGTACCGTTTCGACTCATCGTAACAGGCGCGCGGCCCGGTGCAGGAGACGAAGCCACGATAGGATTCCGGCGTCGGGATGCTGTCCCCGGAGGGATCTCCGTATATCTCGCTGCTGGAATAGTACAGGACTCCTTCGACCGGCTTGCCCTTTTGTTTCTGCGCCAGGCTGTAGTTGAGCAGGAAGCGCAGACCGTTGACGTTGGCGTCCATCGTTTCGATGGGAAACTTGCGGTAGTAAGTCGGGGAGGCGATCGAAGCAGCGTGGATCAGGTATTCAACGTCGCCCACCGCTGCGGGCAGTGTTTGAGTGATATCATGTTTCAGCAGGCGAAGATTCGGGTCCCGCTCTAATGCCATCAACCAACCGGGCACACCGCGAATGAAGTTGTCGAGGACGATGACCTGGATGGGTGATTGAGCACAATGGGTACGATTCCAATGGAGGGCGCCTTGAACGAGATAATAGCCGAGGAAGCCGGCACCGCCTGCGATAAGCACGCTCCGACCGGACAAGCGGCCAAACTCCGCTTCCAACTGGTGCGACAACAAATCTAAATCCGTGGTGACGACGTCCGTGGCGGATTTCATAGTTCTTGAGTCATGGTGAATGAATCCGATAACTACAGACGTACCAGCCGCGAGCTGTTTGTGTCAATAAGGCTGAGGTGTTGCACGAGTCCGAGGTGGACCCGGCATCAACCGCAGGAACGTGTTTCACTAGGATTTTTCGCGATATAGGCCGTCTGGGATTGCCCTTCAGCTGGCTTCGTCCCCCTCGTTATCGCGGTATGCGAGGGACGATCGTTGGTGAAGCTGTTGTCACGCTCGCCACGCCCGAATACTTTTTCAGACTCCCCTTCGCATCCCTTACCAAGACCCGATAAGTGTAGCTGCTACCCGATCCTAATCCTGTGTCGGTGTAGCTTGTTCCTGTAGTCGTTCCCACGCGCACAAAACTCGTGCTTTCAGGGTCCCGCCGCTGCACTTCGTACTTTTTCACACCGACATCGTCGGTTGATGCCGTCCAACTCAGCTTAACTTGGTTCACGCCTAATGCCGTCGCCACAAGGTCCCCCCGCACACTTGGCGCCTGAGCCTGCTGCATGAAAATCCCCTGCATCGCAAGGTTCCCACCCGCCCAGTCGTCAATTGCGAGATGTGTCCCTGATAGCGACCAGATCCCGATACCCGGGCTGCCTCCAACGAGATTCTCCGTAGTATCTGTGTAGGTCAAAACCGGATTCCCGTTTCGGAGCAACGTCAGTTGAACCGGGTTCACGCCCGAAGCCTCCAACCGGATAATGTCACCAGCCACCCACGTCTCCGTACTGCCGTTGCTGAGGTTATAATAGAGCCCGTCCTTTCGCAAATAGAGGCGGTAGTCGTTCGGCCCAAATACAAAGGCCATATAGAATCGGTCGACGGTGGACTGGGCCCGAACAATCACCCCGTTCCATATTCCCACAGCGCTGATCCGCACCTGGGAATACTGATCTTGGCTGAACGTGTTCCCGATCCAATATGCATAACAGTGTGTTTGTTCGACGTCGGGCGTCACCTGATTGTTCACGATCACCAACGTTTGTTCCGATGCCGGCACCGGCTTGGCCCAATTCAAACCGAGTCCACCGTCCGGGCGATTGAAGTCGTCAGCCGCGAACGGAGTTGGTGTAGGAGTTGCTGTAGGAGTTGCGCTCGGTGTTCCAGTAGGTGTAGGAGTGGGCGTTACCGATGGACACGACTCGCTTCCCATTGTGATGAACGTGCCCGGCGAGTTTTGATTGTTGTATTCAGCAGTAATCCAAGCGGCAGAGCGATTCGTGCTGGAGATTCGAACCTCATCGATGTTGCCATTGAACGTAGAAGACCAAGAGGAACTGGCCCCAATCGTAGCAAAAGGGTTAGTCGAAGTAGCAGGCGACGCCGCAGTAGGCCCACCGAGCAGCGATCCGTCCTTGTATAATCTTAAACTTGACCCGTCGAACGTTCCGACAATGTGATGAAATGCCGAGGTATCTACTCCGGTTAGGTTAACGTCTGCACCGCCCCAGAAACCAACCCGCCAGTGGTTGTTCCCTGGAAGTACCATATGGGGACCGTTATTGGAAGTTTGGCCCCACATGAGAACGACATTTCCGTCAGTTGAGGGCTTGACCCATGCCTCCATTGTCCACGCTGTTCGCACCGGAAAGTCGCCTGGATTAGCCAGCGATATGAGCTGGTTACTGGTTGATACAAAATGGGCCGCCCCATTAATCTTTCCGGCAGTCGCCGTAGGACTGTTAATTAACGTACCATTGTTGCCACCGGTAGAATCGGTTGCGTTTAGGCTTGTTCCATTTCCAAGATGATAAACAGCCTTGA
>JBKPLX010000003.1:0-19161 GCA_046731855.1 Verrucomicrobiota bacterium | reverse complement strand
ATCGATGATTTGGCGCGGTTTGTCTCCGAATCGGCCGTTGTGACTGTTGTCGAAGAAAATGGTGGCGACGAAAATTACGAGCCGCTTCAGAAAAATCTTGCGCGCCTGCAGGCGATGAAAATTGGCGGTGGCGCGCTCGACATCATCACGCTCCCGATGCCGAAGAAGATCATGCGCGAAGGCCTGCGGCTGCCGGCTACGTATGCGAATTTCTACATCGCAAACACCTGCGTGCTTGCGCCAACGTTCGCCGATCCCGCTGACGAAGTCGCAATGTCGGTCCTACGCGAATGTTTTCCGAGTCGTCAGGTTATCGGGATCGATTGCCGCGAACTGATTTGGGGACTTGGCGCGTTTCATTGCCTTACCCAACAACAACCGGCGGTGTGAAAGTGGGACAAACCTTAGTGTCCAGGCTGTTGCAGCACTGAGGCTCGGGCGTTTCAGTCAGCCGTCGGCCCCGGTTTGTATCCGCTGTTTAGGATTGCATCGTGAAGATCGGGCGGATGCGTCTTGCGGGCGTCGAACGTGACAATGACGCGCTCATGTTTCAGATCGACTTTTACATCCTTTACGCCAGCAATTTTCTTCAGCACCGGTCGCAGCTTGCGCACACAATCATCGCAATCTTCGCCTTCAGTGGCGATCTCGATCGTTTCCAAGACGGCGTGATCCCCCCGTTCAGGATTGAACGGGTCGGCTGGATCGGGTTCGTTTGGTCGTGCGGGATCCATCGTTCGTTGGCTTTTTCTTAAACTAACGTGCGCCACCGGCGCAACGGTCGTCTTGTGCGCGCTTTCGCCTTGATCCTGCAGTCGCCGGAGGAGGATCTCGCTAATTTCCGCAGGTCACGCGGATTTCATTTGTGTGCTCAATGAATTTGCGTGGGATCCCTCGCCGTCTGCGCGGCTCGGGATGGCTCGTGGGAAACCTCGCGCGCTACGGGCTCGAGCGCGTGCCATACGGTTTTGGCAAGAATCTTTTGGCCGGCTGCGTTTGGATGAATTCCGTCGGACAAATTCATTGAGGGATCGCCTGCCACGCTCTGCAGGAGGTACGGTACGAGTGTCGCGCCGTTTTTGGCAGCGAGATCGGCAAACATTTTGCCAAACGCGGAAACGTAATCGTCGGCTGCGTAATTGGGTAGCTGCATTCCGGCGATCACAACTCGCACACGTGGATTTCGCGCCTTCACCTTATCGATGATCTGCTGAAGATTGTTTTGGATTTGATCGACCGGCACTCCTCGAAAAGCATCATTGATCCCGAGCTCCACAATGAAGATGTCGATCTTGCGTTTCAGGTGAGCCGGGAGCCGCTCCAGGCCGCCCTCAGTAGTGCCTCCGGCTGCGCTGGCGTTGGTCATCTGAAAATTCAGGCCCGCGGCGCGTAACTTCTTCGCGAGCAACATCGGGTACGCTTCGCCTGGCGTGAGGCCGAAACCCTGAGAAAGGCTGTCACCCAGGACGAGGATCGTTTTCGTCGAGCCGGCGTGGACGGTTTCAACTGATAAAATCAACCAGGTAACGCAAAACAGGGCAATCCAGGTCCTCACAAGGCAATGCTGAACGCTTAACGTCCAGCTCTCAACCCCAAAGGCTTTCGGAGTTGGACGTTGGACGTTTTCCGCGTTAACGGTGTAACTCTTCAACCCTTTAACGCTTCAACGTTTTCCTATGGCCAATTACGCAATCAACGGTTTCGGGCGCATCGGACGCAACGTCCTTCGCGCCATGACGCAAAAGCAAGTCGAGCAAATCCTAGCCATCAACGATCTGACCGATACGCACACCCTCGCCCATTTGCTCAAGTGGGACTCAGTGCACGGCAAATTCGATGGCGAAATCGGTTACGACGACAAAGACATCATCGTACGCGGGCACAAAATTAGAATTCTGAAAGACCGCGATCCGGCGAACCTGCCTTGGAAAAAACTCGATATTGATGTTGTGCTCGAGTCGACCGGGTTCTTCACCAGCCGCGACAAAGCCGAACTGCACTTAAAAGCAGGCGCCAAACGAGTGCTGATCAGTGCTCCAGCAAAAGACCCCGACGTAACCATTTGTATCGGTGTGAACGATGACGTCTTCGATCCTGCGAAGGACAAGATTGTTTCCAACGCGAGCTGTACCACGAATTGTCTCGCGCCGATGGCGAAGGTTTTGCACGACAAATTCGGAATCGCGCATGGATTCATGAGCACCATACACAGTTATACGAACGACCAGCGCATCCTGGATTTTCCGCATCAGGATTTGAGACGCGCGCGGGCGGCGGCGATCAACATCATCCCTTCTACCACGGGCGCAGCCAAGGCAATCGGTGAAGTCATTCCGGAATTGAAAGGGAAACTGAATGGGGGCGCGTTTCGTGTGCCGACCCCAGACAGCTCGGTGACCGATTTCACCGCCGTGCTGGAGAAGGATGCGACCGTGGATGCGATCAATGCGGCGTTCAAAGAAGCTGCGTCGGCTAAAAGCTACAAAGGGGTCGTCGAATACAGCGATGAAGCGCTCGTTTCGCAAGATATCGTGGGCAATCCACACTCCTGCATTTTCGACAGCCAATTGACGCTTACGCTTGGGAACCGGTTCGTAAAGGTGGTCGGCTGGTACGACAACGAATGGGGCTATAGCAATCGCTGCGTAGAATTGATGGAAATGCTGGCAAAATAAATCCTCGTAATCGTGCTCGTGCTCTTGCTCGTGATCGCTTCTAATTAGGGGCATGAAAATCTATTTCGACCACGAAAAGCTGGACGTTTATCGCGAATCGATCGATTTTTGTGGCTGGGTGGGCGAGTTTCTTGCCTCGATCTCTACAAGAGCCGCCGCTAAAGATCAGCTCGACAGAGCGTCGACAAGCATTCCGCTGAACATCGCAGAAGGGAATGGAAAATTTTCCTCTAAGGATCGAGCCCGATTTTTCGAAGTGGCACGCGGGTCTGCGCTCGAGAGCGCGGCGTGTCTGGATGTTCTCCTTGTGCGAAAGCTTGCAATGGAGGAGCAGATCATTCTTGCGAAGGAACGGTTGTCCAGAATCGTGCAGATGCTGATTGGACTGCTTCGCAAGTTCTCCGAACGGGCTGACATTTTGCGCGAAGAAGAATCTGACTATTCGATCGATCACGATTACGAGCACGAGCAGGAGCACGAATAATCTATGACGAAGCTTTCACTTCGTGATCTGGATGTGCGCGGAAAACGCGTGTTGGTTCGAGTGGATTTCAACGTGCCGACGGAACTGCGCGGCGGCAAGCTCCGTATCACTGACGATACGCGGATTCGCGAAAGCCTGCCCACGATCAACTATCTGCGCGAACACGGCGCCAAAACGATCTTGATGTCGCATTTTGGCCGGCCCAAGGGGAAGGCAGTTGAAAAATATTCACTTCGTCCCATCGGCGATTATTTGCATTCGCTAATCCATCAGCCGGTTATTTTCAGTCACGACACGATTGGTGAAGTGCCGGAGAAAATTGTCGAACATATGCACGACGGCGACGTTGCGCTCCTCGAGAACTTGAGGTTCCAACCCGGCGAAGAAGCGAACGATCCGAATTTTGCCAAAGCGCTGGCCAGTCTCGGCGATCTTTACGTCAACGATGCTTTTGGCGCCGCTCATCGTGCGCATGCCTCCACGGTAGGCATCACAAAATTTGTGGACAAGTCAGCCATGGGTTTCCTGATGGAAAAAGAGTTGAAACACTTGCGCGACGGTCTTGAGAATCCGGCGAAGCCTTTCGTTGTCATTTTAGGCGGCTCCAAGGTGTCCGATAAAATCGGCGTTTTGAAGGCGCTAATGGAAAAGGCCAATGTCATTTTGATTGGTGGCGCAATGGCAAACTCGTTTCTAAAGGCGGAAGGGATTCCGGTTGGCTCAAGCAAGGTCGAATCGGACAAGCTCGATCTTGCGCGCGAGCTTCTCGAGATGGCGAAGAAACATGGTGTAAAATTTCTGCTTCCGATTGACGCCGTCGAAGCAGAGGAGATTCGCGCGGGCGCCAACATGCGAAACACAAGTCGACTCTCGCCACAGCATGGGATCACTGACGGATGGCAGGCAGTCGATATCGGCGCGGCGACGATTGCGCTTTACCAAGAGGAAATCGCCAAGGCGGAAACGATTCTGTGGAACGGGCCACTTGGGGTTTTCGAAATTCCAGAGTTCGGCGAGGGGACGATTGCGATTGCAGAGGCGCTTGCGCAATCGGGCGCGACGACGATCATCGGCGGCGGCGATTCCGTGACCGCGGTGAAACAGGCCGGGCTTGCCGGAAAAATGACGTTCATCTCTACCGGTGGCGGTGCATCGCTGGAGTTATTGGAAGGCAAGGAGCTGCCTGGCGTCGCGGCGTTAAGCGACAGGAAATAGGCTGTGCCAGTCCGCGAGCCCGTTTCGAAGGTTCACGTGGAACCTCCGGCGCCACACAAACCCACCAGCCGCAAGACTGTCATCTGGGCGCTGACTAATTCGGCTATTGGTGTAATCGCGTTCCTTATTACCTGTGTCGGTCTGCGCGTTGTCCTGCCATTTCCAGAGATCGACGGTGGGGTTTCCCAGAAATTCCGGTTTTTCGCCGCGCACAAGGACGAATTTGACACGCTCTTTATTGGATCGAGCCGTATCTACTTTCAGATCTCACCTGCTATTTTTGATCGCGTCACGCGCGAAAGCGGGATGTTGACGCACAGCTTCAACTTCGGCGTCGGCGGCATGTATTTGCCGGAAACCTCTTATCTGCTTGAGCAGATATTGAACCTGAAGCCGCGCAACTTGAGATGGGTCTTCATTGAATACGATGAACTGCAAACGAAGTGGTCCTCCGAGAACCAGACCAGCCGACGTGCGCTCTATTGGGCCGACTGGAAGCGGGTATCGCTGCTCATGCGAAAACTTACCGATGCCGGTACTGATCCGCTTTGGCTGCCGAGTCCGGCAAAACTTCGCGACATTGTTCTGCGTCAAGAAGACGAGAAAAATACGCGGAGTCTGCTGACATTTTATGCGAGTCAGTTTGAAAAAAATTATACGAACGTCGCAAGAGCGACTGATGTTCTAGCGTATTTCTTCGGTCGCGACCCAAAGGGACGTCGCGCGAGGTACCTTGGCGCGGCCAGTGATGGTTACGTCACCAGACCGAACCGAATGTCTCCCGACCAGGTTGCAGCATATGAGCGCGGGCTGGCGGCTGCGATGGCACAAACCGATACAAGTCCCCTTTCGCCTTATGCGGTTGAGGCCTACCGCCAATGCGCGCAGGAAGTCCGGAAAATTGGAGCCAGGCCGATCTTTTTAATTACACCAAACACAACGCAAATTAACGTCGCGACTGAAAGTACCGGGCTAACAGGGGTTATGATGGCGTTTAATAATCCCCGAACTTATCCGAGCCTCTATCGCAGCAGCGTACGTCGCGATGGGCAACATCTGACCAAATCGGGAGCAGAAGAATTCACGCGTATTGTGGCGGCGAATTTTGTGGAGCTTGCACGAGCAGGCGGCATCAAGTGATCAAAAACCAATGACTGGCGGTTTAACTTCGCATCTCATTCTCTGTTCGAATGTCTTTCGTTGAATTTCGCTTCCTCTGGTTTTTTCTGCTTGTGTTCATCGTCTACTGGGCGATGCGCAACAACGCCGCGCGGAAGGTGTGGCTTCTCCTCTGCAGCTATACTTTTTACGCGGCCTGGAGTTGGAAATTTACATTCTTGCTCCTCGGTTCAACGACCGTGGATTACATCGTGGGCCAAATGCTTGGACGTACTGAAAGTCCGGCATGGCGGCGCTTCTGGATTGCCACCAGCGTATGCGTCAATCTCGGCGTCCTGGGTTTTTTCAAATACTTTAACTTTTTTATCTCTTCGGCGTCCGGCTTTCTGGCGTGGCTCGGCTTACCGGCGAGCGTGAACACGCTCAATATTATTCTGCCGGTCGGCATTAGCTTCTACACGTTTCATTCCATGAGCTACACGATCGACGTGTACCGTCGAAAGCAGCCCCCAATCTCCAATTTTGTCGATCTTGCGTTGTTCGTCAGTTTTTTCCCGCCGTTGGTGGCAGGACCGATTGTCCGTGCAGTGTACTTTCTGCCGCAGCTCGTTTCGGCCAAGAGATTTTCCAATGTCGATGTTCGGGGCGCGGTAATGTTATTTCTGGCGGGATTCATCAAAAAGGCATGCATCGCCGATGGAGTCGCGCCGACTGTCGACCGCTACTTCGCTCATCCGGCGGGCTTCACGCCAACGAGCGCGTGGATTGGCGTGCTGTTCTACGCAATCCAGATTTACTGCGACTTTTCCGGGTACACAGACATGGCCATCGCGGCTGCCCGGCTATTTGGATATCAATTACCGAACAACTTCCAGTTTCCATACTTTGCGCGAAACGTCTCTGATTTCTGGCGGCGCTGGCACATCAGTCTCTCAAGTTGGCTGCGCGATTATCTCTACATTCCACTCGGCGGAAATCGCGGCTCCCGCGGGTTTGCTTACCGGAATGTCATGATCACGATGCTTCTCGGCGGTTTATGGCACGGAGCTGCGTGGACCTTTGTTATCTGGGGGGCATTACATGGAACCGCGCTTCTCATTCATCGGGAGTGGATTCGCGTTACTGAGGGCCTGAAGTGGGCCGCGCAGGCGATGCGCTGGCTTGCGTGGCCAATTACGATTTACGCGGTATGTGTTGCCTGGATCTTTTTCCGCGCGCACGACCTCAACAGTGCGGGAACAATACTAAAGCAGTTCACCCTATTTCACGGCGGTGGTAACGAACGTTTCCACCGATGGTTGCTCTTGGTGATTGTGGCACTCGTCGTCGTCCATTGGCTCAATTCTCGCCGATGGTTTGCAGAATCATGGCGACGATGGCCTGCCCCACTCTTTGCAGCGGCTTACGGTTGCACTTTTGCAGTCGTCCTTTTATTTGTTCCGCCTCACTACACGCCCTTCATTTATTTTCAGTTTTGAGTCGTTAACCCGGCAGATTTGTCATATGAGAAGAAAATCGCCACCGCGCCGCTCCGTTATCCCGAGTGTAACGAGGGATCTCACAAATGACGGGAGATTTGCCACGTGCTCGATAAGTCAAGAGATTCCTCGCTTTGCTCGGAATGACAATTGAAAGACATGAGAAAGAAAATCGTTGCCGCTAACTGGAAGATGAATATGACGCAGGCCGAGTCGGCGCGATTTGTCGAGTCGATGCTGCTGGATCTCGGTGAGATCACCGATGTGGAAGTCGTGATCGTGCCGCCCTTCACCGCGATTGCAAAAGTGATGGAATCGCTGGGCAAGGCCCAGAACATCAAAGTGGGAGCGCAAAACATGTATTGGGAAAAGCGAGGCGCATTTACAGGTGAAATCAGTGCCGCGCTGCTGCGCGACTTGTTTGTGCATTACGTCGTGCTTGGGCACAGCGAACGCCGTACTTTATTTGGAGAGACTGATGAAATTGTGAATCGCAAGGTGCGCGCCGCGCATGAAGCGACCCTGCGTCCGATTGTTTGTGTCGGGGAAACGCTCGACCAACGAGACAGAGGCAACGTCGAAAAAATACTCTCGATCCAATTGCGCGGAAGCCTCGCTGGTTTGAGTCCAAAGGAATTGCAGGAAACGGTGATCGCATATGAGCCGGTCTGGGCCATCGGCACCGGCCGCAATGCCACGCCCGCTCAGGCGCAAGAAGCCCACGCATTCATTCGCCACAGTTTGCAAAAAATGGCTGACGACGCGACGGCCGAGCGTGTACGCATTCAGTACGGCGGTAGCGTGAAGCCAGAGAACGCCCACGAACTAATGAGCCAGCCGGATATCGACGGCGCTCTTGTCGGCGGCGCCAGCCTTGACCCACGCAGCTTTGTTCAAATCGTCAAAGCCGCGCGCGACGAGTAGGACGCAGACTGCACGTCCGTTTAGCACCAAAGACGCTATCACATGTTAGCCTGGGACATCGTCCCAGGAATCCAAATTATTGTCGCGAAGTTACTCCTTCGATTTTTCACAACTTGATTTCCCTTTATTGTTTTGGCTGTTTCTGTTTGGTCGATCATAATGGCTCGTGGTTGAGCTCGTCTCGACAACTACGGACTACTGGCCGCGGCTAATGGGATCTACGCCAGCAAAGGTCAGGAAGTCGATCATTCGAAAGCTTTGTGGTGTGCCGTCGTGCGTAGGCAGTGTTGGTACCCAATCGGGCTGAACGCTAAGATAAGAGTCAGGATCTAACTGCAGTAACCCGACAAAAACTTCGGCAACGATTCGCGCTCCAACAGGTCCTAGACGAAGACCGTCTTCTCTTAACTGAGCTTCTTTCAGGACGTAGTAGAAGAGCGGCGTCGATTCGGCAAATGACGCGCGAATCGGCTGCAACTCAGCTAGCTCCGTGTTACTCAGAGGTGAAATATCCATCGCTTGCGCGATGCGCTGACCGGAAGGCAACTGCCAGGTCAGACACCTCAACAAATTACGCTGCATTAGCGAGTCCGGCGGCATGCCATTGAAAATCGTCCCCAGAGGAAGGTGAAAGAGTGGCGTCGAAACGATCGTGTCGATTCTTTTGTTTGGACGTGCATCGGCGGTGTAGGCGCCGCCGAAGTCGAAGAACGTTTGCCAGCCGATAAAGCGCCTTGCAGCTCTGGCGCCGCCGCGCAAATCCACGGGGTCAGGGCTACCTTCGCCTGCCGGGTCGAAAATCATGCCGAAAAATGGCTGTCCGTTATCGCCATGTAGGTTCGCGCGGTATGATGGCCGCACCATGCTGTGCCCGAACCGATAGGTGATCTGGAACTCGACCGGAATAAACGCGTGGCCGTGTAACGGATTATAGAAGTGGCGCCCATTCGTTAGAACATCATCTATCACCGACTGCGGGAGAACATGTGGCAGGAACTCGTGGAGGATCATCCATTCGTAATGCCACACAGTCAGTCGATGGGCTTGGAAGTAGGCTTGTTCGTCGGTGATCGAGGGGTTCTGCGATCGAACCAAGTCCACGGCATGGTTGTGAAACAACAAAAACGCCGCGTGCAGGCCGGCGATCATCATATTCTCATCATTGCGCGGGTCACCGATAACCGCCACGTGATTAATCGGGTCCCGCGGCAAGTCCTCGAATTGCCCGCCGCTTTCGACACGGAATTTGATTAGATCAGCAGGATCGTATAACTCCGGGTTACCGACTGGTCCGCCAGCATAAACGGAATCCAAGTCAAAGAAGCAAGTGCGAGCGTTTTGCGAAATGATAGGCTGCGTCGGGAATCCGAGACGAGACCTCTGATCAAACGTCATGTCGTGGTCAAGGAACTGTCCGAGAAAAGTTATACCGGCAGTGTGCGTTGGATTGTTCCGGTTGATCAGTTGAAGATTGGGATCTGTTATCAGCGCCACCGGCCCTGCTGCCAGGTCATCGTTCGCATCCATGATCCCACCTGGGCTCCCGAGCTGCATAAGCGCATCGCGTACTGCATTCGTTGGCGGCGCGAATGGCGGTAAGTTACGGAACATCCGACCAAAATTTCCGGTCAACGCGGGATCCGGAGGCGGCAAGGCGTTAGTGGCCTGCGCTTTTGAAAAAAGCCCAAACCAGGAGAACCCCACCGTGAGCAAAACTCCGAAAGAAGTTACCAGCATCGTCGGTAGTAGCCAGGCATCCCCTGACTTTGGCACGTGAGCATTTGAAGGTTTCATGATCTTTTCTCCTGTTGTTTTGGCCTTATCTGAGCTTCCGTCATAAGATCGCATTTTCGGGCCATCCATTGGAGTACTTCGTAAAATTTTCCGACGCGTTACGCAGAAAGTGTGGAGGCGTAGCAACTCCGATTGTGATGCTGAGGCAAGATGGCCCGGTAAAGGCAGATTGGGTGTGCGGGGTCAGCTTAATTCCTTCGCTTATCGAAATGACAGATAAGCGGAAGCAGCTTTCGACACCTGGCTGACAGCTCTTGGCTGTGTGCGACAGCTCACTTAGGTGCGAGTGAGGCGACGATTTTTTCGAAGCAAGGGTCGCCGCGCAACGGGTCCCACCATGGCAGGAGTTTCAATTGGCCATAGGTGACGGCGCCGCTTGGAAGGCGGCTGGCATAGGCAAGTTGTTCGCAGGCGAGATTCTTATCACCAACTGACGCGGCGATTCTAGCTAAACCCACGATCATACGCGTGCCGTTGGGCACATCGCTTTGTATCGGAAGCAGCTCCGTGGCGTGCCGACCCTCACGCAACGCTTCCTCTTTCCAACCCAAAGCCGCGTCGATTAAACCAAGCACGCATAAAGCCCCTGCGTCGTCAGGACGGGTACGAACCAATTTCTCTTGCTCCGCATGTGCAAGAGTAAAAGCGGCGCGTGCTTTGGCATCGTCTTGGGCCAGCTGAGCGATGAGACCTTCCATGAAACGCGGACTGAATTTTACCACGTCGTTACCCAGGCTTCGGTCGCCGTGCAATGCTAAAGCATTCGCTGCGGTAGCAGCATCGCGTTCAGCCAAAGCGCAGATGAGCCATTGATACGCTATATCTGGAATCGCCGCGGGATTCGCAGCCCCAATTGAATCGATCGATTGATGAAGGGGGCGGGTATCTGCTTTCCAGTCCAGCTCCACAAATGCGCGCGCGAGCTTCGTATCGACGTCATTTGGGTCGATGGCCAACATGCGGTCGATTGTGGCTTCTTCCTCGCGGTAACGCCGAAGATAGTCATAGCTGAAAGCAGTCTGCTGCAGCAACAAAACATTTCGCGGGTCGAGATCCACCGCGCGCTCAAAATTGCGTAACGCTTCTTCCTGGTTACCACCCGGGCGCCGACGCTCGATCGAACCCTTCAACTGAAATAACCGGGCATCGTTGGGTAGCGTTTCGCGAGCGTTGTCCAACTCAGCCAAGGCACCATCATAGTTAAGGTACCCACGATAAAGGTGCCCCGCGCGTGCGACGTGTACTTCTCCCGCGTCGGGACGAAGGCGAAATGCTGCCTCGATGGCTGCTTCGGCCAAACCTAGGCGCTCGGGGGTTCGGTCGAAACGGTAGTGGTAAAGTTCGTCATCAACCCAGGCGAGCTGGCAGTATGCCTGAAAAAACGTTGGATCGTGCGTAACAGCTTGGTTCAAAAGGTCAGCTGCCTGCAGCAGGCTCTTTTTATCGGTAGCGCTTGAGTTCCAGGTCAAGATAAGATTCTTGGCGCGGCTATAAAGATCGAAAGCGGTGATATCGACGGTCGGCGGACGCTCGATAGCTTGCCTTTCGGCAACCGAAATTTTGACGTGAAGACGTTCGGCCACTTTGCGCGCAATCTCACTTTGGGCGGCAAACATGTCTTTTAGGTCTCGATCGTACTCTTCGGCCCAGACATGCGAATCAGTGCGCGCGTTGATCAACTGGACGTTTATGTGAAGCCACGCGCCAGTTTTGCGCACGCTACCCTCCAGAACATGGGACACGCCCAGGGCATTACTGATCTCGTGTATGTTCTGCTTCCCGCGATAGTCCCTCACGCTGGTCCGGCTGATAACTCGGAGGTCAGCGATCTTCGCCAGTTTTGTCAGCAGGTCATCCTGAACACCATCGGCAAAAGAGGCATCCTCTCTATCGTTGCTTAGGTTTTCAAATGGCAGGACGGCGATCCCTGTCGTTGGCGTGCGTCCGGCTAGTTGAATTTTCCAGAGGGTTAGTCCTATGACAGTCGCTGAAACGACCAACAACGCCGCTAACACTGCGGTAGTTGGATTCCTGCGAACCCATTTTGTTCCACGAGTCAGCGGGCCGGTGTGACGCGCCAGGATCGGCTCGTGCTTTAACCAGCGCTCAAGGTCTTCTGCGAGGGCGAGAGCGGAAGGGTAACGGCGTTTTGGATCTTTCTCGAGGCACTTCAAGCAAATGGTGGAAAGATCGCGATCTACCTTTGCGTTCCACAGGCGAGGCTGCCTTGGTTCGCTTTCTAAAAGTAGCTTTATGGTTTCATATGTTGTTCCTCCAGCAAAGGGTGGATGGCTGGTTAGAAGCTGGTATAGAGCTGCCCCAAGTCCATACACATCAGTCGCGCAGGTTAACTTTATGTTATTGCCGGCTGCTTGTTCCGGTGCCATGTAACTGGGCGTGCCCAACCCCTCCACAGTTCGGGTAACAGCACTTTCTGATTCAACAAGGTGGGCAAGACCAAAGTCGGTCAGATGTGGTTCACCTTTTCCATCAAGAAGGATATTTCCCGGCTTGATGTCTCGATGTAAAATGCCGTGTTCATGCGCGTAATGCACGGTGCGTGCTACCTTCGCAATAAGTTCTACCGACTGGCGGATCGATAAGGGTCTTTGTTTAACTACCTCGTCAAGCTGACCGCCTTCGACGAACTTCATACTGAAGTAGCACTGGCCATCGCGCTCGCTGACCTCGTAAATCGGGACGATGGATGGATGATCAAGGCTCGCCGCGGCTTCAGCTTCCAAACGAAAGCGCTTGAGGTGCGCTGGCGTCGCCCATTGGCCAAGACCAATAACCTTTAATGCAACTACGCGATGGAGACTTTTTTGCCGAGCCCGAAACACAACGCCCTGGCCGCCGCGACCGACTTCCTCGAGTAGCTCATAGTCGCCTAGCTTTCCCAGTATCTTTGCGACGTGCGCAGTCCTCTTCACGCGCGCTGCAGTGTCCGCGTTATCGCCTGTGAGCTTGCCCGCAGGGCCGGGGTCGGCGACCCCGGCTACAGGATCCGGCAGGATGTCGAGCGCTGTTTCGAGGACGCACCCAGTGCAAAGTCCTTCAGGCGCATCGGAAAAGATTTTGATGCCGCATTTCCGGCAAACTCTTATTACAGTCGCCATTTTCGGCGTTGGATCAGCTCTTACATCCGGACGACCCTGATTAGATGTCGCAGCTCGTCTTCAATGTCGCCTGGCGTAGCAACGGTTTGGGCAATCTCTTCTCGTAATAGCGATTGATAGCGCTGGCGAAATCGATGAAACGCCTGCCTCACTGCATTTGCGGTCATACCCAGTTCTCCAGCGATATCGGCTTGCGAAGGGGAGCCCGGCTCGTCCGGCAGCAATTGCTTCAGGGAGTCAAACAACGCGGCGTTGCCTGCTGCCACGTATTCATTCTTCAAAAGGCCAAGCACGCGTTCTAACACCGTAGAAGCCCAGCGGCGCTCGTAAATTTGCTCTGCAGTGACTGGATCTGCCGGTTCCATTTCGGTTCGCTCGTCAGCGCCTAGTTCTTGCAGGGGGATAAGCCGTTGTCCTTTCCCCCGCTTGATCGCCATCGCGCGACGCCGCTCGTCGATTAGAAAATATTTGAGAGCTCCTAAAAGGTAAGAACGAAAGCGTCCTTTTTCCTTGCGGACGGCAGTCAGGCTCTTGTGCTCCAGCAAATCGGCAAAAAAAGCCTGAGTAACGTCCTCAGCTTCCTCCGGGGCGATACCTTGTCGCTGCACGAAGCTGTAAATCGGTCGCCAATAGATGCGGCAAAGTTTCTCGAGCGCTTCCTGTGCTGCGGGCGATTCACTTTGCGCTTCCAATACCACGGTCCAATGCGTGGTCGTAAATCGCATCGCCTGTTTTTGCCCGGCGGTTGCCGAGCCATTCGCATTGGACTGGCCAAGATCCGGCCGCCAGAGCGACACGGATTCGCCATGACGTGAGCTTTCAGAGTGACCAGGAGGGCTCACGCCGTGATTCAAGTAAAAACTCGTGAGAAAATCAAGTCTGCAGATGGCTGACAAACTGCGGTGCAGGCAGCAACCTCGCGATTTTGTTTTTGGAGAAATGTCAGACGAGTAAACTCAATGTCGTTGAATGAGGCGCACGTTTTTTATCGCCGGACCTACCGCGACCGGGAAGTCTGACCTTGCGGCCGACCTCGCGCGGAAAATTGGCGCGGAAATTGTCAGCGCGGACGCGTTTCAGATTTATCGCGGGCTCGATCTGCTGACGGCGAAACCGGACGCTTCGACCTTGGCAAAGGCGCCACATCATTTGATTGCGTCGATGCCTCTTCGTGAAGAGATGAACGCAGAAAAATTTCGAGTCGCTGCGGCGAACGCTATCGATGAAATTCATTCGCGCGGGAAGCTCGCAATCGTTGTTGGCGGCAGCGGGCTTTACGTCAAAGCGCTCACTCACGGACTGAGCCCTGCGCCGAGAGGCGATCCAAAGCTGCGTGAAGAATTGAATGCAATGAGCCTGGACGAATTGCACGCCCAACTTATTGAACTGGACCCCGAAGCCGCGCGGAAAATCGACATGAAGAATCGCCGTCGCGTGGTCCGAGCCGTGGAAATTTGTCTACTCAGTGGGAGACCGACGTCGGAAGCTATAGCCGGACTCGGTGACCCAGGCCGGCCGGGATCAACGATCCCGGCTACAGGTGTTTTCGTCTTTCGCGATCGGGACGAGCTCTATTCCCGAATTAATCGCCGAGTCGAAAAGATGTTCGAAGACGGGGTCATCGAAGAGGTGCGCAATACCGGAGAAGTCAGTGCGACTGCATCGCAGATGATCGGTTTTCGCGAAATCCGTCAATTGCTCAAAGGCGAAATGTCGATTCCGCAATGTGTCGCCGCAATTCAACAGGCGACGCGCCGATACGCCAAAAGACAGTTGACCTGGTTTCGGCGGCAAACTAATTTTTCACCGCTGAACTTGTCGCTTCTTACTCATAACGAAGCAGGGATTTTGCTCCGAGTGCTTTCGGAGCGAGGAAAGTTTTCGGGGGTTCGCGTAAAGGAATGATCGAAACGCGTCCGAACAAAAGACAGGAGCGCGCGCTCCTGATTGGCCTGGAAAAGGAAGGCGTCTCGAAATGGGATTTGCAGGATTCGCTCGAAGAACTGCGGGAGCTGGCGAGTTCCGCGGGCGCCAAAGTGGTCGATACAGTGACGCAAAAGTTGCCGAGACCGACTGCGCCGTACTACATCGGCCGCGGCAAGGCGGAATCGATCAAAGATTCGTGTCAGGATCAACAGGTGACGTCGGTCATTTTTAACGATGAACTTTCGCCCGCGCAGGGTCGCAACCTGGAAAATTTATTCGCGCGCAAGGTTCTCGATCGAACGCAGTTGATTCTCGATATCTTTGCGCAGCGCGCCCGCAGCCGGGAAGGTCGATTGCAAATTGAGCTGGCTCAGTTGCAATATCTGTTGCCGCGTCTCACGCGGATGTGGCATCACTTGTCACGGCAGACAGGCGGGATCGGCACACGGGGACCAGGCGAAACACAATTGGAAGTTGATCGCCGCCGCGTGCAGGAGCGAATTGCACGGCTTGAGCGAGAGCTCGAAGCGGTACGAAAAACACGCGCAATACAGCGTGAAGGCCGCAAGCGACATCAATGGCCTGTCGCCGCAGTGGTCGGGTATACCAATGCTGGCAAATCTACGCTGTTGAATTTGCTCACCGGCGCGGACGTCGTTGCCGAAAACAAACTTTTTGCCACGCTTGATCCGACCACACGCAGCTTCGTTTTGCCGAACAAGCAGCGGGTCCTTCTCACTGACACGGTCGGGTTCTTACGAAAGCTTCCCCATACGTTGATCGAATCGTTCAAGGCCACGCTCGAAGAAGTGAGCGAAGCCGATCTGCTCATTCATATTGCAGATCTTAGCCATCCCCGGGTGGATGAGCAGATGGAAGCAGTCGATGGCGTAATCAAGGAACTGGACGCCTACGGCAAGCAAACTCTGATCGTGTTCAACAAGATCGATATCATCCCGAATCGCGAGTTGGCCGATTCGTACTTGAAACGCTTTCCCGGGAGCGTCGCGATCTCTGCACGAACGGGGGAAGGCGTTAACAAACTGGTGCAGGCGTTGGAAGATGCGCTAAGCTCGTGGCGGTTGCGCTCGCGGTTTCGTATTCCATCGAATGAATCTGCGCTAATCGCGGAGATCCATCGTGTTGGTCACGTATTGGAGCTTCGGTACGAAGGCAGCGACGCGATGATTGTCGCTCACGTTCCACCGCAATTGGAACAGAAACTGGCCGATTACGCAGTTAAGGAATAGAAGCTGCGTTCAAAGGCTGTAGCCGCCTCGCTGTGTCGAGGCGCTCCGGCGGTGGTTGTTGCTTCCGCCGGCAAGGCGACGCAGCGCCGTGACTACACATTTGTTAAGGCTCTAAGTAACTAGATCCCGAACACAAGACTCCACGCTTTTCGCGATTTGCGACCACCCAGTGCGATCGTTGGATGTTGATGCAAACTGGAGCGCATTTCCGATAGCCAACTTGATCGCAACAGGTCGCGGAATGTTGCGCTCTGGCGGCAGAGCTTCAAAAGGTCCAACCAGACCGCAAGGCACGACCGGCACATTGGTTTCCGCGACCAGCATTCCCAGTCCGTGCTTGAAAGGCATCATCGCCCCATTGCGACTGCGTCCGCCTTCTGGAAAGATGATGAAGATCGCTCTTTCTTCCTGTAATTTCTGGCGCAGATCGGCAAGCGCATGTGGGCCGCAATTCTTGCGCCACATCGGCAAGGCGTTGAGCATGATGGCTGAAAACGTGCTCGTCACTTTCGTTTGGAAGAAAACGTCGCCCGCTGCGATGGGAAAGGCGCGTTCGCGGTGCCTGGGAGTGAGTGCTGCTCCAAGAGCCAGCGCGTCGAGGTGACTGCAGTGGTTCGCTGCGAGCACAAAGGGTCCATGCGCCGGCAGTTTTTCGCGGCCAATAATTGTGAGACGATGCGCGATCGCGAAATAACTTCGGATCAGCGAAAAACAAGCGTGGTGCGCGAAGCTCTCGAGAAGTCCGCTTTCGCGTCGCACGCTACGAAACCGCTCGCTTGGACTCAGGCCGGTGTCGCGCGCAGGCTGGAGGTTCCAGGGTTCCATCAGATTTGCCAGCCGCTAAAAATTTGCTGCGGTTGGTCGACAGCGAAGCCGACAAAATAATTGACGTAGTGAAACACAGCAGGCGCAACAAGGATCAGGCTATCGAAGCGATCGAGAATACCGCCGTGCCCCGGAATGAGTTTCGAGGTGTCCTTGAGACCAAGGTCACGTTTAATTGAGGAGAGCATCAGATCGCCGAATTGCCCTACTATGCTGACAATGATGCCAAGTCCCAACAAGCGCACCGGCGTATCGAGTACCGTACCGGACCAGATATAATGCGCGCCAACCGCAACGAGTGGCGTAGTTAGCGCGATTGCTCCAAACGCACCTCCTACTGTTTTGTTCGGACTGGTGTTCGGGACAAATTTTCGATGACCAAATAAATGGCCACAGATGTAGGCAAAGATGTCATTGAGTTCTACAGCGAAGATGATTAGCAAAAGGATCGGGCGATAGTTCCAATCGTTCGCCATGTTGCCAACGTTGCCGAGCGCGCTTCCAAAAAGAGCAAAGCCCAGGACACCCAAACCAACACGTTGAATGTAGCCCTTGGGTTGATCGGGGATCAATCCACCGATTGCAATCAGCGCGACGGTCAGCGGAAACAACGCGACATAGAGTCGGTACCAATTATCCAGCTCGGCAAACGTGAGTAAGGCAATGCCGATCACCACGATGAGACTGATGGTTCTTTCCCGAAATAACCCGGTAATGCGGGCATATTCGCGATAACAAAGAAAACTCAGTGTGGCCACCGCCAGGATCGTCCAAAAAGCGCCTGCCAGAATCGGAATCAGGATGAATAGCGCCAGCCAAATCCAGGACCGATAGCGGTCCCAGAGTTCCTTTCTCTTGGTGCTATTGGCGGCCCGAGTCGCGATAAAAATCAGCACTGGTGCTAACAAAAACAGAATGAGAGCCACCAGCGTCAGAACAACAGTTACACGATCGTCAAAAGCATGAGGAAATCCAAAGAGTCGTTCGAGCGTGAGCTGGCTCATTTTAGACTCCTAACGCATGGGCGATTCTGCCGAAGCGGCGAATGACGGTGATTAGGCAGCCGGCGATGACGATGGCAAGCCCCAAAGTCATCAGACCGATCGGCGAATCATTGAACGTGATCATCTGCCACGAACGTGGGGTGATTGCTGCGTAAACACAGATGAGGGTGATGACGAGCATGCGATGTTGCTTCGCCATTGGTCCGCAGAACTCGTTAGGCGCTCCGGCGATTTTTCCTGCTGCGCGAATGTAAGCGGTAAAGATGGCCAAAATGGTCGCGATGTAACCGAGCGTAACATTTCCGCCCCACGCGAAGCCGGCTCCAATAAAAACAGCCGCGTCGGAAATACGGTCGGGAACTTCGTTGTAAAGCTCACCGGTTTTCGACATGCGACTGGAAGCGATGGCTACCATCCCATCGAGCATATTTGCAGTCAGCCGTAACTGCGCGCCAAGGGCTGCGATCAACCAAAGGATTCGATAATCGACGATTGAAGTCATGGCCAATGCGATACCCGCGACGATGCAAGCGCACATGCCCGCAATCGAAATTGCGTTCGGTGAAACATTTCGTGACGCGAGCCAGGCGGTGGATGTTTGGGCCCACTTTCGGTCGCGCGTCGCGATCGGGCGACGGTCAATTGCTTTGCTGGGCGCTTCCTGCATGACAGTTGCTGGCAACCGATAGCAGGTCGCCACGGTAATGGGCAGACTAAAATTGTGACGCAGGCAATCCTGTCTGCGCGCGTTTCAGATTTATGTCGTACGCCAGGACTTGCGGACAAGATTGTCCGCATCACATAATGCTCGCATGACTGCGCGCGAGCGGGTGAAACAATTAATTAAAGCTTTTCCGAAAGTTTACCCGGACGCGCATACCGAGTTGGATTTTCGAAATCCACTCCAACTACTCGTGGCGACAATTCTGTCGGCGCAATGTACCGACAAACGGGTCAACATGGTAACGCCTGCTCTGTTCAGGAAGTATCGAACGGCAAAGGATTATGCGAACGCGCCGCAGACAGAGTTTGAAAATGCAATTAAATCGACCGGATTTTATCGCGCTAAGACGAAAAGCATTCGCGGAGCCATGCGCGCAATCGCAGAGCAACACTGTGGAAAGGTTCCCAACACAATGGAGGAATTAAACGCATTGCCAGGTGTCGGGCGAAAGACTGCGAATGTCGTGCTGGGCAACGCATTTCATAAAAATGTAGGGATCGTGGTGGACACGCATGTGATCCGGTTGTCGCAGCGGCTTGGACTGACGAAACACAAGGACGCAGAAAAGATCGAACTCGACTTGATGAAGCTCGTGCCGCGCGAGCATTGGACAGACTGGAGTCA
>JBKPLX010000002.1:0-6442 GCA_046731855.1 Verrucomicrobiota bacterium | reverse complement strand
GAAGTGGGTCGAGCCTGTCGCGGCTCTGCTAATGGCGCTAACAACGGTCGGCACGGCCTGGTGTTCGTATCAATCGGCGGCTTGGACGCGCCAAAGCAATCGATTAATGAATGAATTTAATGCGCTCGAGCGCAGGGCGGGTCTGCTGAACGTGCAAGGAATGCAGCAGGCCACGATTCACGTGGGGATGTTTATGGAAGTGCTCGCCGCGAAACAGGCGGGCAATGAGCAACTGGCGAACTTTTACATAGGACGTTTTCCTCCCGATGTGCGCAAGGCTTACGATGCATGGCTGGCGCAAAGACCTTTTGAAAATCCAAACGCCGACCGGCATCCATTTGTGCCAAGCCTCTACACAACGCAGGGGACGCGTGAAGCTGCAGACGCGACCGCGAAAGCTGCAAACAGCCTGCAGGAAGCGCGCAACGCCGGCAGCGTTTCTGGTCAGTATCTGGCGAACACTGTTTTGTTCGCCGCAGTGCTTTTCTTCGCCAGCGCCGCCGGAAAATTCGAACAGCGTAGAGTGCGAATCGTCGCGTTCGCTTTTGCCACAGCGGTCTTTCTCTTCGCCGTGGTGCGGACGGCTACGCTGCCGTTGTGAGGGTGCAGCATGAGTTCGCTGCGTAAAATCTTGTTTCAGCTAAACCCAACCGAATAGAAATACGCGATCATGCCAGCTCAAATCCAATATCAGCCTGACGACATCTGTGTCTTACGCATCAGCGGCATTTTGAAACGATCCGAATTTGGCGCAGAGCAAAACGCGCTCGCCCGCAAGATTAACATGGGATCGAAACCTCGCTTGCTCGTCATTCTCGAAAACTTTGAGGGTTGGGAGCGCAGCGCAGATTGGGGGAATGATCTCGATTTTCTTTTTTTGCATAGCGGTAAAATTTCCAAGATTGCCATCGTCGCTGAGCCCCGTTGGGAGACGCTTGCGTTGGCTTTTGCCGGAGCGGGGGCCCGTCGGGCACCAGTGAAGTTTTTTCCGCCTAACGAACTGGAGCAGGCGCGAAACTGGTGCGTGGAATAGGTGCCCGCTCAACATGAATCGCCGTACGGCAGAGGAGTGAGCTCAGCGGCCGCCTGCGATCATTTCCTTCATGATCTGCCGGCCTGTCGCTTGCAACGGACCCATGCCGCTACCCGGCAGGAACCACATCCCTTTGTCGTGGTCGCGGCAGTAGATAATGTTGACACCGTCGCTCGTGATCGCGTGATGGAACGTAGCACCGGGGTTCTCGGCGATGAACTTGAAAAAAGTTTCCCGCCACGGGTCATCGGCGAAGCGGAATAGTTCTTGTCCCATCGCCTTTAGTTCTTCAACGCCGATTGTCCGAATCGACTTGGCGATCGCTTTGCGGCGCTCTTTGTCGAGGTTCTCAAAGTCGAGCTTTTCGAATGGCATGGGGCTGAACCTAGCCGATTAGATATCGTTCGCCAAGCGATAGAGGAGATCTCGATGCCCGACAGTTGAAGGGGTTTTCAGCACTTTCACTAGCAACGGCAGGCATGTCATGACCGAAGTGCTATTTCGGAACGCATCGAGCCATTGGACTTTGGTCCTATTCATAAATCGCCTGCGCTCGTGGAAACTAAGCATAGCCTTCGCTGAAATAATAATGAAACCACCTTCTGCCGACATCCAGTTTCACGAAGACGTTCGTCTGCTGGTGTGGAGACCGCGCGGAGTGTTGAACGAGGCGGCACTCAAACACATCAGGGAGTTAATCGGAGACTTGGAAGCAACCTCCGACGAACCGTTCAATCGATTTACCGATGGTCAGGCGCTCGATGCGATCGATCTCAACTTCAGATATGTTTTTGACTTCGCTCTTTTTCGGCGTCTCTCCTACGCCGGACGGCCGCCCGTGAAATCCGCCATTCTTGTCAGTAGTCTTACCTTGGCTCACTACAGTAAACTGCACGAGATGCTGACCGCGGTTCTTCAATCAAGGTTCGTATTTTCGAAGACCCGGAGGCAGCCGCAAAATGGTTCGGCGTGCCAGTTGAATTACTGATCATTAGTTCTATCGGTAACAAATAATGAAGCCCGCTCCCCCAGAGAAGGACTACGAGCAAAGTGAAGAGCAACTCGGCCTTCTCCAGACGATCACGATGGAGGTCTCAGCAGCTCGCGACTTAACCTCTGCGTTGGAAATCGTGCTTCGCGAAGTTTGCGAAAAGACAGGCTGGGTGTTGGGCCAGGCATGGGTACCAAACCCAGATACCGGCGTTCTTTATTTCGTTGCTGGGTGGTATTGCGGCGATGGCGAATTGAAGCCCTTTAAGGCCCTTTCAGAAGCGTCTCACTTTAAACCGGGCCTCGGGCTTCCTGGCCGCGTGTGGAAATCAAAGCAGCCGGCCTGGGTTGAGAACGTCACCGATGACCCTAACTTTCCCCGATCGAGTGCAGCACGAACGGCCGGTTTGAAAACCGGCGTGGGAATTCCCATCTTGTCGCGCGAGAAAGTCATTGCTGTTCTCGAGTTTTTCATGCGCGAAACGCGCGAGCAGAGTGAGCGATTGTCAACGGTGATCACGGCCGTTGCCGGCCAATTGGATCTACTCAAGCGGGCCACGCGCGCGGAGGCGGCGGCGCGAGAGCAGCAATTCCGGACGCTGGCAAACTCCATTTCACAGCTGGCCTGGATGGCAGACGGGGAAGGTTACATTTTTTGGTACAACGACCGTTGGTACGACTATACCGGCACGACGCTCGAGGAAATGCAAGGGTGGGGCTGGCAGAAAGTGCACCATCCCGATGAAGTAGCGCGTGTGGTGGAACGCATCAAGGTGGCCTTCGCTACGGGCGAAGCGTGGGAGGACACATTTCCGCTTCGAAGCAAAACGGGCGAGTACCGATGGTTCCTTTCCCGCGCGCTTCCGATCACAAACGAAGAAGGACTAGTTGTTCGCTGGTTTGGGACCAACACAGATATTACAGAGCAACGGGAATTGGAACAGGCGCTGCGCGCCAGTCGGGATGAATTGGAACAAAAGGTAACGCGCCGTACCGCGGAACTCTCGCGAATCAATGAAATACTGCGCTCCATTCTATCCAATATGGGTGATGCCGTCATTGTCGCCGATAAGGACGGCAATTTTCTTGTCTTCAACCCAGCGGCGGAGCGGATGTTTGGAAGCGGTGCGATGCAGATGCCGTCCACCGAATGGTCGCATCGCTACGGACTATATTTGACCGACAAGACAACTCCGTTTCCGCACGATCAATTGCCTCTGACACGCTCGATCCGTGGCGAGGAGGTGGACAATGTCGAGATGTTCGTCCGACATGAAAAGGCGCCACACGGGCTCTGGACGGAAATCACAGGTCGCCCTCTGCGTAGCGCGAACGGCGATGTCTTAGGTGGCGTGATCGTTTGTCGCGATATCACCGAACTCAAAGAAGAAGAATTTTTCCGCGCGGGGCAAAGCCATGTTCTAGAGATGATCGCCGCTGATGCACCGCTGGCGGATGTTCTCACCAGCCTCGTCCTTCTCATGGAAGGCCAGGCAGAAGGACTGCGCTGCTCGATTCTTCTCTTGAATCGCGACGGCAAACATGTGCGTCACGGTGCGGCCCCGAATCTGCCCGAGACTTACGTGAAAGCAGTGAATGGCGCGCCGATCGGACCACGCAACGGTTCCTGCGGGACCGCCATGTACAGGCGAAGACCAGTCGTGGTGACTGATGTGATGACCGATCCGCTCTGGACTGATTACTGCGAGTTAGCCAAGATTTGCGGGCTCCGCGCCTGTTGGTCCACACCAATTCTCTCTGCTCAAGGTGATGTGTTGGGTTCGTTTGCGATGTACCGCGAGGAAAATCGCGGACCGCTGCCGGAAGAGACCAGGTTGACCCGAATCGCCACGCATATTGCCGGGATTGCCATCGAGCGCCAACGACAGCAGGAGATTTTACGCGAGCGTGAGGCTCGCATCAATCTGGCGGCAGAGTCGGCCGATCTCGCTTTTTGGATTCTGTATCCGGGACAGAACGCGGCGTGGATGAGTGAAAAAGGCCGGCTGATCTACGGCTTCGATTCGAACCTGCCGCTGACATGTGATCTGCTTCTTTCCCGTGTCCATCCCGACGAGCGAGCGGACGTCAAAGCGGCTTATGATCGTGCGTGCGCTCTTTCCGGAACGTTTGAAAGCGAACACCGCCTCCTTTTGCCATATGGGAAAACGCGGTGGGTAATCATGCGCGGACGCTGTTTGACAGACGAGGAAGGAAATCTTTTGGAGACGATCGGAGTGACTCTGGATGTTAGCGCGCAAAAACAGGCCGACCTTCAGTTGCAACATCAACGCGAAGAGATGGCTCACCGGAATCGCGTTTCCTTGATGGGCGAAATGACTGCGTCCTTCGCCCACGAACTCAATCAACCTCTTACCGCTATCGCGAATAACGCCTCAGCCGCGCGTCGTTTTATCGAGCGCGGAAACATCGATCCGGCACTGTTGCAGCAGTTGTTACAGGACATGGTAGCCGACAGTCAGCGCGCGGGTGAAGTGATCCGCGGAATTCGAAGTTTGGTGCGCAAGGAAACAAGCGTGCACACCCTGTTGGACCTCAATTCAGTGATTACAGAGGCGGTGCGGCTCGTTAGCACGGACGTGTTGAGTCGCGAAAGTGTCGTTACGACCGAGTTGGATCCTGAGCTTCCACAAGTTAAGGCGACCTTGGTTCAGATTCAGCAGGTTCTGCTTAACCTGATTATCAATGCTCTCGACGCCATGGAAGGGCTGCCACCTATCGAACGCCGCATCATTATTAAAACTCGTTCGGATAAGGGCGATGTCGTCGAAGTAAGCGTGCGTGATTTTGGAACGGGATTGCCAAAGGATCGGCCGGACAAAGTTTTCGATCACTTCTTTTCCACTAAACAAAAAGGAATGGGGATGGGCTTGGCTATTGTCAGATCAATTATCGAAGCGCATGGCGGCACGATCGTGGGGGAAAACGCACCCGACCGCGGCGCAAGCATGATTGTTCGCCTCCCGGCCGTGCGCGGGCAAACGCAAACGATAGCCGCTGCATGAGCGATCCGAACCAAGTGGGCGAGCGCGAGGTTTGTCTGGTGGATGACGACCCTTCGGTTCTCAAATCGATGCATTACTTGCTCGCTTCCGAAGGTCTCAAGGTTCGCACTTTTAGCAAAGCGGAAGATTTTCTGGCTCACGCGGGCACGCACCACGTACCAGTGGTGGTGACAGATATCTGGATGGATCAGGTGACCGGCCTGGAAGTGCTGGCTCGTCTTTGTGCCATTTCCCCGAAGACTCGTATCATTGTCATTACCGCGCGGGAAGACCTGGCTGCGCGTGCTACCGCCATGGCCATCGGACCCGTCGCCTTTTTCATGAAACCGTTTAACGACGAAAAATTCATATCCGCAGTTCGCGATGCTCTAAGTAAAAGCGAGAAATGAGAACTGCTGACCGAGAGACGTGATTTAGGGATTCCGGACACGATGCGTCAAAGCCAATGCCGCTGGAAATGCAATGCCACCGCTGCAACGAAGCCGATTGTTACAGTTCTGTTACAGTATATCCTAACGAAATATAAGCTTTTCCCCATGGGCCGGACAGTGTAATAATGCAGGTACCGTGGGAAGACATCGCTACGTAGGGGCACACATCTTGCGGTTGTTGGCATATGACAATCGCAATCGTCACGGTAGGTGGCTCTCGAAACCATAAGGTTTGCTGGAGATGAAAAGCGTCTCCCAACCTTTTGAAGCCGCCAGCGTTCAACCCGCATCGCGGAATCTAAACAGTTTCAGTGCGCCGTTTGGTTGGCGCATGCCGGTCATCGGGTTGTGTGTGTTCGCGGGATATTATCTTGGTGCCAAGATCGGTTTTGCGCTGACCTTCCAGCCATATCCGGTTTCGGTCCTTTGGCCTCCCAATTCCATCCTGGTTGCAGCGCTTTTGCTCACGCCGCCTCGCATCTGGTGGTTCGTTCTACTGGCGGCGTTTCCGGCGCATTGCGCGACACAATTGCAGAGTCATGTTCCGTGGCTGATGATTTTGTCCTGGTTCGTCAGCAACTCCTCCGAAGCGATGATCGGCGCGGGTCTGATGCGCTACTTGGTACGTGGACCAATTCAGTTCACAAGCCTGCGCAACGCGGGCATTTTTTGTCTCTGTGTAGTGTTCGCCGGTCCGTTTTTGTCGTCGTTCCTGGATGCGGCGTTTGTAAGATGGAATGCCTGGGGCCACGGCAGCTACTGGGAGCTGATCCGCATACGATTCTTTTCGAACGCTCTCGCGGCATTAATAGTGGCACCGCTAATTATAACGTGGGCGACCAAGGGAATCCTGGCTGTGCGAACAGCCGGGCGCGCATCCTTGCTGGAAGCTTGCCTTCTTCTTTTCGGCCTGCTCTCGATCAGTTTCGCTGTTCTCTATAGGTTCGGACCGGGAGCGGATT
>JBKPLX010000001.1:0-12236 GCA_046731855.1 Verrucomicrobiota bacterium | reverse complement strand
TTAAGTTCGCGATGGTTGTCGTGCCGAATCGTTTTGCCTCCGCGAATCCTTCCTTGATTGAGGCGACGTAATCCTCTGGCGAGAGTTTCGATTTCTCCGCGTTAATGGCACGGATCCAGTCGGTGAACGAATGTTGTCGAGGAATCTCACCGCGTAAACATGTGTAATCGAGATGACAATGGGCGTTAATCAGGCCCGGCAGCAGCGCTTGCTCGCCAAGATCGACCACGGCGCCGGAATTGCGCATTTTGATTTGTCCGAATTTTCCAACATCGACAATTCGATCGCCGGAAATTGCGACCGCGCCATTCTCAATATGCGCTCCATCCATCGTCACGACGTCCCGCGCGCGAATGATCATTCGGGCTTCACTACTTTTCGGCAGGCCGCTACCAAAAGGTTGCACGCCTCCTGGCAAAGCAGCGGGACTGTAGCCGGGGTCGCTGTGTCCGCCGTAGCTTTAGCGAAGGCGGATGACCCCGACCTACCTGCCGTTTGGACCTGATCCCAACCCGGATCAAACTTTTCCTTTGGCAACTTTGTTGACGCAATCGCGCCGGACTGGTCGCGCTTCCACAAAATTGTCCGCAAACAGCCACCACTGGATCGGCAAAAATTCGCCACCAGATCATCAATCTGCGCATCCGAAATTTTGGCGGCGATACGATACATCCCCGATTGCCGATCCAGTGTTTCGCGGAGCAACGTGGTGCGCAGCTGGCCACTCTGCCATGCGACGAAGACGGCCAACCTGCCAGGATAAAAATGATCGAGAGCGCGTTTCAATTCCTCCATTGTCCCAAGCTCCAGGCGCCAGCCGTGTCGTAGGTTCGGCGCGGTTTTTAGTGGACGATAGTTTCCGTCGTCGTCATATCTTGCGATCTCGACCGCGTCTCCTGCGTTTCGAAACATTCCCAACTGATCGTGTGCCTCGTCATCGCGATGACATAGCACAAAGCTCTTGCTGGTCTTTCGAACAGAGATTTGGCCGAAACAAAAAGGAGCGACCAGCATTGCTTCTACGTCGCTCTCGATGAAACCTGACATCGGTGGAGAGGGACGGTCGGAGCGCGCCACACTAATGCAAACAGTGCGCGATCAGACCGCCGGCCCGCTCCAGAAATTCTCGATCTTCTTCGCCAAAGGCATTCAACTTGTCACTCTCCACGTCCATGATTCCGAGAATGCGCCGGTGCTCGTTCTTCATTGGAACGACGATCTCCGAGCGCGTGGTGTGAAACGCAGGCAAATGGCGGGCATCCTTACTCACGTCGCCGACGATGATCGGTTTTCCCGACTCCAGTGTAGCGCCGCACAACCCCTGTGTAATGGGAAAGCGTGGATAGGCGGGCGGCTCGTTGCCTGTGCCAGCGAGAATCACAAATTCATCTTTGACGATTTTGTAAACGGCCAGCCACCGGTAATCGCGAGCCGCGCGAATCATTTCCACCAGTTGCTTCATTCGTTTGCGGGTGCATCCGCCAGCCAGCGCAAATGCCCCGATCTCCTGCAGCTTCTTGCAAGTGGTTTCCTTCATTCGCGGGAGAGCAATCTTGCGCAAAAAGAAACCAAGCGCGAGTGCGATTTTAACTTTTTGTAATGCCTGCCTGCTCGATGATGATATCGGCAAAACCTGGATCCGTGCCGATCGATGGCGCATAGAACAAAGTACGGCCTTCAATCATATATGGATTTCGCCGGAAGATTTCGCCACGAGCTGTAGCCGGGGGCGCTGACCCCGGTGGTTGGCCGCCGTCAACGCCCGCGGCTACAACGATACCGATCAGCCTCGGTATGTCTTCGTAACTATGAAGTCCATCTGAGATAAAAAACGGCACGACCACTACGTTTTGAGTCTTGGTCAATTCTCGCCAATCCGATATCAGCGGCGGTTCTTCCATATAAACATTGAGCACTTCCGCGAATTGTTTGAGGCCACGGATCTTTTCCGCTTCCAGTTTTGCCGCCACGGCGCTGTTTTCGTTCAAATCGGTGCCGTGCGCGACGATGAGCAGGCTAGTCTCGGCAGGATCGACACCGGGAGCTATCTCCGATGCGCGCCTGAGCAACAATTCAGTCATTGCCGCATGATTGCCAACCGGTCCGCAATATTTCCAGATTTGGCCATTCGAGCGTTTTGTCGTGGCGCCATTCAGTTCAAGCTCGCGCGGGATTACCGTTTGAGTGAAGTACCCTTCGCTGATGAAATTTGGAACCACGCAGACTTCACGGATCGATTGCGGATCAAATAAGAAAAGCGCGTCGCGCAGACTTGGTTCTTCCTTCCAGAACGCACATTCGACCTCTGCAAAAATTTTCCGTCGCCGAATTTCCGCCGCGTGAGCCAGTGTCGGCGCGCTGGAATCCGGGTTCAACGTCGAGCCGTGCGCAACGATTAGGAGGGCTGGTTTTGATTTGCCGATCACCGTTAAACGCTCAACGTCGAATGTCCAACGTTCAACATCCAATTAATTGAGCGTTGGACGTTGAGCGTTGGACATTGGACGTTTAAACTCAAAGGATGCATTTCCGCACATACAAGGACACCGACCTAACGGTCAGCGAGGTTGGCTTTGGTTTGTGGACAATCTCCACCGGTTGGTGGGGAAATTTTACCGAAGGCGAAGCAATCGCGTTGATGCACAAGGCATTCGATCTCGGGATTACTTTGTTCGATGCAGCTGATACGTACGGAAATGGGTTGAGTGAAGAATTGATCGCTAAAGCGTTCCCGAAACAGCGGGATGAAATCGTGATCGCGACCAAGGTTGGGTACGATTTTGTTCATCACGGCGAAGCGCGAGGACGCGGGCAGCGGGAAATTCCACAGGATTTTTCACCGGAAGCGATCATGTGCGCGACGGATGCAGCATTGAAGCGCCTGAAGACGGATCGCATTGATCTACTGCAACTGCACAATATCCGGATGGAGCAGGTTGATGATGACGCCGTATGGACGGCTCTCGGGAAATTAAAGAACGCCGGGAAGATTCGATACTACGGTATCGCCCTGGGCCCGGCAATTGGCTGGTTGTATGAGGGGACCAACTGTATTCGGGAGCGGGACGTCACGAGCGTCCAGCATATTTACAATATCCTTGAACAGCATCCTGGGCGCGCCATTCAGGATGCCGCGATGAAACTCGGCAAGGACACAATGTTCCTTATCCGCGTAACGCATTCGTCGGGAATGCTTGAGGGAAAATACACTGCGGAGACAACGTTTCCCCCAACCGATCATCGCAGCCATCGGCCGCGGAGCTGGCTACTGAATGGAGTCAAAAAGGTTGAGCAATTGCGATTCCTTGAAAATTCCGAGCGCACGCTCGGGCAAGCAGCGTTGCAATGGTTGCTCGCCGATGATCGCGTGGCTTCGACGCTTCCGAACATTTACAACGAAGAACAGCTTGTTGAATTTGCGAAAGCGCCGGATTGCCCGCCCCTGACAGCCGGCGACATGGTGAAAATCGAAAAACTCTATTCTGAGAATTTCGGAATCGAGGAAGCGCCCCCGAAGTTCAAAGGCACGATGGAGGTGCCAAAGGAAACTGCGGCCGCGTAGCAGATTAATCTGATTCGTCTTCTTCCTCTACCGGTTCCGCGCGGCGAATCTCTGGTTGTTCGCGAGCGCGACGCTGCCGCTGGTTGACTACCTTTTCACCCGTGTAAATCTCTTTGAAAATATCGGCAATCATTGGAGCAGCCGCGGAGCCGCCATGGACTTTGCTGCCAACTTCGCCCTCGTAAAGCGCTGCGAAGGCATACCGCGGTTGGTCGGCTGGGAGGAACCCGGCAAACCATGCCGCCGTGCGCTCTTTGTTTTTCGGTCCCCATTGCGCAGTGCCAGTTTTACCGGCGACCTCAGCATTATCGAGGCTGGCCTGGTGCGCGGTGCCGCCCGCGCCATTCACAACGTCGACCATTCCGGTGTGCAATTCGTCCATTGTCTCGGATGACATGTTTAGCGTTCTCTTCGCTCGCACCTGATAGGCAGTAACTATTTGGTTATCGAAGGTCTGCACCTGTTGGACCAGCCGCGCTTGATACAAGGTCCCGCCGTTTGCCACGACGCCCATCGCCTGGGCCATTTGCAGCGGAGTGACTTGCGTATCTCCCTGGCCAATCGACATGTTTGCAATGTCGCCGTTGAGCAACCTGCGACCGTGCGTTGCCTTCATGTATTCATCATTGGGAACACGACCTTCCGCTTCTCCGCGCAAAGGGATGCCGCACTTAGCGCCGAAGCCTAATTGCAACGCCCAATCGATGATGGGTTGCGCGCCGGTTTTGATCCCAACCTGATAAAACCATGTGTCGCACGATTCGGTAAGCGCCTGCACAAAGTTCAACGCGCCGCGATTGGCTTTTTTCCAATTGTGAAACGTGACGTTGCCGATTTGAATTGCCGGAACGCATTCATATCGATCCTCGGGTTGGACGGCATGGCTCTCGAGCGCGGCAATGCCAACCGCGATCTTAAAGGTAGATCCAGGCGGATAGGACGAACGATACGCTCGCGGCAAAAGCGGAATGTCTGGATCGTTCTGCAAGGTTTTGAGTTGTTCGGCCGAGATAGATGGAACAAATAGATTTGGATCGTAAGTAGGCCAGGAGGCCAACGCGAGAATGTCGCCATTATTTGGATCGATAACGACAATCGCGCCGCGTTTTGCTTTTGCTTCCAACGCCTTTTCAGCGAGTTGCTGAAGACGCAGGTCAAGCGTGGTGACCACATTATAGCCGGGCTCAGGCGGAGTGACTAGTTTCTCGGAAGTCTTCCGACCATCTTTATCAAAGGTGAGCTTGTATTCGCCATGCTTGCCTGTGAGCATTTCGTTGAACGTTTGCTCGAGTCCCTCGCGTCCCTCGGTTTCAGGCCAGAGCGTTTCGTGATTGTCGACTATGCCGTCCGGATTTCGCCCGGTCTTGCCGGTGTAACCGATAATTTGACCGGCGACTTTTCCGTTTGGATAAACACGCACGTAGATCGGGCGCACGAACACGCCGGGCGGCGGATCATTTTTGATCTGTTCGTACTCCAGTTGGCTAAGATTCTGCGCGATCTCCATCGGCATGATTCCTCGGTTACGGTAATGGCGAAGGATCGCGTCATCGGAAATCTTGATTTTGCGACCAATTAGCCTGGCCGTCCTGTCGATTTTTTCTCTGGCGAAGCTGAGCGCCTGCGCATCGGAAAAATCAAGCGGCGTTGGGAAATTGATGGCGAGATTGTAGCTAAGCCGATTTTGCGCAAGCGGTTCGCCGTTGCGGTCTGTGATCTGACCGCGCGGGGCCGGAACATCGAGGATGTACGTGCGCGCGAGTTTTTGGGTCTCGAATGTCGGCACAATTGTTTCCTCCTCACCTTGTGCAGGTATGATAGTGCCTGGCACAGCCGATGGCGCCAGCGCTTGGGCAAATAATGCGGTCGGCGTTGTCTGGATCGAGAACAAAATCCACAAACTGCCCAAAGTTCCCCACAGTGATTTCATTCGAAAAAGCAAATCTGCAAATGGAGCTGATGGGAGCAGCGACATAGAAGGCAAAGCCGCGACGGGTAGCGGCGAGCGAGTTGGGAAGCGAGGGAGTTTCAAATCTAACTATAGATCAATGCTTTTGCAGGAATTGATGAACTTCTTCGGCCACCTTGCGGCCGATGCCTTCGGTCGAGGCGATTTCGTTCACCGTCGCCTTACGCAGGCGATTCACCGAGCCGAACTTTCGCAGCAGCAAATTCTTGCGGTTCTGACTCACGCCGGGGCAATCGTCAAGAATGCTTTCGCCAACCCGTTTTTTCATGAGCAATTGGTGATATGCGTTGGCGAAGCGATGCGCTTCGTCGCGAATGCGTTGGAGCAATCGCAAGGCACCGGAGTCCATTGGAAGTTGCAGCGGCAGGGCCCGGCCCGGCCGGTAAATCTCTTCCCGTTCCTTGGCCAGGCCGATAATGGGGAGATCGTGCAAACCTAATCGCTGCAATTCACGGCAGGCAGCGGAGAGTTGGCCCTTTCCGCCATCTACGATAATCAGGTCTGGTAGCCGGACGGCAACGAAACCTTCGTCATTCCGAGCCCCGAAAGTTTTCGGGGTCGAGGAGTCCCAAGAAGTTAGCCGTGCGTTTTGCAACGGGGTCTCTCGACTTCGCTCGGGATGACCCGAAATTCGCGCCAGCGCATCCACGGCATTCTCTTGCGAAAACTCCGCTACATCGGGATTTGCATCGCGTGCATCCAGCAGAACACGCGAATATCTGCGCCGGACGACCTCGGCCATGCTGGCGAAATCGTCCTGGCCTTCGACCGTTCGCACTCGATAACGACGGTAATTGTCCTTGTCCGCCACGCCGTCCCGAAAACAAACCATCGAAGCAACGACGTGCGTCGTGGAAATATTCGAGATATCGAAACATTCCATCACGCGCGGCACCTGTGGCAGTTGTAGCGCATCAGCCAACGCGCGCACGTCCGCCATCGGGTCGATTGTGCTCGGCAAACTGCTACGGGTAAATCGACGCATTGGCCTTGTCGTGCTGCGCAAATCGTCAATCATGTTGCGTAGTTCGGCTGCTTTCTCGAAGTCCATTTTCTTCGCCGCTTTCCGCATTTCTTCTTCCAACGTCGCGATCATTTCCCTCGATTTTCCTTCCAAAAACTCGGAGGCTCGGAGGACGCGCTCGCGGTATTGCTCGGCGCTAATTTCGCTCAAGCGCACCGGGACTTGATAGGTCGCTGATTTCAACTCACGTTCGGTAGGCGAGCCTCGTCCAAATGTGAGCACGCCAAATTTTTTCCGCATGAAATTCAATGTCTGCCGCAGGGCACCAGCATGCGCGTACGGACCGAAGTAGCGGCTGCCATCGTCCTTTTTGAACCGAGCAAGCCGAAAACGCGGCCACTCCTCTGAAAGATCGACCCTGACAAGAAGGAACCGTTTATCGTCGCGAAAGGAAACATTATAACGCGGCCGATATTCCTTGATTAGTTTGCCTTCGAGCAGAACGGATTCCGCTTCGCTGCGAACTGTATGTGTTTCAAAATCAAATGTCGCGTCGAGCATGGCGCGGGTTTTCAAATCGGCCTGCGCCAGCTTAGACGGAAGAAAATATGAACCCACTCGTTTACGCAGGTCCCGCGCCTTACCCACGTAAATAACGCGGTTAAACCGGTCGCGCATCAAGTACACACCTGGCTTGTGCGGGACTTCATGCACCTTTTTCTGCAAATCCGGCTTCTCTTTGGTCGGGACAGCCATCCGACCGTGAATCTACGCGGGAAGCGGAGATCTGAAAATCCGTATCGCCATCCTTGCGTCGCAAGCAGCAAACCCCTACAGCAAAGCGCCCGCGAAATTTTTCGCGGGCGCTTGTGATTTTGGTCTCGACGATTTCCCCATTAAGGTCTTGTCGTCGTCGTAGTGGTTGTTTCCTCGTGCTTGATAATTCTGGGCGGTCGGCTCAACACCACTTTGCGCACGAGCACGCGGTCACCAACGTTCGTGTAATAGATGGTCGCCGGCATATCTGGTCGAATAGCCGACCAACTGACGGTGCGACCCTCAGGATCCACCACCGTGGTGTCCCGAGTGTAATAATAACGTGTTGGCGCCACCTCCGGCGTTGTCCGGAACATGAAGTAATCCGAATCCGGTGTGTACGTAACAATTGTGCCAGCACTGCTGGTTGTTGTCTGTTGAGTTGTAGTCGTGCCTGTTACAGGATCAGTGCTGGTCGTGGTCGTCGTGGTCTGTGCCAGCGCTATCCCTAACCCCATCGCGCAAGCAAATCCTGCTGCCAATATTTTTACTAATCTCGTTTGTTTCATATTTGTCTCTCTGCTTTGATTGAATCAATGTTCTTCATTGCCTATCTCTCCGGTTGCTTCGTGCCGGAGCTTCTTCGGTTACGCCCTGATATCGTAAATTCCGCCTCGCGTGGTCGCATTCGTGCGCGTAAGCCCTTTTGTTACAACAAGGTAAGATAAAGGGCCGTTTATGCAGGCTTTACCCGGTTTTCGCGATTTCCTTCCCGACGACTGCGCAGCACGCAACTATCTCTTCACGCGTTGGCGCGAAGTCGCGCGTCGCTATGGCTTTGTTGAATGGGACGGTCCCGTTCTGGAACCCACCGAGCTCTATAAAAAGAAGAGCGGCGTAGAAATCGTCGATCAACTTTTCAACTTCACTGATAAAGGCGAACGCGAAGTTGCCATGCGCCCCGAGCTCACGCCCACGCTTGCTCGCGTGGTCGCCGCACACGAGCGCGAATTCAAGAAGCCGCTCAAATGGTTCTCTATCGGCCAATTTTTCCGTTACGAAAAACAACAGCGCGGAAGATTGCGCGAACATTTCCAACTCAACTGCGACATTATCGGGGAGGTGAACCTTGCCGCTGACATCGAGTTGGTGGCGCTCTGCATCGATATTCTGCGGGCGTTTGGATTCACCGAAAAAGATTTTGTTGTCCGGATCAGCGACCGGGATTTCTGGACCGATTTCCTGCGCGAAAACGATGTGTTGGTGGACCGATGGGACGAATTGTTGCAGGTAATCGATAAATCCGGACGTGAACCGCGCGAGAAAACAGCGGAGAAACTTGGCAAACTCGCAGACCCAGTCTTTTCAATTCTAAAGACCGGCGGGAAGAGCCGGAAGCTCGACAAACTGGTTGACGGCCTTCGCGAGCGAGGACTCAGCGATTACGTGGCGATAGATGTCGGCATTGTACGCGGACTTGCCTATTACACAGGCATCGTATTTGAGGTGTTCGATCGCGGCGGAAAATTCCGTGCCATCGCCGGTGGCGGTCGCTACGACAATCTAATCGCACAGCTGAGTGACGGCGCAGTTGCAATGCCGGCCCTCGGTTTCGCTATGGGAGACGTTGTGCTCGGTGAGCTTGTGAATGAAACAGCTCATGCGCGTGAGAAACTTGAGAATGCAATAGAGAACGATCGGAAGATCGACATCTACATGGTTATCGCAAAGGAACAGCGCCGCGCCGACGCTCTTGCGCAAATTCAACAATTACGCGATCGCGGCTATCGTGTGGATTATCCGCTCGCCAGTGAAAAGGTCGGCAAACAATTTCAAACTGCCGAGCAACTTGGCGCGCGCGTTGCGGTCCTGTTCGGAGATGAATGGCCGCAGGTAAAAGTAAAGGACCTGGCTACGCGCGAAGAATCTTTAGTTCACCACGGGGAGTTACTTGCGCACTTGCAAGCGTAATCCAGCTTGTCATCCTGAGCGCAGTGAAGCGAAGTCGAAGGATCCCGTCGCATTGTCCAGGGTTTAGCAACGGGGTTTCCTCGACTTCGCTCGGAATGACAAGAAACATGTATCGCACGCACAACTGCAATTCACTTCGCAAGAGCGACATCGGTAAACAGGTCGCTTTGGCCGGATGGGTAGATGTCACACGCGATCACGGTGGAGTAATTTTCATTGATCTCCGCGATCGCGAAGGGTTGACGCAGATCGTGTTTCGGCCTGAGGAAAATCCGCAGCTTGCGAAGCAGGCGCATACGTTGCGCGGTGAAGACGTGATCCAGGTCTCGGGCCGTGTCGCTGCGCGGCTGCCGGGGACAGAAAACCCAAACCTCACCACTGGCGATATCGAAATCATTCCGAGCGAACTGAAGATTCTGAATCGGGCGGATGATCTGCCGTTCCCGATCGACGCCGAGTCGCACAACGAAGACTTGCGAATGACCCATCGATACTATGATTTGCGCCGTGCGCGGATGGCGCGCAATCTGCGGCTGCGCCACGTCGCGGCGAAAGCGACGCGCGATTATCTCGATGCGCAGGGTTTCGTCGAGGTTGAGACTCCGATTCTTTCCAAAAGCACTCCGGAAGGAGCGAGAGATTTTTTGGTACCGAGCCGAATCGCCCCAGGGAAATTCTATGCGCTGCCACAGGCGCCGCAGCAGTACAAACAACTACTGATGGTCGCCGGTGTGGAAAAATATTTTCAGATCGCGAAATGTTTTCGCGACGAAGATCTGCGCGCGGATCGGCAGCCGGAGTTTACCCAAATTGATATCGAGGCGTCGTTCGTCACGCCGGACGACATTTTCGCGGTTACCGAAGGAATGCTGGCTGCGATCTTCAGAGCGACACGCAATATCGAGATCAAGGTCCCGTTTGACCGGCTCACTTACCGCGAAGCCATCGATCGCTATGGGAGCGATAAACCCGATCGGCGTTTCGGAATGGAGCTTGTCGATCTACGAGAAATTTTTCGCGAGAGCAGTTTCAAAGTTTTTCGTAACGCGCTCGAATCTGGCGGCGTGGTAAAAGCGATTAACGCAAAAGGGTTTGCCAGCATCACCATCGGGCAAGCTGACGAATTAACCGAGATTGCGAAGTTGTACGGCGCAAAAGGGCTCGCCTTTATCAAGATTGAGAACGGCGAATGGAAATCGCCCATCGTGAAATTTTTCTCCGAAACTGAAAAGGCGACGCTTCAATCGAAACTGAAAATCGAGGAAGGCGACTGCGTTTTCTTCGGTGCGGACAAATGGGAGATCGCCTGTGAAGTCCTTGGGCGATTGCGCCTGCGCATTGCGGAGATTCAGGAGTTGCATGGTAGGGCGCGACCGGTCCGAGCCGGACGGGGCTCTAGCGCGCCGGAATGGGACTTTCTTTGGGTCACAGATTTTCCGCTGTTTGAATGGAGCCCGGAAGAAAACAAATGGAACGCCATGCATCATCCGTTTACGCGACCGAAAGCGGAGGACATGCCGCTGTTTGAGGAAAAGAAGTTTTCGGAGGTTCGCGCCGAAGCGTACGACGTCGTTTTGAATGGTGTCGAGATCGGCGGCGGCAGTATGCGAATTTACGAACCCGAGTTGCAGGACAAAATGTTCGAGGCGCTCGGCATCAGCCCGGAAAATCGGCAAGCGCAGTTTGGTCACTTGTTGCGCGCACTGCATTTTGGCGCGCCACCCCACGGGGGAATCGCGTTCGGCTTCGATCGGCTGGTCATGCTCATCGCCGGCGAACAAGGCATTCGCGACGTGATAGCCTTCCCAAAGAACAATCGTGGCATGGATATGATGTCGAATTCACCAGCAGAAGTCGACTCCCGACAATTACGCGATTTAGGAATCAGGCTCGCCAGCAACAAAAAGCAGGGATAATTACCTGCATCTTCCCAGGTGGTCGCTAACGTGAAGCGCATTCACCTGGTTCACTCTTCCCGCAAAAGTTTGGAGGGATCCACGGCAAGCGCTCGCATGGCCGGAATGGCCGACGCTGCAACGCCCAGCAACCCCATTATTAGCACCGCGCCGCCCACGACGACGGGATCCTGCGGATTCGCCTGATACACGATGTGCCCCAGCAGGCGACTAGCGAGGACGCCTGACAGCAGCCCTAGTAACGACCCGATCACAAGCAGGACGATTGGCCGCCCCACAGCTGCGCTCATCACATGTTTCGTGCGCGCGCCTAACGCCACGCGGATGCCAAGCTCCTTCATCCGGCGGCTCACGTTGTACGCCGCCATGCCGAAGATGCCGGTCACCGCCAGCATCGCCGCCAACAGGCCCATGATGCAGAGTGCTACGCTTGCTGCCCGGGCCGGGAACAGCGCATTCAGCCCCCCTAGCACTTCGAGCCAGCTTTGCGCTTTGATTCGCGCATCCGGCTCGAGGCTGTTCAGGGTGCGTTCAAGCGTGGCCGCCATCTCATTCTGTGCCCGCTGCGATCGCGCGACGAAAATCATGTGGTTCTGCTCATTTTGCGAGAGCGACAGATACGCCACTGGTTGCTGCGACTCTTGCATGTTGTGGTATTTGCCGTCCTCCACCACGCCCACGACTTCGGTCAACCGGCTCCGTACGATGAAACGCTGTCCTATCGCCGAGGTGTCGCCCCACATTTTGCGCGCGAAGGTTTCGTTCACGATCGCCACATAGGGCGTTTTGGTAGTGTCCTGCCATGAGAAATCCCGTCCACCGAGAAGCCGAGTACCAGCAGCCTCCAGGTATCCCGGCGATATGGTAAACACGTAGGGCGCCAGAACAGAATTGTTCAGGGTGAACTCGGTCGTCCCCGGCTGGAAAATCGGAACTCCACGCAGACCGCCATTAAAAGGCACTCGGTTCACCGTGCCCGCTGCCACCACACCCGGGATGTTCCGCACCGCTTCAATCATTGCTTTCTTTTTCTCGAGCGGCACGTCGCCGCCTGGTTCCACCAGCTTCAGGTCCGTCTCGGCCAACATCACGCCTTGC